>DASRBA010000431.1:0-12003 GCA_035637895.1 Myxococcaceae bacterium
CGGAAGGCGACGTAGCGGGTGAGGAGGGTGGTGGGGCGATCGACGAGGAACGGGTCGCCTGCGGCGAGCAGAGAAGGCCTCCCGTCGACGGAGATCCAGAGCGGTTCACCGGAGACCTTGAGGCGCAGCTCGCCGAAGCACTCCAGGCCGGCAGCCCCGGGCGCATTGCCGAGCGACGCGTTGGCGGCCCCGAGGAGCTCCGGGACCATGGGCCCACCGCGCGGCACGCCCTGGTGCATCCGCCCGGGCCGTCCGCCGTCCTGCACCATCGCCGGCGCGCCAGCTGAGGCGACCTCCAGTTCCGTCACGGCGCCTCCAGATGGTTGGTTGCGCGCTGCGCAGGAATGAATGGTTCGCGCTGCGCACGGATGAATGGTTCGCGCTGCGCACGGATGAACGGTTCGTGCAGCGCACGGATGGACGGTTCGTGCTGCGCGCGGATGGACGGTTCGTGCTGTGAGCGGATGGAGGGTTCGTGCTGCGCGCGGATGAATGGTTCGTGCTGCGCGCGGATGGACGGTTCGCACTGCGCACGGATGGACGGTTCGCACTGCGCGCGGATGGACGGTTCGCACTGCGCACGGATGGACGGTTCGCACTGCGCACGGATGGACGGTTCGCACTGCGCATGGATGAACGGTTCGTGCTGCGCACGGATGAACGGTCCGTGCTGCGAGCGGATGAACGGTCCGTGCTGCGCACGGATGAACGGTCCGTGCTGCGAGCGGATGAACGGTCCGTGCTGCGCGCGGATGAACGGTCCGTGCTGCGCGCGAATGAACGGGCCGTGCTGCGCGCGAATGAATGGTGTGCGCTTTGCGCGGGTGAATGGTGCTTGCTGTGCGCAGCCGAATGATTCGCACGCGAGCGCGCCATCAATACCTGCGAACCTCACGGCGTCTCCGGCACGAAGCGCACCCGATCGCCCAACGCCCAGATCGTCCCTCTATCCGGATGGAACGGCGTGAAGTCGATCGCCATGCCGATCAGGTTCCACCCCCCGGGCGAATCCAGCGGATAGATCGCCGTGTGCCTCCCCGCCACTGCCACCGCGCCCCGGGGGACGCGCGTCCGCGGCGAGCCCAGGCGCGGTTGCCGGAGCGGTTCCGGCACATCGCCCAGGTACGCGAACCCGGGCAGGAACCCGATCACCTGCACCCGGTACTCGCCCCCGGCGTGCAACTGCACGATCTCCTCCCGCGACCGGCCCGCGCGCCGCGCCACCTCCTCCAGATCCGGCCCGTCGTACCGGACCCGCACCCGGTGGAGCATCGGCGTGGGCGGCGAGATGTCCCTCGCCCGCTCCAGCGCCCCCAGCGGATCCTCCGGCGGCCGCAGCGGGTGGAAGTAGAACGCCGCGTGCTGCTCGGTGACCACCGCGTCCGTCACCCCCGCCGTCCCACGCAGCGCCTCCAGCACCGCGCTCGCCTCCGCGCCCGGCGGCAGCGACAGCCGCCCCGCCCCGTCCCCCAGCGCCACCATCCCCGCCTCCACCACCCGCCGCGCCTCCTCCGCGATCGCCACCGCTCCCGGCGTGTCCCCGTGCACGCAGATCGTGTCCACCCTCCCACCCAGCGCCAGCCGCGTCGCCTGCGCCCGCGCGAGCGCCGGATCCTCCAGCAACGCCCCCGGCTCCCCGCGCGGCACCAGCGACCCGTCCGCCCGCATCCCCCGGTCCGCGAACCCCTCCCGCGCGAACCGCAGCCCCGCCCGCTCCGCCGCCTCCCGCAGCGCGCCCCGCGGTGGCCCCAGCACCGTCACCTCTGCCCCCAGCGCGTCCACCGCCCCACCCACCACCGCCTCCGCCAACGCCCGCGCCTCGTTCGCCGCGTGGTACAGCGCCCCGTGCGGCTTCACCCACGCCACCCGCTGCCCGCCGCGCTCCGCCAGCGCCCGCAGCCGCGCGCACTGCCCGGCCACCTGCGCCCGCAGCGCCGCCGGCGCCACCTCCAGCCGCCGCCGCCCGAAGTGCTCCCGGTCCTCGAAGCTGGGGTGCGCGCCCGGCGCCGCGCCCAGCCGCGCGCACCGCTCCAGCGCCTTCCCCATCGACGCGTCGTCGCCCGCATGCCCGCCGCAGGCGATGTTCACCACCTGGGCGAGCGCGAAGATCGCCTCCGGCTCCTCCTCCAGCTCACCCGCGTCGATGTTGAGGAACACGCGCGCGCCCACCTCACAGCGACGCGCTGATCCAGGCGGAGACCTGGAAGCGCCGCTGGGGATAGAGCACCACCGGTCCGGCGTCGTACCACCAGGTGTCGGTCACGTTGTCCAGCTTCACCTCCAGCGCCACCTTCTCGGAGAGCATGGCCCGGACCACCGCGGTGGCGATCACCGAGGGCGGGGTGCTCGTCGTGGGGTCCGCGTCGGCCGTCCACATCGGGAACCCCACCTCCGCCAGCCCCTGCGCCGGCACCGGCCGGTCCCCGGTGGCGAGCACCCGCAGCGTGGTGGTCAACGCCTTCGTGGGGCGCCAGACGGCGGACGCGCCGGCGATCCACTCCGCCGAGTACGGCAGCCGCTGGTCCGACGAGTCCCGCGGCCGGCGCAGGCTGGCCTGGGCCTGGAGCGCCAGGGAGGGCACCGGCTCGAAGCGCACGTCGAGCTCCGCGCCCGCGGTGGTGGCGAAGTCACGGTTCTCCAACTGCTGGTACGCCGCCGCCGCGTCCGGCCGCCCCGGGGCGGGGAAGAACGACTCGCCCTCCAGCGTCGTCCCCGGCTGCCGGAGGTCCCCGTACCTGATCAGCCCGTTCACCCGGGTGAGGAACCCCACCACGCTCACCCGCAGCGATCCGGGCGCGTAGCCGATCTCCAACTCGCCCGTCAGCGACGTCTCCGGCGAGAGCGTCGGGTTCCCGTACAACCCCAGGGCCTTCCGGAACGAGCGCAGCTCCTGGATGGACGGCTCGCGGAAGCCGCTGCCGTACAGCCCCTTCACGTACACGTCCGCCGGCAGGTGCAGCACCGCCGCCGCCCGCGGCGTCACCGTGGACCCGGAGAGCTGGTCCAACTCGTACCGGGCGGACGCGCTCAGCTCCATCATCTCGAACACGTGGAACTGCGCGTCGGCCCACGCGCCCAGGTGCAGGTCCGCGAGCCGCGGCTCCACCAGCCCCTCCGCCGCGTACAGCTCCGGGAAGTAGGACTGCACCGCGCTCAGCCACTCCACGTCCAGCCCGCCCGCCGCGCGGATGATGTCGCTGAACGCGTACCGCACCTCCGCGTGCCCCTCCGTGCGCCGGTCGAAGGCGACGATCTTCCGCAGGAAGTGGCCCGCCACGTCGACGCCCGGGTCTCCGGGGAGCGGCTCCCCCGGCTGGTTCTCGTAGACCGTGGCCGGGTCGAAGGCGATCTGGTCCAGCGCCAGCTCCCCGCGCACCTTCAACGCCGGCAGCAGCTCGCGCGACCAGGCCAGGCGCGCCACGGTGCGGTCGCTCACCAGCCGCGTGTCGTCGCCGCCCAGCTCGCTCAGCGGGAACAGCGGCGACCCCAGGTCGGACCTCCCGTGCCACAGCGTTCCCTCGAAGTCCCGCCACCGCGCCTTGAGGTTCACGGTGGCGGCCTCCTGCCGCTCGCCGGCGACGCGCACCTGGGTGGTGGGGGAGAGCAGCAGGAACTCGCGCAGCGGCGGCAGCGCCGGGTCCGCGTCGTCCGCGGCGTAGGAGAAGGATCCGTACAGCGAGACGTCGCCCACCACGCCGCCCACGCGCGCGGAGGCGAACTGCCCGTCCAGCGCGCCGGTGACGCCGAAGGTCCCCTCGGCGCCCTTGAGCTTCGTCCAGTCGCGGGTGACGACGTTGATCGCCCCGCCCACGCCGCCGCTCCCCCACACCGCCGCGGTGGGCCCGCGGACGATCTCGATCCGGTCCACGTCGTCCAGGTCCGCCCAGCTCCGGTCCACCAGGTTCCACCCGAGCTGCCGCCAGGCCATGTCGTGGCCGTCCACCATCACCCGCAGCATCCCGCCGTGCGTCCCGCTGGCGTTCAGCCCGCGCGTGCCGATGTCCACCCAGGCGCCGTCGTCGTTGACGTCGAACCCCAGGGCGTTGCGCAGCGCCTCCTTGAGCGACCGGTACCCCAGCGACTGGATGTCCTCGCGCCCCAGCACGGTGACCACCGACGGCGCCCACTCCATCGGCACGGCCCCGCGCGTCGGCACCTGCACCATCACCGTGTCGTCCGGCTCCGCGGAGGGCGTGGCCGGCCGGCCGGGGCCGGGCGGAGCGCCGGGCGTCGCCCCGGGGTTGGCGGGCGGCTGTCCGGAGCCGTCCTCGATCAGCGGGGCCAGCGTCTCTTCTCCGACGCCGCCGTCCGCCCCGGCCCAGGCCGCCTGGGCCGCGAGCGCCGCAACCAGTCCCAGCATCCACCGAGCGCCGAGCATGGCCGCTCACTGTAGTGCCCGCCCGCGGTTCGTCCAGCGGTCAGCGCAGCCCGAGCCGGTCCTCGTCGCCCAGCAACGACAGCACGTCGCGCGGCGGCCCGGACGGGGACCGGCCCAACGCGGCGGAGAGCCCGGCCATCGCCGGGTCCATCCGCTGCAGCGGCTCGAGGAACAACGCCTCCACCGTGGCCGGGGGCATCGCGTCGACCACCGACGCCGGGCCGGGAGCCGCCGAGACCGCCGACGCAGCCAGGGGGAGACAGAACGCGGCGAGCGCTCTCAGGTGTGGCGCGGCCATCCCCCGACTCCGATGGTCGCCAGCACGGTGGACAGCAAGGCCGCCAGGAACAAACACCAAAGCGCGAGCTCCATGAGATTCACCTCGAAGGTCTTGGAAACCGGCAGGGAGGGGGAATGCAGGCTTGGTGCCGGGGCCTCGCCGCTTCCAGGAGGGTCCTCCGGCGCGCAGTGGGTGCGCGGGAGAGGAGGGGAGCGCAGCGCTTGCACCACCGCCGCGCCCGCCGAGCACGCATCGACGCTTGGCACGCAGGTTGGATTGAGGTGCCGCATGACCTCGGGGCTGGAAGAGATCGCCGAGCGGTACCGCATCCGGGCCGACCTCTACGCCGCCGTCGGCCGGCTGCTGCGCCAGCCACCCGCCCACGACGACCTGCTCGTGCTCCGCGCCGTGCTCTCGCGCCACCCGCTCGGCGCCCCCGCGGCCGGCGCGCGCCCGCTCGACGTCCTCCGGGAGCTCGCCGCCGCGCCGGACCTCATGTCGGCGCGCCGCGAGTACCGCGATCGATTGATCGCCGGCTCCGTGGACCTGGCCTGCGAGCCCTCCTACTCCTCTGTGCCCGATGCCGCCTACGCCGCCGTCGGCCTGAGACCATCCGCGGACAAGGTCCGGGAGTTGGAGGTGCTCGCGGCGCTGAATCAGCGCGCCGCCGACGCCGCCGTGCATGGCGATGCGCAGGAAGCACGGCGGCTGGGCACGCTGGAGCGCCGCTACCTCTCCTCACACGCGGGGATGTGCCTGGCCACGCTCGCCGGCCAACTCCGCAAGGCGGATGGGTTCTACGGCGAGTTGGGGCTGGCGCTGGAGACGCTGCTCGAGGACGAGATCCTCGCCCGGGCGTGAAACCGGACCCCGCCTGGGGCGCGGCATGCGGTTCGCACACGCTCAGGGTCGGACATGTCTCCTTCTACCCGCCACTTCACCCCACTTGCCGGATGGATCGCCCTCGGCGGGGCGGTCCTCTCTCTGGGTGCGCCCGCCGGTTGGTACGCCCTGGCGCGCCTGGGTCTCCCCACGTTCCACTCGCCGATGCTGTACGCCTACCTCATCGTCTCGCCGATGGTGGTCATGACCGCCGCGGCTGCGTTCCTGGGGGACGCGCTGGATCGAGCGCGCGTACGCGCGGTGCGGCTGGAGGAGGTGAACCGGCGCTACCAGGAGCTGGCCACCACCGATCCGCTCACCGGCCTGCGCAACCGCCGTTACTTCCAGGAGCGGCTTCGCGAGGAGTGCGCGCGGGCCGACCGCGCCGAGCAGCCGCTCTCGCTGCTCATGCTGGACCTGGACCACTTCAAGGGTGTGAACGATACCTACGGGCACCCTGTGGGGGACGACGCGCTGGCGCACGTGGCGCGGCTGATCACCGGTTCGGTGCGCTCGTGCGACGTGGCGTGCCGGGTGGGCGGCGAGGAGTTCGCGGTGCTCTGCCCGGGCGCGCGCGAGGAGGAAGCCCGCCGCGTCGCCGAACGCGTCCGCCGCGCGCTGGAGCGCACGCCGTTGCAGGTGGGCGAGGGGCGCGAGGTGGTCCTCACCGGGTCACTGGGCCTGGCGGTGCGCGAGCCGGACGGCGGGACCGAGGACCTGGTGCGCCAGGCGGACCTGGCGCTCTACCGCGCCAAGGCCGCGGGGCGGAACCGGGTGGAGGTGGCGCAGCAGGAGGAGATCGAGATGCCGGCCCTCGCCGCGCCGCACTGAGGCTCCGCGCCGGGCGCGTCAGACGATCATCACCGGCTTGGTGCAGGCGTGCGCCAGGCGGCTGGCCACGCTGCCGAGGATGGCGCGCTGGATGGCGCCCTTGCCGCTCCGGCCGACGATCACCAGCTCCACCTCCGGATCCTCGTTGGCGGCGCGCGCCATCTCGGCGGGCGGCGATCCCTCCAGCACCTCGGTCGTCACCTCCAGCGGCCGGCCGCCGGCGCGCAGCTCCGCCGCGGCGGCGGTGAGGTGCTCCGCGGCCAGCTGGTGATCGCGCGCCATCAGCTCCGCGGTCATCATCCCGGCGGCGTCGCCGGGGATGAGCAGCTGCGGGACCACCTCGGTGAGCGTGACCGCCGCCCCCGTGGCGGACGCCATCTCCGCCCCCAGCCGCGCCGCGCGCCGCGACTGGTCCGATCCGTCGAACCCCACCAGGATGCGCTTCATCGTTCGACCCTCCGAATCACTCCTGCGCCGCCTTCGCCAGCAGCACCGGCCGCGGCGGCGGCGGCCAGCGCCTGAGACGCGGAACCCCATCAGCGACCCGGTCAGCCCGGAGCGCCCGCGGGTGCCGTCCCCCACAGAATGACCATGGGATGCCTCCCTTCACCCCACACCTGAGCAACCCACATGCCGCCGGCCGCCCGCCGGGCCGGCCCCCTGGTGCGCCTGCGCGGCGTGGGCCGGCGACGCAATCCTTGCGACGGGCACGTCGCCAGTGACCCGGCGCGCAACGCTTGCGCCGGATCAGCACCCATCCCGCAGGGTCCGCGCGGCAACCCTTTTGCTACGGTGATCCCACATGGCGACGAAAGAGCGAATCCTGGTGGTGGACGACGAGCAGAACGCTCGCGAGGCCCTCCGCACCATCCTGCAGGAGGAGAAGTACGAGGTCGCGGAGGCGGCGGACGGCGAGGAGGCGCTGGAGCGGCTGGCCAGCTTCTCCCCGGACGTGGTGCTGGCGGACGTGCGGATGCCCAAGCTGGACGGCATCGCGCTGGTGAAGAAGGCGAGGGAGCAGCAGAGCGAGGCCATCTTCATCATCATGACCGCCTTCGCCAGCATCGAGGCCGCGGTGGAGGCGATGCGCGCGGGGGCGGAGAACTTCCTCACCAAGCCTTTGGACGTGAACGCGGTCCTGGTGGTGCTGGAGAAGGCGCTGGAGAAGCGGCGCCTGCAGCGGGAGGCGGAGCACCTGCGGGAGCGGGTGCGGGAGCGCTACCGCTTCCCCGCCATCATCGGCGAATCGGCCCAGCTGCACGCGGTGTTCGACGTGGTCAAGCGCACCGCGCCCACCAAGGCCACGGTGCTCATCCTGGGCGAGTCCGGCACCGGCAAGGAGCTGATCGCCCAGGCCATCCACGAGGAGTCGCCGCGCAAGGACAAGCCGTTCATCAAGGTGAACTGCGCCGCGCTCTCGGAGACGCTGCTGGAGAGCGAGCTGTTCGGCCACGAGCGCGGCTCCTTCACCGGCGCGGTGGGGCGGCGCGAGGGCCGCTTCGAGCTGGCCGACGGCGGCACCCTGTTCCTGGACGAGATCGGCGAGATCACGCCTTCGCTGCAGATCAAGCTCCTGCGCGTGCTGCAGACCAAGGAGTTCGAGCGGGTGGGCGGCACCCAGACGCTGAAGGTGGACGTGCGGCTGGTGGCGGCCACCAACCGCGACCTGGCGGCGGAGGTGAAGGCGGGCAAGTTCCGCGAGGACCTCTACTACCGGCTCAACGTGGTGGCGGTGACGCTGCCGCCCTTGCGCGAGCGCAAGGGGGACATCCCGGCGCTGGTGAGCCACTTCGTGGAGAAGTACGCCGCCGCCTACGGCAAGTCGGTGACCGGGCTGGCGCCGGGCACGCTCAACGCGCTCCTGGCCCACGGCTGGCCGGGCAACGTGCGCGAGCTGGAGAACGTGGTGGAGCGCGCGGTGGTGCTGTCCCAGGGCGCCGAGCTGACCGCGGACGACCTCCCGCCCACCCTGCGCGGGCCGCGCGCCAGCCGGACGCCGGGCGCGCTCATCCCCGGCGCCACCCTCTACGAGATCGAGCGCGAGGCGATCTTGAAGACGCTGGAGATGGTGAGCGGCTCCACCGCGCGCGCCGCGGAGGTGCTGGGCATCTCGGTGCGGAAGATCCAGTACCGGCTCAAGGAGTACGGCACCGGGGGGCGCGGGCCGCGCGCCGACCACGAGGGGGCCGAGGACGAGGACGGCGAGGGCGAGGGGATCACCCCGTCGTAAGCCGGGGCTGGGTCAGCGGGAGGCGGATGACGAACTGCGCCCCGGCGCCCGGCGCGTTGCTGGCGCGGATCGTCCCCCCGTGCTGCGTGACGATGGTGTGGACGATGGGGAGCCCGAGGCCGGAGCCCTGCGCCTTGGTGGTGAAGAACGGCTCGAAGATGCGGGGGAGGATCTCCTCCGGGATGCCGCGCCCGCCGTCCTCCACCCTCAGCTCCACCTGGTCGGGGCCCACCCGCCGCGCGGAGAGCCTCACCCAGCCCCCGGAGGGCGTGGCGTCGAGCGCGTTCAGGGTGAGGTTGACCAGCACCTGCTTGAGCCGGCCCTCCTCGCCGGCGACGGGCGGCAGCTCCGGCGCCTCCAGCCGCAGGTCGATCTTCCGGGCGCGGGCGTCCTCGGCGTAGAGGCGGCCCACCGCGCGCACCAGCGCGGCGACGTCCACCGGCCGCGGGACCAGCTGCACCGGGCGCGCGAACTGGAGGAAGTCCTCCAGCACGTGGTCCAGCCGGCGGATCTCGTCGCGCACCAGGGTCAGCGGTTCCATCAGCGGCTGCTGCTGGTCCTGGGGGAGCTTCTTGACCCGCCGCTCCAGCACGGTGAGCTGCAGCGCCGCCGCGTTGAGCGGGTTGCGGATCTCGTGCGAGAGGCCGGCGGTCATCGTCCCCACCGCCGCCAGCTTCTCGGCCACCTGGGCGCGGCGGGCCAGCTCGCGCTTCTCGGTCTGCAGGCGCACCTGCCGCATCGCCTGCTCCACCGTGGCCAGCAGCTCCGGGGTGGCGTACGGCTTGAGCAGGTAGGCGGCCGCCCCCGCGCGCACCGCCGCCGCCGCGGACTCCAGCGTGGCGTGGCCGGTGAGGAGGATCACCTCCAGGTCGGGGAGGGCGGCCTTCAGCTCCGAGGCCAGCGCGATGCCGTCGCCGTCCGGGAGGCGGAGATCGACCAGCGCCAGGTCCGCGCCCTCCCGGGCGGCCTCGCGGGCCGCCGCGCAGCTGGGCGCCACCGCCACCGCGTAGCCCTCGGCGCTGAGGATCTCCTGGAGGTTGTCGGCGAAGTCGTGGTTGTCGTCGACCACCAGGACGCGCGGGATGCCCGGGTCCACCACCATCAGGCGGTCCCTGGGCGCGGGCGTTCGCGGTGCAGCTCCTCCAGGCGCGCCAACAGGAGGGCGGGGTCGAACGGCTTGCGGAACAGGCCGGCGTTCTCCCTCGGCGGGACGACGTCCGAGTGGCCGGTGATCACCACCACCGGCAGGCCGGGGTAGCGCATCACCAGCCGCCGCATCGCCTCGCCGTCCGGGCCGCCCGGGACGCGCAGGTCCGTCACCGCCACGAACGGGCGCACCGAGGGCATCTTCTCCGCCTCCAGCACGCTGGCCGCCTGCACCGCGGTGAAGCCGCGGGCGCGGAACACCTCGCTCAGGTTGTCGGAGAGGGCCTCGTCGTCCTCGATCAGCGCCACCAGCCCGTCGCGCCGGGCCACGGCCAGCAGCTCCCGCAGGCGGGGGAGGTTGGGAGGCTTGGAGAGGATGGCCAGCAGCCCCTCGGCGCGGGCGATCTTGAGGTCCTCGTCGCCGCTGTAGGCGGTGATCACGATCACCGGCATGCCTGGGTCCACGCGCCGCAGCTCGTGCACCAGGCGGGCCCCGCCCATGTTGGGCATCTTCATGTCGGTGATCAGGACGTCGAAGCGGTCCTGCCTCACGCGCCGGAGGGCGTCCTCGCCCGCGGACGAGGTGACCACCTCGTGGCCGTCGTCGCGCAGGATCTCGGCGACGTTCTCCGCGAAGGCCTCGTTGTCGTCGACCAAGAGGTACTTCCCCACGTCATCCTCCAAACGGCAGCCGCATCGAGAACGCCGCGCCCCCCAGCGAGGACCGCTGGTACCCCATCGTCCCGCCGTGCCGCTCCACGATCCGCTTCACCAGCGCCAGCCCCAGGCCGATGCCCTTGGCCTTGGTGGTGATCAGCGGCTCGAACAGGCGGGCGCGGATGGATTCGTCCACGCCCTTGCCGCTGTCCTCCACGGTGAGGATGACCTGGCCCTCGCCCGTGGACCCGGTGACCCGCACCCGGCCCGCCGGCGAGGCGGCGTGGACGGCGTTGTCCACCAGGTTGACCAGCACCTGCCGGAGCTGGACCGGATCGCCCGCCACCTCGGGGAGGCCCTCCAGCCCGGCGAAGTCGAGCGCCACCTCCGGCGGCCGCTTCACCGACTCCGCCGCGGCGTGCACCAGCTCCTTCAGGTCCACCGGCGACCGCTGGAGCGGCCGGTCCCGGATCATGTCCAGCAGCTTGGTGATGATGTCGTTGGCGATGCCCAGCTGCTCGCCGATGCGGGTGACGTGCTTCTGGGCGCGCTCGTCGGCCTCGGTGCGGCCCTTGATGATGTAGAGGGAGGTCTCGATCACGCTGAGCGGGTTGCGCAGCTCGTGGCCAATGGAGCCGATCAGCTGGCCGAAGGTGGACAGGCGCTCCACCCGCGACTGCTGGGCGAGCAGGTCCTCCCGGTAGGTGTGGAGCATGATCGCCAGCTCGAGGTCGAGGATCTTTCCGAGCGCCAGGCGGGCGGAGCGCAGCATATCCGGCTGGCTGAGGAGCTTCCGGTCCAGGACCTCGTTCAGCTCCTGGCGGAGCACGTTCATCGCCCCGAACATGTACTGCTGGGGGAGGGCGATCCGGACGTGCACCCGGCCGATGCGCGCGCGGCGCTCGTAGTACGCCTCGTCCCAGGGACCCTGGAGCAGCGAGTCCATCCACGCCACCAGCGTGATCTTCAGCCGGCCCACCGCGCTCTCGCCACCCTCCAGCGCCTGGCGCGCGCCGTCGTGGTCGAGGATGCGCTGGTAGAAGACCGCGGCGATGCGGGCGAACTCCGGGTGGGCGAGGGGGTAGATGGCGCGCAGCGCCGCCTCATCCTCGCCGGCGAAGCCGACGTAGCGCTTGAGCTCCTCGAACAAGGTCTCGGCCATTTCCGGGGGCGACCCTAGCCAACGGGGCCGCGCCGGGGAACCCGCCAGTCGCAAGCGGGGTGCCAATCGCGCCCTGGGGACGCGGGGGCACGGGGCCCGCAAGAGCTGCGTTTCGGCGGCGGCGGGTGCGCACGCCTTGCGGTGGGGAGGGTTCGCAGCGCTCGCGGGCGCGCGGCATGGCCCTTGAAGTGGCCAGGGCCCATGGCAACCCATCCGGACGCTGTGACCACACCCATGCGCGAGCAGCGCATCGTCGGGCCCGGGGGCGCGGAGGAGGTGCATCACACGGTGTGGTGCACCGTCGAAGGCGGGTCGGTGGGCGTGGGGACGTGCCGTTCGTGCACGAGGCGCGAACGGGTGACGTTCGATCCGACCGGTCGCCGCTCGGAGGTGGTGTGCGCGATGCCGCCGCCGCCCGGGCGGGAGGCACGCGAGGG
>DASRBA010000432.1:0-2917 GCA_035637895.1 Myxococcaceae bacterium
ATCGCCCTGCGGGACGGGCTGCGGAAGGAGCTGGGGATGTCCCCGCCTCCGCACAAGTACGTCATCGTCGCCACCGGCAACATCTACGACGACGTGGACCAGGCGAGGGCGGCGGCGCAGGCCGGCGCGGACGTGATCGCGGTCATCCGCTCCACCGCCCAGTCGCTGCTGGACTACGTGCCCCACGGCGCCACCACCGAGGGGTACGGCGGCACCTACGCCACCCAGGAGAACTTCCGGATCATGCGCGAGGCGCTGGACGAGGAGTCCAGGAAGCTCAAGCGCTACGTCCAGCTCACCAACTACTCCTCCGGCCTGTGCATGGCGGAGATCGCGTTCTGCGCGGCCGCCGAGCGGCTGGACATGCTGCTCAACGACGCGATGTACGGGATCCTCTTCCGGGACATCAACCTCCGGCGCACCTTCATCGACCAGTACTTCTCGCGGCGGATCTGCGCGCTGGCCGGGATCATCATCAACACCGGCGAGGACAACTACATCACCACCGCCGATGCCTTCGAGGCCGCCCACACCGTCATCGCCAGCCAGTTCATCAACGAGTGCTTCGCCAAGCGCGCGGGGCTGAAGGACTGGCAGCTGGGCATCGGCCACTCGTATGAGATCGACCCCGCCCGGCCGGAGACGTTCCTGCTGGAGCTCTCCCAGGCCATGCTGGTGCGCCGCTGCTTCCCGGACGCGCCGCTGAAGTACATGCCGCCCACCAAGCACAAGGAGACGGACATCTTCTTCTCCCACGCCTACGACGTGATGGCGGACCTGGTGGCGGTGTGGACGCGGCAGGGCATCCAGCTTCTGGGGATGATGACGGAGGCGATGCACACCCCGCTGCTCGCCGACCGCTACGTCGCCCTCAAGTCGGCGTCCTACGTCCACCGCGCCGCCCGCGGCATCGACGAGGAGCTCACCGTGCGCGAGGACGGGAAGATCGCCGGCCGCGCCCGCTTCGTCTTCGGCAAGGCCATGGAGCTGCTGGAGGAGTGCCGGCGGGACGGGCTGATCGCCGCCATCGGCCGCGGCCACTTCGGGGACGTGAAGCGCTCCGAGACCGGCGGCAAGGGGTTGGAGGGCGTGGTGGAGAAGGCGCCGGACTATTTCAACCCGTTCCTCGATCTGCTGGAGGCCTTGTGAAGAAGATCACCCGCGCCGCGTTCGCCCTCTCCCTCGCGCTGGCGCTCGGCGCCGGCGCCGCCGACGAGATGGCCGAGGCCAAGGTCGGCGCCATGACCGTGAAGACCCCCGCCTCATGGGTGCGCCGCGAGGCGGAGGGCACCGTGCGCTACGCCGCTCCCACCGGGGAGGCGTTCTTCGACATGGACGTGGGGCAGGTGCAGCGCAAGGGCGGGATGAAGGCGGACGAGTGCCTGAAGAAGATTATCGCCGGCCTCGGCAAGGCGGGCTTCAAGCAGACCAAGGCGGGCGGGCAGCCGGCGGCGTGGAAGGAGGAGGTGGACGCGGACGAGTCGGGGAAGAAGTTCGCCGACCGGACCTACGTGGGGTGCAACGGGACCACCACCTGGTCCATCCAGTTCCACTTCGTCGAGGAGAAGCGGGCCCAGTACGCGCCGGTGGCGGACCAGGTCTTCAAGAGCGTCGGGTACGAGAAGAAGTAGGCATGGCGAGCGACAAGCAACTCATCCGGCCCTACGGCGACCGCCGCGACGACGGCGTGGTGCAGCTCTCGTTCACCCTCCCGGTGCCGCTCTCGGAGAAGGCCAAGGAGGCGGCGGCGCAGTTCGCCCGGAAGATGGGCTTCACCGACGTGAAGGTGGCCGCCGCCGAGCCCGCCGCCGACCACTACACCTTCTTCGTCGTCTACGCGCACAGCCCGGTGGCCATCGACTACGGCGCCATCGACGTGCCGGAGGTGGTGATCAAGAAGCTGGGCTTCGACGACCTCAACGCGCTCATCGAGCAGAAGATCGGCCGGCGGCTGGTGGTGCTCGGCGCCTGCACCGGCTCCGACACGCACACCGTGGGCATCGACGCCATCCTCAACATGAAGGGCTACGCGGGCGACTACGGCCTGGAGCGCTACCCCTGGTTCGAGGCGTACAACCTGGGCTCGCAGGTCCCCAACGAGGAGCTGATCCAGAAGGCGCTGGCGAAGAGCGCCGACGCCGTCCTGGTGAGCCAGGTGGTCACCCAGCGGGACGTGCACAAGGACAACTCCGCCCACTTCATCGAGGCCGCCAGGAAGCACGGCATCCACGGCAAGACCATCCTGCTGCTGGGTGGGCCGCGGGTGGACCACAAGCTGGCGCTGGACCTGGGCTTCGACGCCGGCTTCGGTCCCGGCACCAAGCCGTCCGACGTGGCGAACTACATCGCTCACGCGGTGCTGAAGAAGCTGGGGAAGGAGCCGACCTCGCTCCACTACGAAGGTGAGCCCACGTGAAGTCGCTGCTGAGGCTGCGGATGTCGTCGCACGACGCCCACTACGGCGGGAACCTGGTGGACGGGGCGCGGATGCTGGCGCTGTTCGGCGACGTGGCGACCGAGCTGTGCGTCCTCCACGACGGGGACGAGGGCCTGTTCCGCGCCTACGACTCGGTGGAGTTCCTGGCGCCGGTCCACGCGGGCGACTTCATCGAGGCGGAAGGGGAGATCGTCTCCGCCGGGAACACCAGCCGGAAGATGAAGTTCGAGGCCCGGAAGGTCATCCGCCCCCGGCCCGACGTGAGCGACTCCGCGGCGGAGAAGCTGGAGGAGGCGGTGGTGGTATGCCGCGCCTCCGGCACCTGCGTGGTCCCCAAGGAGAAGCAGAGGATCAAGCGATGACCCCTCCGTACGTGATCACCGCGGCCATCGTGGGCGCGGAGACGACCCGCGAGCAGACGCCGTACCTCCCCATCACCGCCCAGGAGCTGGGCGAGGAGGCGGCGAAGTGCCGCGAGGC
>DASRBA010000433.1:0-19074 GCA_035637895.1 Myxococcaceae bacterium
GCGGGGAGCACGGGATGGCGTTCGGCACGCTCCCGGCGGACGCCGACATGGGGGCGATCATCGAGCGGTCGACGCCGAAGGTCTGAGCGGCGGCCACGGCCGGAAGTCCAGGCGCTTGTGGCGATGGGCCGATTGACCGACGATCGGGGCTCGCCGCGACGTGCGAGGTGCGCTTGAACGAACCATCCCCGGACCGCCCCTTCTCGATGGCGTGGATGTTCACCAGCGTCGGCCTGTTCCTGGGCTGCGAGCTCGCCATCGGCACATGGCTCGGCCCGCTGGTGCTCGGCAAGTACGTCTCGCCCATGTTCCACCTGGAGCTGCAGATGATGATGCACCTGGCGAGCTTCTACCTGGGTGGCCTCCTGGTCGGCGTCATCTCCCCGGGCGTGCGCCTCAAGGAGCCGGCGGTGGCCGCCTTCCTCTCGGTCGCGGTGGTGTTCATGATTTCATTCTTCATGCCCACCTTCTTCTACCCGTTCAGCCTGAACAGGATGCTGGTGGGAGGGGTGATCGCGCTGTTCCTCGCGCTGGCGGGCGCCTTCTCGGGCGAGAAGATGATGGGGAACATCAGGCCTGATGAACCGGACGCGCTGCAGAGCGCGCGCGGGAGGCTCCGCGCCTCGCTCTGGAACGAGGGGAGCGGGACGTTCTCCTCCCGCCGGCGCGAGGTGGCGCCGCGGTCGGAGTGAAGCAGGGATGGTTTCCAGTGACCCGCGGGCGCCCCTTCACCCGGATGGGCTGGCGCGCTATTCGTCCATGAATCGGGCCCAGCGAGGCCGTCACCAGCGGAGAGATCGACGATGAAGGGAATCATGATTCTGGTGTTGCTCGGCGCCCTTGGCGCCGGCGGGTACTACGCGTGGATGCAGTACCTCAGGCCCGAGGCGCGAGTGTGCCGGAAGCTGGAGTCCCTGTGCGGCAGCGCCGTTTCCAAGGAGCCGGACGAGTGTACCCGCTCGATCGCCGACCTGCGTGCCCGCATCGGCGAGAACGGGCAGCAACGAATGGATTCCTGCATGAGCGAAGCGCAGAGCTGCTCCGCCGGGATGGGCTGCATGGCCGGCGCGGGCCTCACCGGCCTTGGCGGAGCCGTGGAGGACTTCTTCAAGGGGCTGGGCAAGAGCGTGGGCAAGTAGCCGGCGACTGGCGCGCCGCCCGGGCCATGATCGAGGCCAGCTCGCGCTGTTGCTCGACCGTGAGCTCGCCGGTGATGCGCGCCTCGGGTGGGTTGAGCGGGTCCTTCGATCAGCTGGGAAGCCTCCGAGCCTGGCCCTGCGCTCCCGTCCCCTCTCGCGCAGGCCGCGGAGCGATGCAGCTACAGTACCGGCGATGTGGTCGCTGGACCTGGGCACTACCAACTCCCTGCTGGCGCGCTGGGACGCCGCCGCCGACCGCCCGGCGGTGCTGGAGCTGCCTGAGCTCGCGCGCAAGCCGACCCAACCGGAGAGCGACGCCGCCCGCGCGGTGCCCACCGCCGTGCACGTGCTGGAGGAGCGCTCCTTCTGGACGCGCCTGGGCCTGGGGAGGCTCGCCCAGGTGGGCCGCCCGGCGCTGGAGCTGAACCTCCTCCGCCACCGCCCCAACTTCGTCCCCTCCTTCAAGCGGCAGCTGTCGATGAGCCCCTTGCTCACGGTGGCGCGCGCCGGGGGCCGGGCCTACTCCGCCCGCGAGGTGGCCCACCTGTTCCTCCGCGAGCTCCTGGCGGAGGCGAAGCGGGCGACCGGGGAGCGCATCCGGGACCTGGTGGTGACCTCGCCCATCGACGCCTACGAGACCTACCGCGCCGAGCTGTCCACCATCTGCGCCCGGCTGGGCGTGCGGCGGATCCGCTTCCTGGACGAGCCGGTGGCGGCGGCGGTGGGGTACGGCCTGGGCCTGGCCAGGAGCCGGCTGGTGCTGGTGGTCGACTTCGGCGGGGGCACGCTGCACTTCGCCCTGCTCCGGGTGGGAGCGGGTGAAGCCGCCGCCGGCCGGGGGGAGATCCTCGCCAAGGCCGCTCGCGACGTGGGCGGTAGTCTGGTCGATCGGTGGGTGCTGGAGGAGCTGTGCCGCCGCCTCGACCTGGACCTGGACGAGGAGCCCGGCGAGGACGAGCGGCTGTGGCAGGGGTTGCTGCTGGCCGAGGCCTGCCGCGCCAAGGAGGCGGTCTACTTCGACGAGCGCGTCCGCTTCGAGGTGCTGCCCCCGGAGAACCTGCGCCGCTTCGAGGCGCGGCTGCGCGGCGAGGCCGGCGCCCTGGAGCTGACCCGGGCGGAGCTGGTCCAGCTGCTGGAGGCCCGCGGGCTGTACCGGACGCTGGAGGACGGGCTGCGGGAGGTGCTGGAGCAGGCCGGGCACCAGGGCGTGGGCGAGGCGCAGATCGACGACGTCCTGATGGTGGGCGGCTCCACCCTGCTGCCGGAGGTGTACCCGCTCTTCGAGCGGCGCTTCGGCCGCGGCCGGGTGCGCGCCTGGCAACCGTTCGAAGCGGTGGCGCACGGGGGCGCGGTGTACGCCGCCGGCCGGGTGGCGCCGGCGGACTTCATCGTGCACGACTACGCGCTGCTCACCCACGACCTGCGCAGCCAGCAACCCCAGTACACCGTGGTGGTGCCGCGGGGCACCCGCTTCCCCACCGCCCCGGACTTCTGGAAGCGGCAGCTGGTCCCCACCTGCGCGCTGGGCGAGCCGGAGCGGGTCTTCAAGCTGGTCATCTGCGAGATCGGCTCCCGCCAGGCGGGCGAGCTGGCCTGGGACGCCGACGGCCGGCTGCGGCGGGTGAAGCGCGAGGACGACCGGATGGTGGTGAAGCTCAACGAGCGCAACCCCGCCCTCGGCCACCTGGACCCGCCGCACTCCCCCAGCGACAAGCGCCCGCGGCTGGAGATCAGCCTGGGCATCAACGCCGAGCGGTGGCTCTGCGCGACGGTGCGGGACCTGCGCACCCGGAAGCTGCTGATGGGCTCCGAGCCGGTGGTGCGGCTCCTCTAGCGGTAGGCTCCCGGGCGATGGGCACGCTCTTCTTCGCGGTCTGGTTCGCGGTCATCGTGTTCAGCATCGCGAAGGCGATCGATCAGAGATCGAAAGCGACCACCGCCTGGAAGCTGGCCGCGGAGGAGCTCGGCCTGGAGCACACGCCTGGGAACTGGGTGCAGCGGCCCAGCATGTGCGGTCAGGTCGGGGGCCTCTTCGTCGAGGTCAAGGAGGCGCAGGCCAACAAGTCCACGCACACCGTGTACACGGTGCGCCTGCCTGCCCCGATCCCGGAGGACCTCAAGCTGTCGGCAGAGACATTCCTCACCCAGGTCTCGGCCCAGCTGGGGAAGGGGGACCTCCAGACGGGCGACGAGCCCTTCGACGCCGCCGTCTCCATTCGCGGGGAGGACGCCGAAGTGCTGGCCCGGCTCACCCAGCCCGCGCGGCGCGCCCTGCAGTCGCTGATCGAGCGGGGCGCCAAGCTGGAGTCCGGCAGGCTGGAGTTGGCGCTCAAGTCCCAGGCCACCGAGGCCATCGAGATCCTCAGCGCGGTGAAGGAGCTCGTCGGCGCGGCCCGGCTCTTTCACCTCGACTGGATCAGCGTGCCGGAGGCCCTGGCCCGCAACGCGGCCGAGGACCCCGAGGCGCAGGTCCGCCTGCGCAACCTGTCCATGCTCTTCCGCGACCACCCCCGCACCGAGTTGGCCCGAAAGGCGGCGGCGAAGGCCCTGGAGGATCCGGAGCCGGCCGTCCGACTGCGGGCGGCAGAGTTCATCCCCGGCACCGCCGCCTCGGCGGTGCTGAAGGCGCTGGTGGGCTCCGATGAGGAACCCTGGGTTCGGGTCGAGGCCCTGCGCATCCTGTCCCGCCAATGCCCCTACGCGGAGATCGCGGACCTGGTGGCGCTGGCCCTGCGCGCGCACGAGGAGGAGGAGATGCGGCAGGAAGCGGTGAGGGCGATCGCCCGGGGCGGCGACCACTCGAAGGTCGACGCCTTGGTCGCGATGGTGGACGGATCGCCGCCGATGCTGGCCGAGGCCCTGGCCGAGGCGTTCGGGCAGCTGGGAAGCCCCCGCGCGGAGGAGGCGCTCTTGCGCCTGCTGACACACGCGTCGGACGGGGTGCGCATCCTGGCGGCCCAGGCGCTGGGGAAGATCGGAACGGTGCGTGCCGTGGAGCCCCTGCTCCCGCTCACCCGCGGGTTGCTGGGGGGTGAGTTGCAGGAGTCGGCGCGGGACGCCGTCCGCCGCATCCAGGGCCGCCTCGGAGACGTGGAGGCCGGGGCACTGGCGGTGGTCGATGACCAGGGCGGCGCCCTCAGCCTGCCCGCCGAGGAGGGCGCGGTGGCGGTGGTGGAGGGCGACGACGCCACGCGCGAGCGTTCCGGCGAACGGAATTCCAGCTAGGTCCCCGGCCCGTTCCAGCGCAGCTCGAAGTGCATGAGGTCCAGCGCGCCCGCCCGATCAGGCGATCGTGCCGAACCCGTTGATGACCCGGGAGTTCGCTGGATAGGTCCGGTAGCGCACGCTGTCGCTCGAATTGCCCTCGATGGTCCGGACGTAGGTCTGGCCGTTCTTCTGGAAGACCGACTCCACGATGCCGACGTGGTTGGCCCGGCCGCCGCTGCCGCTCCAGTTGAAGGTCACGGCGTCGCCCGGCTGCGGGTTGTTGCGGCCCTTCCAGCGGCCCTGCTTCGCGAGCTGGTCGGCGATCCCCTGCGCGGAGGCGGTGTTCACCGTCTTCGCGTCGTAGACGCCATCTTCACCCGGCTCGTAGCCGGCCTGCCTCAGCCGCTCCTGGAGGTCCGAGACTTCCTGGCCGCGGGAACCCCGCTTGCTCAGCGTGTGGTTGCCGACGGTGTCGGCCTTCGCCAGCTCGCCCATCCCGGGCGGGACCGGCGCGGACGGCACCGGGGGTGGAAGGCGAGGCATGATGGGCTTGATGGACTTGAGGGACAACATGGGAGACCTCTCCAGTAGGGCTCGTGCGGTGCCGCCTCTCATTCTCAGGATTCGATGACCCGAGTTCCGTTCCCTTCTGTAGGAGCTCCAGGCATTCCCCGGTGCGACCGGCGCCCGGGCCCCGTGTCGGTGACTGCCGGAACGAGGTGAACGGATGCTGACGATCGTCGCGTGTGCAGTGCTCGCCGCCGCGGGTTGGGCCCCAACGGAGTGGAGAGAGCTCCGAGGGCCGGGCTACGAGGTCCAGTTCCCGGGCAACCCCAGCCTCAAGGAGACGCCCTTCGTCCTCAAGGCCTTGCCCCTGAAGCTCAAGCTCTACAGCGACGAGCCCCAACCGGGCCGGCTGAACTGGGGCTTCGGCTTCGCCGACCTCCCGGCGTCGCTCCCCGGCATCTCGGCACAAGAGCTGTCCGCCACGGACCGGGCCTACGCGGCGATCATCGGCGGGAAGATCGTCAAGCAAACGGAGCTCGCTCCCGACAAGGAGACCTTCGGAACCGAGATCACCGTCGAGCTGAAGAATGGGCTGCAGCTCGTCCGGCGCCTGTACGTGCATGCCGGCCGCCTGTATCAGATGAGCGTCATTCATCCCGCCGAGCTCGACGTCGCGGAGACCTTCAAGCGGTTCGTCGCATCGCTGAAGCTCTCGTCACCCGTCCAAAGCCAGGGCGAGCTCATCACCATCAACGAGGCGTCCTTCTCGATCGGGCTCCCCGGATACGCGGACCGTACCGCGCACGACCTCACCGTCGGCGGAGAGCCGGTGGTCATGACGATGTACCAGGTGCCCAAGGACGCGACCGGCCAGGACTGGTGGGTCCGCGTCGTCAAGCTGCCGCCCGGGATGCACCCGCAGGCGAAAGCGCAACCCAGGGGCCTCCTGGCGGACTTCCGCACCGGGTTGGCCGAGCAGGGGGCGATCCGCCACGAGGAGCAGGTACAGCTCAAGTCCTGGAAGAAGCCGCATCACGGCCTGCTGGTCCAGATCGAGCAGCGCGACGGGCGGAGGTCGCTGGTCGGCATCTACCTGATCGGCGAGGAGCTCCTGACCCTGGAGATGCAGGCGCCGAAGAGCGTCGCCGGGGAGCAGATGCGCCCCCTCTTCGATCGCGTCGCGGACTCCATCAAGCCGCGGGGCTAGAGGGCGAGCCAGTTGTTGAAGACCGAGGAGAGGACGGGCCAGGTGTCGTCCGGGTTGGTGAGCGGGAGGGAGGAGCCGTACTGGTAGTCGTCCCACAGCTGCCAGTCCGCGTGACTGCCCGGGCGGTACTCGAAGTGCGTAGTGCTCAGGGCCACGTGGCCCGCCCCGTACGTGTAGCGCACCACCATGGGGCTCCCGTGCTGCGTGCCTGTGTAATCGAAGGTCGCGGCGGTGTTCACGTGCGCGCCTTGCTGCGCGTCGGAGGGGATCTGGAAGTAACCGCCTCCGTAGTAGATCACCTGCCGCCTCCCCAGGTTGCCGAGCACCGGATCAGTGATGACGGCGGGGGTCAGCGCGTAGCCGGGCCAGGCGATCACGTCGTCGATGGGTCCGGTCTCGGCCGAGTGGTAGAGGCCCATGGGATACGCGTACGACTTGTTCAGCCACACCACGGTGTCGGCCACGTAGAACGCGCCCGCGCAGACGCCGAGGAACGACCCGCCCCCGCTCACGAAGTCGCGGACCAATTGCTCGTACCCGGCGAGACCGGTCTTGTACCCGTAGGAGTAGCCGCCCGGAAAGACGACGGTGTGGAAGTTCGACAGCGTGAGGCGCCCGCTCTTGATCTCGTCGAATCGGATCGCCAGCGGCACGTGCCCGGCGTATTCCGTGGCGCGGGCCGTGGCGCCCAAGCCGCCCGGCCAGGCGCCGCCGTCCGAGGTATGCGTGGCGACGATGGCGACGCGCATCCCGGGTGGGTTGGCGGGGTAGTTGACCGACGGCGCGGACGAGTCCCCGCTGCCTGCCCAGTTGATCATCCTCCCGAGGACCCCCACCGTTCCGATGGAGTTGGCGTGGACGCCGCCCATCGCCCAGTCGTCCCACTTGGTCCAGTCCAGCTCCGAGTCGCCGCGGAGCTCCAGCGCGTACGCCGTCATCACCAGCCGCCCCGAGCCGTACGCCTGCCGGACGATCACGGCGTTGGACCCTTCGGTCGCGACGGTGGTGACGCCGGCCGGCGGCGCCGGGAAGTACCCGCCCCCGGAGGTCATCCACGTCTGGAATGAGCCGCTGCCGAACGCGGGGTCGGTCACGGTGAAGGCGTGCTTCCCCACGGAGGTGGTGACGCTGGTGTAGTTGCCGGAATAGATGTCGAACGTCCCGCCGTTTTGCGAGGCGAAGTACGCCGCGGTCGCCTCGGCCACGATGCCGCCGCCCCCGCTCAGGTAGCTGCGCATGCTGGCCTTCGTCCCCACCGCGTCCAACCCGTCCACGTCGGCGTAGTTGTCGCCGCAGCAGCGCTTGCCGCCGGTCCCCTCGGGGATGACCAGCACGTCGCAGTTGGCGGTGGTGAGCCGGCCCAGGTCGATGTCGTCCTTGGTGAAGGACAGCGGCGTGTGACCGATCGCCTGGATCGCTCGGTAGAGCGCGAGGATGTGCCCGGAATCCGCCCCGTGGCCGCTGTAGACGCAGACGTCGAGCCCGGTGGGAGCGACGGGCTGGGGGCTCGTCCCGACCTCGAGGCTGGGTGGCGCGCACGCCGCCGCGACGAACCACAGGCAGACCACGGGAAGTTTCTTCACGAGCCCACCGCTTTCTTCACGAGCTCGGCGATCCGCTTCTCGTCATCGGCGGTGAGCTCCATCAACGCATAGGCGTTCGGCCACATGGTGCCTTCGTCGAGCTTCGCCTTGTCGCTGAAACCGAGCGTCGAGTACCTCGTCTTGAACTTCCGCGAGCTCTGGAAGAAGCAGAGCGTCTGACCATCTCGCGAGTACGCGGGCATCCCGTACCAGAGCCTCGGCGTGAGGGTTGGCGCGGTGGCCTTGATGAGCGCATGGATCCGCTTGGCCATGCCGCGGTCCGGCTCCGGCATCTCGGCGATCTTCGCCATCACGGCGCTTTCCCCGTCCGCCCCGCCTGCCTTCATCTCACGGGCACGCTCCTTCATCGCGGCCCGTTCCTCGCCCGTGAATGCCTCGGGCTTCTTCTTGGTCGCGGGCTTCCGGGTGTTCTTCATCGCAGGTTCCTCCTCCGTCAATTCCTGGGTACCCACAGCCGTTCTGGGGCTCAGCTCTGCAGCTTACGGAGCTCAGCTTCGGCGATCTCGCGATAGAAGGGGACGTTCCTCGCGAAGGAAATCCTGCAGGAACGTTACGTGGCGAGGCGACGCAATACCGCCTCGACTTCTGAAGGAACCTTGACGGGCCGCTCGCAGGTGAACCGGCGGCAGAGGTAGGCCGCCGCGCCGTCCACCTTCTCCCGACCCTCGGCGGCGTGCTGGAGGATGGCGGGGATCTCACCATGGGGGAGCCGACTCAGCGCGGTGGTCGGCGCGTAGCCGCGATTCGCCGCCGCCACCAGCTCCGCGGCCGCCGGGTCCTCACCCACCACGACCAGCGACGCGGCACCGTCCAGGAACGCGTCCGCCGCCAGCCACAGGTGCCCGAAGCCGAATGGCTGCTGCACCATCTCGTCCCGCAGCCGCTTCAGGTACTTCTCCGCCGCGTCGAGGAACCGCGCCTCGCCCGTCAGCGCCGCGAGGGCCACCTGCGCTTCCGCCAGCGTCGACGCGCCCGACGGATACGCGTTGTCGTGCACCGCGTACGCGCCGACCACCAGGTCCTGCTGCCCGCGCGGCGCGGTGAGGTACGCCTGCCGCTCCTCCACCCAGAACAGCTCCATCGCCTTGTCCGCCACCGCGACGGCCGCCTCCAGGTATCGAGGCTCGAAGGTCGCCTGGTACAGCGCTACCAGCCCCGACGCGACGTCTCCGTAGTCCTCGATGAACGCGTCGATCTTCCCCTTCCCGTCCTGGTACGAGCGCAGCAGCCTCCCGCCGCTCCACATCTTCGCCAGCAGGAAATCCGCCGCCCCCTTCGCCAGCGCCACCCAGTCCGCCCGCCCGAACGCGCGGCCCGCCACCGCCAGCCCGCGCACCATCAACCCGTTCCACCCCGCCAGCACCTTGTCGTCGCGCCCGGGCTTCACCCGCTCCTCGCGCGCCTTGAACAGCGTGGCCCGCGCCTCGTCGAGCAGCCGTTGCACCTCCGCCTCGCTCTTCCCCGTCCGCGCGGCCAGCTCCGGCAGCTCCTTCTTCGCCTCCAGCACGCTGGCGCCGTGCTCGAACGTCCCTTCCTTCGTCACGTTGAACGCGACCTTCACCAGCTGCGCCTGCTCCGCCGGCAGCCGCGCGTCCACCTCCTGCTCCGTCCAGACGAAGAACTTCCCCTCCTCCCCCTCGCTGTCCGCGTCCTGCGCCGCGTAGAACCCGCCCTCCTTCGACGTCATCTCCCGCCGCGCGTACTCGACGGTCTCCTCCACCGTCTTCTTCCACAGCCCCCGCGGCTCCAGCCCCGCCAGCCACGCCTCCGAGTACAGCGCCAGCAACTGCGCGTTGTCGTAGAGCATCTTCTCGAAGTGGGGCACCAACCACCGCTCGTCCACCGAGTACCGGTGGAACCCGCCCCCGAGCTGGTCGTACACGCCGCCTCGCGCCATCCGCTCCAGCGTGATCGCCACCGCCGACTTCAGCGGCTCCTTCCCCGATCGCCGCCACGCGCGCAGCATCATCTGCACGTTCGACGGATTCGGAAACTTGGGCGCCTTCCCGAACCCTCCGTGCTCGCGGTCCACCTTCCGCTCCAGCAGCTCTGCCGCGCGCACCAGGTCCTCCGCCGCCAGCGCCGCCGGCGGCGCGTCCAACCCGTACGCCGCGATGTGCTCCAGCCCGTGCTGGAACTCCCTCGCCTGCGCCTCCACCTCCTTCCGCTGCCCCTCCCACGACCGATGCAGCGCCTCCAGCAGCCTCCCGAACCCGGGCATCCCGTACCGGTCCGTCTTCGGGAAGTACGTCCCCCCGAAGAACGGCCGCAGGTCCGGCAGCAGGAACACCGTCAGCGGCCACCCGCCCCCGCGGCCCTGCAGCGACACCACGCCCTGGTAGATCTGATCCAGGTCCGGCCGCTCCTCGCGGTCCAGCTTGATGTTCACGAACCACTCGTTCATCCGGCGCGCGGTCTCCGGGTCCTCGAACGACTCGTGCGCCATCACGTGGCACCAGTGACACGCCGAGTAGCCCACCGACAGCAGGATGGGCTTGTCCTCCTTCCGCGCGCGCGAGAGCGCCTCCTCTCCCCACGGGTACCAGTCCACCGGGTTGCCGGCGTGCTGGCGGAGGTAGGGGGACGTCTCGTGCTGGAGTCGGTTCGCCATGCCGCGGACCCTACCCCGCGCGCTACCGTGCGTGGGCGATGCCGCGCGACCCCTCGTTCTTCGACGGACTGCTCCGCCTCCTCTCCCTGGAGCGGGCGGCCGCCAAGGCGCGCTTCGAGGAGGAGCGCGCGCGGCTGACCCTGCAGGAGCTGGAGAACAAGGGACTGGTCGCGCTGGACCTGGAGTCCGTCGAGGAATCCATCGGCCTGGGGGGCCGCATCCTCGTCACCTTCGAGCACCCCGAACGCCGCGACCTCCGCGCGCGCTTCCACCCCGGCGACGAGGTGCACGTCCGCCCGCGCAAGGCCGAGGACGTCGCGCCCGCCCGCGGCATCGTCTCCCGCGGCACCCGCCGCCAGGTGCAGATCGCCTTCGATCGACCGCCGCCGGAGTTCGTCTCCGAGGGCCGACTCCGCCTCGACCTGGCGCCCAACGACGTCACCTTCGACCGCGCCGAGGCCGCCGTCCGCCGCGTGCAGGCGCTGGAGCGCGGGCAGGAGCGCCGCACCCGCGAGCTCCTCCTGGGCAACGAGCCGCCGAAGTTCGACCGCCTCCGCCCCGCCACGCTGGACCAACCCCTCAACCCGGAGCAGCAGCAGGCGGTGGAGCAGGCGCTGGCCGCCGAGGACTTCTTCCTCGTCCACGGCCCGCCCGGCACCGGCAAGAGCACCGTGCTGGCGGAGGTGGCGTCACAGGCGGCGCGCGCCGGGAAGCGCCTGCTGTGCACCGCCGCCAGCAACGCGGCCGTCGACCACTTGCTGGAGCTGTGCCTGGACCGCGGCCTCTCCGCGGTGCGCATCGGCCACCCCGCGCGCGTCGCCCCGGCGCTGGTGCAGCACGCGCTGGACGTGATGGTGGAGGCGCAGGAGGACCGCAAGCTCTCCCGCGAGCTGTTCGAGGAGGCCTTCGCGCTCCAGGGCTACGCGCGCCGCCAGCGCACCCAGGGCCGCAGCCGCGAGCGCTTCTCCAACGCGCGCGAGTCCGCCGCCGAGGCGCGCAAGCTGATGGACGAGGCGCGCAAGCTGGAGCGCAAGGCGGTGCGCGGCGTGCTGGAGCGCGCGCAGGCCGTCTGCGTCACCCTCTCCTCCATCGACTCCCCGGTGCTGGGCGGCGAATCCTTCGACCTCGCGCTCTTCGACGAGGCCACCCAGGCCATCGAGCCGCTGGGGCTGCTCGCCTTCCTCCGCGCGAAGACCGTCGTCCTCGCCGGTGACCACCGCCAGCTCCCGCCCACCGTGCTCTCGATGGAGGCGTCGAAGCAGGGCCTGTCCACCAGCCTCTTCGAGCGGCTGCTCGCCGACCACGGCGACGCGGTGAAGCGGATGCTGCGCGAGCAGTACCGCATGCACGAGCAGATCATGACCTTCCCCTCCCGCGAGATGTACGGCGGGGAGCTGCGCGCGCACCCATCGGTGGCGAAGCGGACGCTGGCGGAGGTGCTGAAACCCGGCGCCGCCGTCGACGCGCCGCCTTTGCTCTTCCTGGACACCGCCGGCAAGGGCTTCGACGACGAGGTCGCCCAGGGCTCCGAGTCGCGCTTCAACCCCGGCGAGGCGGCGCTGGTGGCGGCGCGCGCCAAGGAGCTGCTGGGCGCCGGCCTCCCGCCCGCCGAGTTGGCGGTCATCGCGCCGTACAGCGCCCAGGCCGACCTGCTCCGCGAGCGCTCCCCGCACCCGGACGTCGAGGTGGATACGGTCGATGCGTTCCAGGGGCGGGAGAAGGACGCCATCCTCGTCTCGCTCACCCGCTCCAGCGCCGGCGGCGACATCGGCTTCCTCGCCGACCTCCGGAGGATGAACGTCGCCATCACCCGCGCGCGCCGGCACCTGTTCGTGGTGGGCGACTCCGCCACGCTCGCCGGCCACCCGTTCTACGCGCGCTTCATCGAGGAGGCGCAAAAGCAGGGCGGCTACCGGTCCGCGTGGGAGTGGCCCGAGCCTGAGCCCGCCGGGTGAGTCCGTGTCTCACTTGCAACGGTTGCGAGGTATTGCCGCTGAGCGTCAACACTCCTTTGCGGACCGAGGGTGACTGGTGGAAGATCAGGCTGTCCTGAAGCGGCACGTCCCGTGCTTTAGGAGGGCCACCATGAGCGCGAAGCCGGTGATGACCAAGGAAGACGACATGTGGGTCATCCGCGTGGAGAACGCCAACGGCAAGACGCAGGAGTACCGCTGCGCCACCGAGAAGCAGGCCAAGCAGCTCTTCACCGCGCTCCAGCCCAAGGACTCCGGCCGCCGGTAGTTCGACTGGCGTAGCACGAACGGTCGTGCTATTTTGCTTCCGCGCATGACCAAGGCGGAAGACACGCGCGAGAAGATCCTCGAACGGGCGGTGGTGCTGGCGCGCCACGTGGGCCTGGAGGGGGTCACGCTGGGGACGCTGGCCACCGAGACCGGCCTGTCCAAGAGCGGCCTCTACGCCCACTTCCAGTCCAAGGAGAACCTCCAGTTGGAGATCATCAAGCTCTCCGCGGAGCAGTTCGCCGACGAGGTCTTCCGCCCCGCCATCCAGGAGCCGCGCGGGCTGCCCCGCGTGCAGGCCATCTTCTGGGGATGGATGGAGTGGGTGCGCAAGCCGGGCGGGTGCGTCTTCATCGCCGCCTCCTCGGAGCTGGACGACCGCCCCGGCCCGCTGCGCGACGAGCTGGTGCGGCAGCAGAAGCTCCTGCTCGAGTCGCTGGAGCGCTCGGCGAAGATCGCCGTCGCCGAGGGCCACTTCCGCCGCGGCCTCGACACCGCCCAACTCGCCTTCGAGCTGAACGCCATCCTCGTCGGCTACAGCCACCTGCACCGGCTGATCGCCGACCCCCGCGCCGAGACGCGCGCCCGCAAGGCCTTCGAAGCGCTCATCGCCCGTTCGCTCCCCGCGCAGAGCTGATCCTCAAAGGACGACCACATGGAACCCGCAGTCATCGCCGCCGCCGCAGCGCCGAAAAATAGCACGAACGGTCGTGCGCCCCGCCGACTCCGCTCGCCGCTGCAGAGCGCGATGGCGATGGTTCGCCCCGCGGCGGTGGTGGCGGAGCGCCTGGGCCACCCGGCGTCCACCTGGCTGTGCGAGCGGCTGTGGCTGACGCCGATGCCGCGCCACCCGAAGCTGCGCCCGCGGGAGGAGGCGTTGGCGCGCGAGGCGGTCCACCTCCAGGTCCCGGTGGAGGGCGGCCACGTCGCCGCCTGGCGCTGGGGTCAGGGCGAGCGCGCGGTGCTGCTGCTGCACGGCTGGGGCGGCTACGCGATGCAGCTGTCCGCCTTCGTCCGGCCGCTGGTGGCGCGCGGGCTGACGGTGGCGGCGTTCGACTTCCCCTCGCACGGCGCGTCCGACGGCAAGCGCACCGACCTGCCGGCGATGGCGCGGGCGATGGCGGCGGTGGCGAAGGCGCTGCCTCCCCTGGAGGCGATCGTCGCGCACTCGTTCGGGGGCGTGGCGGCGGTGCTGGCGGTCTCGCGCGGCGCGCCCGACGTGAAGCGGCTGGCGATCCTCGCCGGGCCGGCGCACTTCCACACCGCCGAGGAGCGGTTCAAGCAGATGACCGGCCTCTCCTCCCGCACCTTCGACCGGATGCGCCGCAACATCGAGCGCCGCACCGGCGAGCAGTGGGAGCGGCTGCAGCCGATGGCGCTGGTGCACGCGCTCGGAAAGCCGGGGCTCGTCGTCCAGTCCGACGACGACGCCGAGCTGCCCATCACGCACGCGGAGACGCTCGCGCGGCTGTGGCCGGAGGCGCGGCTGGACCGGCGACAGGGGCTGGGACACTTCCGCCTGCTGCGCGACCCGTCGGTGGTGGAGGACGTGGTGGCGTTCGTCTCCCCCTCGTCCGGAGAGGGAAAAGCAGTTCCCTGATCCACCCCGCCCGGTTCCTCCCTCCAGCACTCGACAACGCAACCCGCGAGATTCACCGCCGCCGCCTCCGCGCCCCGCCGGGCACGCGCCTTGATGAGACCCACCGGGGATCACCACACGCGCGGGAGGCGGGATGGCGAAGGGGCGAGCGAGCTGGTGGGCGATGACGGGCGTGGCGCTGCTGTGCGCGGCCTGCCACGAGCCCCGCCAGACCGGCCTGGTCAGCGCGAGCGCGGCGGTGGAGCCGGCGGTGCTGGACTTCGGCGAGGTGCCGGTGGGCGAGTGGGCCTCGCAGGAGGTGACGATCAAGAACGTCGGCTTCGTCCCCTTCCACGCGCTGCAGGTCCTCCGGCTGGACGACGACCCCTCCTTCGCCGCGGAGCTGGCCGACGACAGCAAGGTGATGCCGGGCGAGGACCGGGTGGTGACGGTGCGCTTCCACCCGCTGCGCGAGGGCGAGCTGGGCGACCGCCTCCAGGTCTCCACCGACGCCGAGCACCGACCCACCGACCCGGTGATGCTCAAGGGGACCGGCTCGCCTTCGCAGGTGCAGATCATCCCCTCCACCGTCGACTTCCAGACGCTGGAGATCGACTCCGAGCGGTGGCTGGGGGCGATGGTGGTGAACCCCACCGACCTCCCGCTGACCATCCGGGTCACCGGGCCGGGCGAGTCGCAGTTCGAGACGGCGCAGGCGGAGATCCCCCCTTCGGGGACGTTCAAGCTGGACGCCCGCTTCCTCCCGCGCGTGCTGGGGCACAGCGGCGCGAAGGTGGAGCTGCGCGCGTGCCAGACGTGCACGCCGGCCACGGCCGCGCTCCAGGGCGAGTCCGTGCAGAGCGCGTTCGCGTTCGAGCCGCAGCCGCTGGCGTTCGAGCCCATCCCGGTCCACGAGGTGACCCAGTCCAACGGCGCGGCGCGGAACGTCACCTGGCGGCCGGTGACCATCACCGGGGTGAGCACCTCGGACGTCTCGTTCACCCCGCTGAATTCGCTGTCGCAGCAGGAGGTGGCGCCGGGCGCGGCGGTGCCGCTGCAGCTGCAGTTCGCCGCGCGCTCGTCCGGGCCGGACCTGGGCGAGATGACGGTGGAGTACACCAGCGACAAGCCGCGGTTGGCCCGGCTGGTGCTGGACGCCACCGGCGGCCGCCCGACGCTGGCGGTGGCGCCGGTGGCGCTGGAGCTGGGGGACCTGCCGGTGGGCGCCAAGACGGAGAAGGTGATCCGCCTCTCCAACGCGGGCGCCACCGGCGATCTCCTGGTCCAGGGCGTGGGTGGGCGCGGGCCGGCGGTGGGGCAGTTCAACGTCTCTCCGCCGTTCCGCGGCACCACCTCGTACCCGTACTCGGGCGGCGGCTGGCCGGCGTGGACGGCGGCGGACGTCCCCATCGCGCCGGGGAACGACTTCCTGGACGTGAAGGTCTACTTCGAGCCGCTCCAGCCGGGCGACTTCACCGCCGAGGTGCTGATCACCACCAGCGACCAGTTCAACCCGGTGCGGTCGGTGACGGTGCACGGGACCGCGCACCGGGTGGGCACCTGCCGGTACCTCCTCTCGCCGCTGCCGCGGATCGACTTCGGGGTGGTGCAGCCCCGGTTCGGCGCGGTGCTGGGCTTCCGCTTCGACAACGTCGGCACCGAGGAGTGCGCGGTGAAGGACATCCACGTCTCCGACGACGGCGGCGGGGCGTTCTTCATGCCGGGCGGGCCGCTCACCGGCGGCTCGGTGCCGGTGCAGAGCGCCTTCTCGGCGCAGGTCGCCTTCAAGCCCCAGAACGCGGGGCGCTACACCGGCGAGCTGGCGATCACCGTCAACGACCCGGCCCAGACGGTGGTGAAGCTCCCGCTGGCGGGGAACGCGTACCGGCCCTGCCTCACCGCCGCGCCGCGGTTCCTCGACTTCGGCGCCATCCGCTACGACTGCGCGCCGGTGCCGCGGGCGGTGTACGTGGCGAACCAGTGCTCGGTGCCGGTGGCCGTGTCCAACGGGTGGATCGGCACCGGCACCTCCGGCCAGTTCCGGGTGGTGAAGGGCCCGCGCTACGCGGTGACGCTGGAGCCGGGCGCGGGCTTCGAGGTGGAGGTGACGTACGACCGCACCGTGCTGGGCCAGCACTTCAGCCCGCTCTACTTCCAGGCGGTGGGCGAGCCCAGCCCGTTCCTGGTCCCGCTGCTGGCGGAGACCAACCACGAGGGCTTCTCCACCGAGCGCTTCGTCCAGGGCACCGACAGCCAGCTCGACGTGCTGTTCGTGGTCTCCAACACCACCACCATGGATCCGTTCCAGCGACGGCTGCAGGCCGCGCTGCCCGGGTTCATCGCCAAGGCGCGCGACGCGGGCGTGGACGTGCGCGCGGGCGTGACCACCACCGGCCTGGTGCCGCGCAGCGCGGTCTGCCCGGGCGGCGCGATGGGCGGCGAAGCGGGCCGGTTGTTCCCGGTGGATCATTCGCTGCCGCGCATCGCCTCCAGCGCGGACGCGGCGGCGGCGGCGGCGCTGCAACAGCAGGTGGGGGTGGGCCTGTGTCACAACCTGGTGCAGGGCCTGGAGTCGATGCGCGCCGCGCTGTCGACGCCGCTGGTGGATGGCGCGGACGACCCGCGCACGCCGGCGCCGCAGGACGGCAACCTGGGGCTGACGCGCGACACCGCGCGGATGGCGGTGATCTTCCTCTCCGACGAGGACGACCACTCCGGCTTCGACCCGGAGAGCTACGTGCAGTTCCTGCGGGCGTTCAAGGGCCCGGACATGGCGCAGCGGACGCAGGCCCACGCCGTCGTCCCGGTGAGCGGCGGGTGCACCACCGCCGGGCCGCCGGGGCCGCGCTTCGCGCAGGTGGCGAAGGAGACGGGCGGGACCGTCACGGACGTGTGCGGCGGGGACTACTCGGCGCTGCTGGAGGGGCTGGCGGTGAAGGCCGCGGGGCCGCAGCGCGAGTTCCGGTTGTCCGACCCCGCCACCGGGCCGGCCGAGATGACGGTCACCGTGGACGGGGTGAGGTCGGCGGCGTGGACGTTCGACGCGGCGAGCAACTCGGTGGTGTTCGACGGGTCGGCGGTGCCGCGCTCGGGGCAGGTGGTGGCGGTCAGCTACCGGAGCGTCTGCGGGACGCCCCCGCCCTTGCCCTTGCCGTGAAGGCCGCCGCCAGCGCGAGGAGGATCACGCCCGGCTGGCCAAACGTGGGACAGCCGCAGCCCTCGCGCGGCGGCGTGATGGTGCCGCCGTCCGGGCCGGCGTCCTCGTCGCCGCCTCCTCCACCGCCGCCGCCGTCTGGAGGGGCGCCGCACCCTTGCGGCACCTCGAGCTGGCACGTCACGTCCAGCGTCGCGGTGGTGGTCGTCACGAGCTGGCCGGTCTGGTCGAAGAAGTCGAAGTCGACCGTCATGGCATAGGCGCCTGCATCCGGACGCAGCACGAATCCGTCCCCCACGGTGGTGAGCTGCGCCGCGGGGGTGCACTCGAAGTAGGCGAGCTCACCCTGAGAGACGCCGGACGCGAGGACCTCCCCGGCGGAGCTCTTGATCCGCACCCACGTGTCTCCACCATCCGCGGACCAGGTGAGGCGGTCGGTCCCCCAGTCCCAGGGGAGGCAGCCCAAGCAGATCCCGGAGGTCGCCTTCGTCCGGAACGTGCGGTGCTCCACGGCGAGCGGGAGCGGGGCCGGCGTCGACGTGGAGGGGCCGGTGAAGAACTGGCCCGCGACGAAGCGGGGGCCGCTCGCGGATACCCAGGTCACCCGGTACGTGGTGTCCGGGAGCAGCAAGCCGGTGGGCCGGAGCGTCACGCGGCTCTGGTATCCGCTGAGGTACGGGAGGCCGGTCGTGGAGAAGCCGAGCTGAAAGAGACCGCCGTCCGGCTGGACCTCCGCCAGCTCCAGGTTTCCTGCGGCGATGGGCGTCGACACCAGCAGGAGGGGAAAGTCGACGACGTCCTGGGCGCCGTCCGCGGGGACGAGAAGATGGGGCAAATCGTCGTAGACACATTGCGCGGCGGCGGCGGCCGGCTGGAGCGCGGCGAAGAAGGGAATCAGGACCAGCGCTCGGGAGCTCATGCGGCCGAGATTCGCACAGGTGCGGTTCGGCCACTCAGCTCGGGTACTGCTTGCGGAGCGCGCGCTTGTCGAACTTCCCCGCCGAGGTGCGCGGGAGCGACTCCACCACCTCCACCCGGTCCGGCGCCCAGTACCTGGGGAACTTCTCGCACACGAAGGCGCGCAGCTCGTCGAGGGAGAGGGACTGGCCGGGCTTGAAGGCCACCACCGCGAGCGGGCGCTCGCTCCACTTCGGATCCGGGATGCCGATGACCGCCGCCTCGCGCACCGACGCGTGGCCCATCAGGTGGCTCTCCAGGAGCTGGGAGGCGATCCACTCGCCGCCGGACTTGATCAGGTCCGCGGTCCGGTCCACCAGCTGCACGTAGCCGTTCGCGTCGAGGGTGGCGACGTCGCCGGTGCAGAAGAAGCCGTCCGCCGTCCAACGCTCCGGGGCGTCGACGTTGTTGTACTTGCCGGTCACCCACGGCCCGCGCACCTGCACCTCGCCGCTCGTCTTCCCGTCGCGCGGGACGTCGCCCTGGTCGTTGCGCACGCGCAGCTCCACCAGCGGCACCGGGGTGCCCTGCTTGGCGCGGAGCTGGTAGCGCTCGTCCTCGCTCCAGGCGGCGGCCTCGGGCGGGAGGCGGGAGACGGTGCCGATGGGCGAGGTCTCCGTCATCCCCCAGGCGTGGATGAGCGTGAGGCCCAGGCGGTCGAAGTCGCGGATCAGCTTCTCCGGCGCGGCCGAGCCGCCCACGATCATCCTCACCCCCGGCTGCAGCTTGCGCGGTTGGGCCTCCAGCGCGTCGCGGATGCCCAGCCAGATGGTCGGCACGCCGGCGGCGATGGTGACGCGCTCCTGCTCCATCAGCTCCAGGAGGCTGGGGGGATCCAGGTGCGGGCCGGGGAAGACGAGCCGCGCGCC
>DASRBA010000434.1:0-29809 GCA_035637895.1 Myxococcaceae bacterium
GACGGCCGTCGCGGCGACGGTGAGCATCTCCATCAGCACCGGCCCGGCCGGCGCGACGCTGGGCGGCACCGCCACCGTCACCAGCGTCGCCGGGGTCGCCACCTTCGCGGACCTCAGCCTGGACCTGGAGGGGATGTACACGCTGAGCGCCAGCTCCGGCTCGCTGCCGGTGCTCGTCTCGCCGCCGGTCAACATCCGTCCCGGCGCGCCGGCGTCGCTCGCCTTCACGGTGCAGCCCTCCAGCGCCTCCGCGGGGACGCCCATCGCCCCGGCGGTGCAGGTGACGCTGCTCGACGCGCGCGGGAACGTCGCCCGGTCCGCCAGCAACGCGGTGACGCTCTCGCTGGGGAACAACCCCGGCGGCGGCACCCTCTCCGGTACGCTGACGAAGAACGCGGTGAACGGCGTGGCCACCTTCACCGACCTCTCGGTGGACAAGGCCGGCGCCGGCTACACGCTGCAGGCCGCTTCGGGCGCGCTGCCGCAGGCGACGTCGAGCGCGTTCGACATCACCGCGGGCGCGCCCTCCACGTTGGCCTTCACGGTGCAGCCCAGCGCCACTTCGGCCGGGACGGCGATCGCCCCCGCGGTGCGAGTCACCATCCTCGACGCCTTCGGCAACCCGACCGCCTCCACCGCCGCGGTGACGGTGGCGCTGGGGAACAACCCGGGCGGGGCGACGCTCTCCGGCACGCTCACGCGGAGCGCGGTGGCCGGCGCGGCGACGTTCAACGACCTCTCGGTGGACAAGGCGGGGACGGGCTACACGCTGCAGGCGTCGTCGGCCGGGCTCGCCTCGGCCACCAGCGCCGCCTTCGACGTCACCTCCGCCGCCACGCCGACCCAGCTCGCCTTCCGCACCCAGCCGTCGAACGCCGCCGCGGGCGCGGCCATCGCCCCGCCGGTGGAGGTGCTGCTGCTGGACCAGTTCGGCAACCGCACCAACTCCACCGCCCCGGTGACCGTCAGTCTCGGCGCCAACCCGGGCAGCGGCACGCTCTCCGGCACCCGGACCGTGAACGCGGTGGCGGGCCTGGCGAGCTTCGCGGACCTCTCCATCGACCGGGCGGGAGTGGGCTACACGCTGGTCGCGGCGTCCGCCGGCCTCACTCCGGCCACCAGCGCCACCTTCACCATCGCCGCCGGCCCGGCCGCCGCGCTGGTCTTCCGGCAGCAACCCGCCAACGCCGCCGCGGGCGCCATCCTCTCGCCGCCCGTGCAGGTGGCGATCGTCGACGCGTTCGGGAACCAGACCGGGAGCACCGCCACGGTGAGCCTGGGCATCGCCAGCGGCCCCGGCGGCGCCACGCTGGGCGGCACCACCTCGCAGGTGGCGGTGGGCGGGCTGGCGACGTTCGGGGATCTCTCCCTGACCACGGCGGGGACGTACTCGCTGGCGGCCAGCGCGAGCGGCCTCACGCCGGCCACCAGCAACACCTTCACCATCAGCGCCGGCGCGGCCTCCCAGCTGGTCTTCTTCGTCGGCCCCTCGAATACGGCCGCGGGCGCCACCATCACGCCTGCGCTCCTGGTGATCATCCAGGACGCATTCGGGAACCAGACCAGCTCGACCGCGAACGTCACCGTGGCGCTGGGGAACAACCCCGGCGGCGGCACCCTCTCCGGAACGCTCACCAGGCCGGCCGTCGGCGGCGCGGCCTCGTTCGGCGACCTGTCGATCGACAAGGCGGGGACTGGTTACACGATGGTGGCTTCCTCCGCCGGCCTCACCAGCGCGACCAGCGCGGCCTTCGACATCACCGGGGGCGCGGCGACGCGGCTGGCCTTCATCGTCCAGCCGGGCAACACCGTCGCGGGCGCGGCCATCACCCCCTCGGTGCGGGTGGCCATCCAGGACGCGCTGGGGAACACGGTGATCAGCTCGTCGGCCACCGTGAGCGTGGCGCTGGGGAACAACCCCGGCGGCGGCACGCTCTCCGGGTCCACGACGATCGCCGCCAGCGCCGGCGTGGCGACGTTCAGCGGCCTGAACATCGACAAGGTGGGGGCGGGCTACACGCTGGTGGCGACGTCCGCGGGGCTGACCTCCGCCACGTCGATCGCGTTCACCATCACCGCGGGCGCGGCGGACCACCTGGTCTTCGTCAATCAGCCGTCGGACACGGTGGCCGGTGGGGCGTTCGCCACCGCGATCCGGGTGGCCGTCCAGGATGCGCTGGGGAACACGGTCACCAGCTCCAGCGCCTCGGTGACCCTGGCCATCGGGAACAATCCGGGCGGCGGGACGCTCAGCGGGACGACGACGGTCGCGGCGGTGGCCGGCGTGGCGACGTTCTCGAACCTGGGGGGTATCAACAAGGCCGGCAACGGCTACACGCTGGTCGCCTCCTCCCCGGGGTTGATCTCCGCCACGTCGAATCCGTTCAACGTCACCCCGGGCCCGGCGTCTCAGCTGGCCTTCGTGCAGGAGCCGAGCAACGCGGCGGCGGGCGCGGCCATCGCTCCGGCGATCACCGTGGCCATCCTGGACGCGTTCGGAAACCAGACCGCGTCCACGGCGACCGTGACGATGGCCATCGGGACCAACCCGGGCGGCGGCACGCTGGGTGGGGCGACGTCGGTCGCGGCCGTCGCCGGCGTGGCGACGTTCTCGAACCTGAGCATCAGCAACGCGGGCGCCGGCTACACGCTGAACGCCACCTCCGCCGGCCTGGGGGGCGCCACCAGCTCCGCGTTCAACATCACCGCGAGCCTGGCCACCAAGCTGGGCTTCATCACGCAGCCGTCGAACACGGGGGCCGGCGCGACGATCACCCCCGCGGTGCGGGTGGCCATCCAGGATGCGCTGGGGAACACGGTGGTCACCTCCACCGCCATGGTGACCCTGGCCATCGGGACCAACCCGGGCGGCGGCACGCTCAGCGGGACGCTCTCGGTCGCGGCGGTGGCCGGCGTGGCGACGTTCTCGGACCTGAGAATCGACAAGGTGGGCGCCGGGTACACGCTGGTCGCCTCCTCCGCGGGGTTGACCTCCGCCACGTCGGCCGCCTTCGCCATCACCGCGGGCCCGGGCAACAAGCTGGCCTTCATCACGCAGCCGTCGAGCGGGCCGGTCGGCTCGAATTTCGCCCCCGCGATCCGGGTGGCCGTCCAGGATGCGCTGGGGAACACGGACACCAGCTCCAGCGCTTCGGTGACCCTGGCCATCGGGACCAATCCGGGCGGCGGCACGCTCGGCGGGACGACAACGGTCGCGGCGGTGGCGGGCGTGGCGACGTTCACGACCCTGAGCCTCACCAAGGCGGGCACCGGCTACACGCTGGTCGCCACCTCCCCGGGGTTGACCTCCGCCACGTCGAATCCGTTCGACATCACTCCGGGCCCGGCATCTCAGCTGGCCTTCGTGCAGCAGCCGAGCAACGCCGCGACGGGCGCGGCCATCACCCCGGCGGTCACCGTGGCCATCCGGGATGCCTTCGGGAACCAGACCGGGTCCACGGCGACCGTGACGATCGCCATCGCGACCAACCCGGGTGGCGGCACGCTGGGTGGGGCGACCTCCGTCGCGGCGGTGGCCGGCGTGGCGACGTTCTCGAACCTGAGCATCAACAACGCGGGCACCGGCTACACGCTGAACGCCACCTCTGCCGGCCTGGGGAGCGCCACCAGCTCCGCGTTCAACATCACCTCGGGCGCGGCCACCAAGGTGGGCTTCATCACGCAGCCGTCGAACGCGGTGGCCGGCGCGACGATCACCCCCTCGGTGCGGGTGGCCATCCAGGACGCGCTGGGGAATACGGTGATCAGCTCCACCGCCACGGTCACATTGGCCATCGGGAACAACCCCGGCGGCGGGACGCTCGGCGGGACGATCTCGGTTGCGGCGGTGGCCGGCGTGGCGACGTTCTCGACCCTGAGCATCAACAAGGCGGGCGGCGGCTACACGCTGGTCGCCTCCTCCCCGGGGTTGACCTCCGCCACCTCCATCGCCTTCAACATCACCGCGGGCGCCGCGGACCACCTGGCCTTCGGCTCGCAGCCGACGGGTGGGGTGGCCGGCGCGGGGCTCGCCCCCGCGGTGCAGGTGGTCGTTCAGGATGCGTTCGGGAACACGGTCACCAGCTCCAGCGCCTCGGTGACCCTGGCCATCGGGAACAATCCGGGCGGCGGGACCCTCAGCGGGACGACGACGGTCGCGGCGACGTCAGGCGTGGCGACGTTCTCGAACCTGAGCATCAACAAAGCGGGCATTGGCTACACGCTGGTGGCCACCTCCCCGGGGTTGATCTCCGCCACGTCGAATCCGTTCGACATCACCCCAGGCCCGGCGTCCCAGCTGGCCTTCGTGCAGCAGCCGAGCAACGCCGCGGCGGGCGCGGCCATCGCTCCGGCGGTCACCGTGGCCATCCTGGACGCGTTCGGGAACCAGACCGGGTCCACGGCGACGGTCGCCATGGCCATCGGAACGAACCCGGGCGGCGGCACGCTGGGTGGGACGACCTCGGTCGCGGCGGTGGCCGGCGTGGCGACGTTCTCGACCCTGAGCATCAACAACGCGGGCACCGGCTACACGCTGAACGCCACCTCCGCCGGCCTGGTGAGCGCCGCCAGCTCCGCGTTCAACATCACCTCCAGCCCGGCCACCAAGGTGGGCTTCATCACGCAGCCGTCGAACGCTGCGGCCGGCGCGACGATCACCCCCGCGGTGCGGGTGGCCATCCAGGATGCGCTGGGGAACACGGTGGTCAGCTCGACCGCCACGGTGACCCTGGCCATCGGGACCAACCCAGGCGGCGGCGCGCTCGGCGGGACGACCTCGGTCGCGGCGGTGGCCGGCGTGGCGACGTTCTCGAACCTGAGCATCAACGCGGTGGGGACTGGTTACACGCTGGTGGCGTCGTCCGCGGGCCTCACCTCGGCGACGTCCATCACCTTCAACATCACCAGCGCCACGTCGGGCCTCAGCTACACGGACCCGCCGGCGGGCGGGAAGATCCGCCTGGTGCGGAACGCGGCCTCCACCTCCACCACCGTGGTGCTGGACCTGGTGGCGGCGGTGCCCCTCACCGGCTTCCAGGTGGGCTTCAACCTCCCGCTCGACACCACCCGCGTGCAGGCCAACGCCGCGCTGCAGACGCCGGGGAGCGCGCTGCCGGCGGGCGCACCGCCCATCGCGGCCATGGCGGTCATCCCGGCCAGCGGGCCGCTCGCCAACGTGCTGGTCTCCGGCCAGAGCCAGAAGGCGGCGGGGGCGGGCGCGGCGCCGAACAACTCCTCGGTCCCGGCGGGCGCGGTCTTCTACCAGCTCCGGCTGGACCTGAAGTCGGGCGCCCCCACGGGCACGGTGTTCGACGGCGCGGCGCTGGGCCCGCAGTTCGCGGGGAACATGCGCGACCGGGCGGGTGCGGACGTGGCGGTGTCCACGGACTTCGCCATCGGCCGGCTGGTGGTGAACTAGGAGCAGGCGGAGTCGGCCCTTGGCGAGGGAACAGCAGCGGGAGCAGTGACTACGTGAAAGCGGACTCCGGTTCGTGAGTTCCGCTGGTCGGGGGATCCGCGGGTGGCTAGCATGCCGCCGCGATGGAGCCACTCCGCCCGTCCTCGTGGTACGTGGCCGCTGGCCTTTTCGTGGCATCGATGACCGCGGTTGCCCAGCCGCTGCCCGAGGAGAAGCTCGAGGCTGATCGTGAAGTGGTGGTGACCGGCGAGCCAGGTGAGCAGCCGGCCATGGTGTACGGGGCGGCCAATATCGGAGTTCAGCTCGTCTTCGATGCCCCCCTCCAGCGGACGGATGCCGGGATTGGGCTGAAGCTCGCCGGTGGAGACGTCCGCCTCCACCCGTACTTGAACAACGCGCTCGTCTTGATCCCGTCGAGGGCCCTCGCCGGCGGCCCCGCGGTTCCCCTGTACGTGACCCTGGTGGATGGCGGCGTGCCGCTCCTCCTCACCTTCCACACAGGAAGAGTCGACCACGTCATCCACATCCTCCAGCGCCCGGTTACTCGCGACGCTGGGACTGCGGTGTCCAGGGCTGCGTTCCAGGAGGCGCTCAGCAGCACCGCCAGCGCCATCTTCAAGGACGGTGCCTGCGCCATGCTGCGGTCCCAGCTCGTACGGACGAGACCGGTCAACCAGATGAAGAAGAAGCGCGCTGATCCTGGTGTCCTTGTCTGTGCCACAGGGACGCTCAACTATCTGCGAGTCCCGAGGGAGCACCCCGAATGCGCCGTGTCCTCAGCGCGGCTCTCCCGGCAAGGGAAGGATGTGGAGGTGCTCCTGCTGGAGTCGGTGCGGTCTGAGAAAGAGTTCTGGCAAGTGCTGGCCGTGTGGTCGCCGCCCGAGAAGGCGGAGGACTTCGAGCTACTGCTGCTCGCGGCGGACGGGACGCTCTGCGAGGGACATTACGACTTGATGCTGGGCCCTGGAGGCTCCCCGTGAGCGCCTCCACGTCCTCCTCGTCGCCGAGTCCTCCGCTGATGCCGCCCATCACGGAGTCCATCTCTGAGCTCGATTTGCCCGGCCCGGCGGAAGCGTCACCCAGGCCAGCGGTGGGTGACCTCCTGGGGAGAGAGGTGGACTTCGAGGAAGCCCACTACATGTTGGAGAAGCTGCTGGGTGCCGGCGGCATGGGCGAGGTGTACCTGGCCAGGCGGGTGGTGGAGTCGGGCGCCGTCCAGTGGACCACCGCGGACCTGGCGGCCATCAAGGTGGTGCGCCGGGACGTGGCGGCCATATTCGGCGAGGACGTGAAAACCTTCGCCGATGAAGCTCGACTCCACTGGCATCTGAACCACCCCAACGTCGTCCCGGTACGAGGCGTCACGGAGGCGGACGGCACGCTGTACGTGCTGATGGAGTATCTGGAGGGCTACGACTTACGCCTTCTACTCAAGGTGGGGACGCAGCTCTCCGAGGGCGCCGTCTGCAACATCCTCGCCCAGGTGGCGGACGCCCTGGACTACGTCCACCGCGCCACGGACGAGTCTGGAAAGCCACTCCACATCGTTCATCGGGACGTCTCTCCCTCGAACATCCGCGTCACCGCGTCCGGCGTGGTGAAGTTGATGGACTTCGGATTGGCCCAGCACGATGCGGACTGGCGAGAGAGGACGCGCTCATCCTGGAGTGGCTTCAAAGGAAAGCCGATGTACCTCTCTCCCGAGCAGATCGACCGCCAGCCGCTCGACGGGCGCGCCGACTTGTTCGCCCTGGGTTGCATCCTGGTGGAGTGCCTCTCCGGGCGGCGCCTGTTCGATGGTGACCAGGAGGCCCTCATCCTTCATGCCATCCTGACCGTCACTCCCGAGGAGGTCGAGAAGGCTCTTCAGGGGGTGCCGGAAGGGCTGAAAGCCATCTGCCACAAACTGCTCGCCCACGACAGGGAGGAGCGCTACCGGACCGGTAGGGAGGTGGCTGAGGCCCTGCGGTCCTGGGCCTTCGACGAGAAGCGGTACACGTTGGACTCCCGCACCCTGGCTCGCGAGGTGGCGGAGTTGGTGCGCCTCGAAGATGAGGAGGACGCGCTTCCGCCGCTGGAACGGCAGTCCGAGCAGTCGAGTCCTCCTCGCGCCGTTGTCGTCGCCCTCATCCTCGCCGCCCTCGTGCTCGTTGCCATCTCCCTCTGGCGCCTGCGGCCTCCACCGGCGCCGCCCGTGGAACGGAACCCCATGCCTGCGTCATCCCCCCTTCCGGCCATCGAGGAACCCAGGCCGCTCGCTCCAGCGAAGAAGCCCTTCGCCTCCGTCGCCAAGTGCGCGGGGCTCAGCCTAGCGGCGGCCCTGGCCGCTGGTTGTCCGCCGGTCCACGTGCCGACGCACACGAGGACTGGCGACTGCGCTTTGAGAGCGCCGCAACGCGACGTCGACGGCCATAAGCTTCCAGAGGTCCTCCCCGTGTATTTCGTCTCGCTCAACGGGGAGAGGTGCAAGGGCCTGCCACCGCGACCGGGCGCGACGTGTGAGGAGGACCCCAAGTGCTGTGATGCGAGGATGCCCACCTGCTTCTTGGAGCCCTGTCCCGCCGGCGAGGGCGATCTGGTGATGATGTCCAATAACGATCGTCAAGCCGAGGTGCCGATCCCGGAGGAGTTTTTCCAGGGAGCGCTCTTGTATGGCAAAGCGCGCGTCGAGCCCGAGCCGGCTGTCCTCAATGAGCTCGGGCACGGCGCTCACGGGGCACGGAGGTTCACCGGGCGCACACTGGCGCTCTTCACGGAGATGCGACTGAAGAACGGCACCACGGTCCCCATCTGTGGCGTGCTCTACCAGGGCGCCTTCGAGGACACGCCGAATGGGTTGGCCCCCCTGGATGAGAAGTTCCCTGCCATGAACACGGAGGGCCTTCCCGTCCTCGCCCCGGAGTACTTCGGCGGCTCGGCGATTCCGACCGCAACTCCCTACATTCGGCTCTACTGGCCGTGACCGTCAGGCTCGGTGGCCGCTGATAGCCCAAGGGCTCGCCGCTCATGGCCTTGCTCCACTCGATCGCGACGTTCTGGCCTTCTCGAACATGCGCATGGCGTTCGACTATCGTTCCGTCTGGAGTGAACGGGCTTCTGGAATCCGAGTCGTGAGACCATGAAAGGCCAAGCTGGGCTTCCACTTCCGATCGTGCTCCCGGAGCTCGAGTCCCACCTCTGGGAAGCGGCAAACATCCTGCGCGGCAGCCCTGTCGATCGAACGGACTGGAAGAGCTACATCCTGCCGCTCCTCTTCTTCAAGCGCATTTGCGACGTCTGGGACGAGGAGCACGAGGCGATGCTCGCCGAGTACGGCGAGGATTTCGCCGACGAGCACCGCTTCCAGGTACCCGAAGGCTGCCATTGGCGAGACGTGCGCGAGACGCCGGCCAACGTGGGGACCGCACTGCAAAACGCGATGCGCGGCATTGAGGCCGCGAACCAGAAGCACCTCTACGGCGTGTTTGGAGATGCGCAGTGGACCAACAAGGAACGCCTACCCGACGAACTCCTCAAGAACCTGATCGAGCACTTCTCCGCGCTCGGCCTCGGTAACGCGCGCGTGGCCAGCGACGTGCTGGGCGACGCCTACGAGTACCTGATCAAGAAGTTCGCGGACTCCACCAACAAGAAGGCGGGCGAGTTCTACACGCCGCGCAGCGTGGTCCGCCTGATGATCGACATCCTCGACCCGAAGGAAGGTGAGACCGTCTACGACCCGGCCTGTGGAACGGGCGGCATGCTGCTCGCGGCGGTGGCGCACGTCCGCGACCGCGGCGGCGACCCGCGCACGTTCTTCGGCCGGCTGTATGGACAGGAGAAGAACCTCACCACCGCCGCCGTCGCACGCATGAACCTGTTTTTGCACGGCATCGAAGACTTCGTCGTGGAGCGGGGCGATACACTGCGGGCGCCGATCTTCACGGATCCGAGCTCGGGAGGGCTCGCCACGTTCGACGTCGTGGTGGCGAACCCGCCGTTCTCGCTCGAGCAGTGGGGGCGCGAAATCTGGGCGAGCGATCCCTGGGGGCGCGCGTTCGCAGGGTTGCCCACGGATTCGAGTGGGGACTTCGCCTGGGTGCAACACATGGTCAAGTCGATGGCCGAGCGGACCGGCCGGATGGCGGTCGTGTTGCCCCAAGGCACGCTGTTCCGTGGCGGGGTGGAGGGTGAGATCCGGCGCTTCCTTCTGGAGAAAGATCTCGTCGAGGCGGTCGTTGGCCTGGCACCGAACTTGTTCTACGGCACGGGCCTCGCGGCATGCGTCCTCGTGCTTCGCCAGAGGAAGGCCGCCAAGCAGGCCAAGAAGGTCCTCATCGTCGACGCCTCTTCTCTCTTCCGGAAGGGGCGAGCACAGAATTTTCTCGAGCCTGAGCACACGACTCAGATCCTGAAGTGGATCGAGGGCTTCAAGGAGGTGCCTAATCGCGCTCGCGTGGTGAGCCTGCAGGAGATCGGGAAAGAGGGGTGGACCCTCAACATCTCCCGCTACGTGGTGCCTCCGATGGGGGAGGACATCTTGCCGCTCCCGGAAGCAGTCACAGCGCTCAAACAGGCGCTCGATCGTTGCCGCGAAGCGGAAGATCGCTTGCGACGCGTGATGAAGGAAGGGGGGTGGCTCTCGTGAGCGATCGGATCACACAGCAGGATCTCGAGGACCATCTCTGGGGCGCGGCGACCATCCTGCGCGGGCTCGTCGATGCCGGCGATTACAAACAGTTCGTCTTCCCGCTACTTTTCTACAAGCGGCTCTCAGACGTGTGGGACGCCGACTTCGCCGAAGCGATGGAGGAGACCGGAGACAAGAAGTACGCCCGCGCCACCGCCAACGACCGTTACGTGATTCCCGGCGGTGCCCACTGGAGCGAGGTGCGGGGAGTCGCCAAGGACGTCGGACGTGGGTTCCAGGAGGCACTCCGTGCCATCGAGGCCGCCAACCCGGGGAGGTTCGACGGCATCTTCGGCGACGCGCCCTGGACCAACAAAGAGCGCCTCCCCGACGCCACTCTGAAGAACCTCCTCGAACACTTCTCGTCGAGGCCCCTGACGCTCGCCAGCGTTCCCGAGGACGAACTCGGCAATGGCTACGAGTACCTGATCAAGAAGTTTGCCGACGATAGCGGCCACACGGCGCAGGAGTTCTACACCAACCGGACCGTGGTTCATCTGATGGTGCGGATGCTTGAGCCGAAGCCGGGCGAGAGCATCTACGATCCCACCTGCGGCACTGGCGGCATGCTGATCTCGGCGCTCGCGGAGGTGAAGCGCACGGGCGCCGAGCACCGGACGCTCGGGTTGTTCGGCCAAGAACGCAATCACATGACCGCGTCGATTGCCCGAATGAACCTGGTCCTCCACGGAGTCGACGACTTTCACGTCGAGCGCGGCGACACGCTCGCGGAGCCGAAGTTCCTGCAGCGGGATCAACTGCGGACCTTCGACGTGGTCCTCGCCAACCCCCCGTACTCCATCAAGCAGTGGAATCGAGAGGCATGGAGCTCCGATCCATGGGGCCGGAACTTCCTCGGCACGCCGCCACAGGGTCGGGCCGATTACGCCTTCTTCCAGCACATCCTGAAGAGCATCGACCCGAAGACCGGCCGCTGCGCGATCCTCTTTCCGCATGGGGTCCTGTTCCGCAAGGAGGAGGCGGACATGCGCAAGAAACTCGTCGAGGCCGACCTCGTCGAGTGCGTGCTTGGGCTCGGGCCGAACCTCTTCTACAACTCGCCGATGAGGCTTGTGTCATCGTCTGTCGTGCCGCCAAGCCGAAAGTGCGCCGCGGTCGGATTCTTTTCATCGATGCGCTGAACGAGATCGCGCGAGAGCGCGCGCAGAGCTTCCTTCGGGAGGAGCACCAGGAGCGCATCGTCAGCGCCTACCGCGCTTTTAAAGACGTAGCATCATTCACCAAGGTGGTGACACTTAGGGAAGTAGCCGAACAAGACCACAGCCTCTCGATCGCGCTCCATATGAAGCGCACATCCGCGAATAGCGTCGCAGCGGGACCGGCCGGCTTCCGGAATTCGTGGGAACAGTGGGAGCAGTCCGGCCCTGCGTTCTGGCGTGACATGGAGGACTTCGTCGAGACGCTGGACGGTTTCGCGGAACGCGGGGGGGAGCATGGATAAGGCGGCGCGGCGGGCCTCGCCACGTCACGTCCCCTTCGGCGACATGGCGATCTGCATCAACGATCGCGTGGACAATCCCAGCGAGGCGGGCGTCGAGCGGTACGTTGGGCTTGAGCACCTAGATTCGGACAGCCTGCGTATCCAGCGCTGGGGTGCTCCCTCCGACGTGGGAGCCACCAAGCTCTTGTTCCGAAAAGGAGACATCATCTTTGGTCGGCGTCGCGCCTACCAGCGAAAGCTGGCCGTGGCTGATTTCGATGGAATCTGCTCGGCGCATGCAATGGTGCTACGGGCTCGACCGGAGGTTGTTCTACCTGAATTTCTCCCATTTTTCATGCAGAGCGATCTCTTCATGCAGCGCGCCTTGGCCATCTCTGTCGGCTCTCTCTCGCCTACCATCAATTGGGAAACTCTCGCTCAGGAGGAGTTCGCCCTTCCACCGATCGAGCAGCAACGCACCCTTGCCTCGGCCCTATTGGCGGCATCCAGATGCATCGAGTCATTCCATGACGCCAAGATCGCAGCCGAGCGTGCAAGGCGGGCGCTCATCCATTTTCTCTACACGGGAGGCGCGAACCACGAGCCTCGCAAGGACACGCCCCTCGGCGAACTTCCAGCCTCTTGGGAGATCGCACCGCTCGGCGAGCGCTATGAAGTCCAGCTTGGGAAGATGATCTCCGAGACGGCGCGTGGCGGGCCACATCAGTTGCCCTATCTACGTAATGCCAACGTGCAGTGGAATCGACTTGACCTCGATGACGTCGCGACCATGTCGTTCTCCGCGAAGGAGCGCGAGAAGTTCGGCCTGAAGTACGGCGATATCCTCGCCTGCGAAGGCCGGCACGTGGGCAAGTCCGCTCTCTGGCGAAACGAAATCCCAGGCGCGTGCTACCAAAAGGCCCTACATCGGCTGCGACGACTCGGCACCCGCGATGTCCCCGAGTACCTGCTCCATTGCATCCAACACTACTCATGGGCTGGGCGCTTTGCTGCAGAGACAGGAGAGACGACGATTCCACACCTCCCGGCTGAGCGATTCCGGGCGATGCTGTTCCCATTTCCCCCGCGGGATCAGCAGGAGAACATTGCAATGGCCATAGGGTCGTGTGACGCCGTGCTCTGTGGAATCGAGACTCGTACCGAAACCGGCCGAACCCTCATGAAGGGGTTTTATCAAACCCTGGAGTAGGGATGACAACGTTCAACGAATCCAACACCGTCGAAGCACTCATCCGCGACCTCCTCTGCGGCGGCATCACGCACTACACCGCGGCAGGACCGGGCCTCGCCCGGAAGGCCGGCGTGATAGCCGGCACCGGCTGGCACTATCTCGCCCCGGCGAACCTCCCCCGCCAGACGCACGACGTCTTCGTCGAGCCCTTCGTCCACGAAGCGCTCCTGCGCCTCAACCCCGAGATCGCCGCTTCCCCCGACCTTGCCGACGAGGTGCTCTACAAGCTGCGCGCCATCGTGCTCTCCGTCCGCAGCGACGGTCTCATCAAGGCCAACGAGGAGTTCACCGCCTGGCTCCGCGGCGACCGCTCGATGCCCTTCGGGCCTAATCACGAGCACACGACGGTCCGGCTCATCGACTTCCAGAACCCCGAGAACAACCAGTACATCGTCACGACTCAGTACAAGTTCCGCGCCGGTACCGCCGATCGGCGCGCCGATCTCCTCCTGCTGGTCAACGGCTTCCCACTGGTCGTCATCGAGGCGAAGACCCCGGTACGGAAGGCGGTGAGCTGGGTCGACGGCGCGCTCCAGATCCACGACGACTACGAGAAGAACGTCCCCGAGATGTTCGCCTGCAATGTCCTCTCCGCGGCCACCGAGGGGAAGGAGCTCCGCTACGGCTCCGTCCGAATGCCGATCGAGCTCTGGGGGCCGTGGCGCACGGAGGAGCACGTCGCCGCCTCAGGCCTCGGCGAGATCCAACGCTCCGTTGGCGGGCTGTTCCAGCCGGCCGTCCTCCTCGACATCCTCGCCAACTTTACCCTGTTCGCGAACGACAAGAAGAAGCACCGGCTCAAGATCGTCTGCCGCTACCAGCAGTATGAGGGCGCCAACGGCATCGTCGAGCGCGTCCTCGCGGGCCAGCCGCGCAAGGGGCTCCTCTGGCACTTCCAGGGCTCCGGTAAGTCGCTGCTCATGGTGTTCGCGGCGCAGAAGCTTCGGCTCCAGCGGGCCCTCAAGAACCCTGCGGTGCTCATCGTCGTCGACCGCGTGGACCTCGACACGCAGATCAGCGCCACCTTCCACGCCTCCGACATCCCGAACCTCGTCAAGGCAGAGTCCCGCGAAGAGCTCGAGCGACTCCTCCGGCAGGACACGCGGAAGATCATCATCACCACCATCTTCAAGTTCGCCGAGGCCGAAGGCGTCCTCAACGACCGCAGCAACATCGTGGCCTTAGTGGACGAGGCGCACCGCACGCAGGAGGGCGACCTGGGCATGAAGATGCGCGCGGCGCTGCCCAACGCCTTCCTCTTCGGCCTCACCGGCACGCCCATCAACCGCCGCGACCGCAACACCTTCTACGCCTTCGGCGCCGACGAAGACGAGCGCGGGTACATGAGCCGCTACGGGTTCGAGGAGTCGATCCGGGACGGCGCCACATTGCCGCTCCACTTCGAACCGCGCCTCGTCGGGCTGCACATCGACAAGGAGGCCATCGACCAGGCGTACGCCGAGCTGACCGGGAACCTCTCGGACCTCGACCGGGACAATCTGGCGCGTGCCGCCTCTCGCATGGCCGTCCTCGTCAAGGTGCCCGACCGCATCTCGCAGATCTGCGCCGACGTCGCCCATCACTATCGAGACGCCGTGGAGCCCAACGGCTTCAAGGCCATGCTGGTCACCTTCGACCAGGAGTGCTGCCTCCTCTACAAGGCCGAGCTCGATAAGCACCTCCCGCCCGAGGCGAGCGAGATCGTCATCTCGGTCACGAAGAAGGACGAGCGGTACAAGCCCTACGACCGGGATCGCGACGAGGAGGAGAAGCTCCTCGACCGGTTCCGCGACCCGAATGACCCGCTGAAGATTCTCGTCGTCACCGCCAAGCTGCTCACCGGGTTCGATGCGCCCATCCTGCAGGCGATGTACCTCGACAAACCGCTGCGCGACCACACGCTGCTCCAGGCCATCTGCCGCACGAACCGGACCTACGGCGACAAGAAGACCTTCGGCCTGATCGTCGACTACCTCGGCGTGTTCGACGACGTCGCGAAGGCCCTCGAGTTCGACGAGAAGGGGTTCCGCCAGGTCGTCTCGAACATCGCGGGCCTGAAGGACAAGCTCGTGCCGGCGGTGCAGAAGTGTCTCGCCTACTTTCCCGGCGTGGACCGCGCGGTCGCCGGCTACGAGGGTCTCATCCTCGCGCAGGATTGCCTCCCCAACAACGACGTCCGCGACGCCTTCGCGGCCGACTTCAGCTACCTGGGGAAGCTCTGGGAGGCGCTCTCCCCCGACCCGAGCCTTCAGCTTCACGAGGCCGACTACCGCTGGCTGTCCCAGGTCTACGTATCGGTCCAGCCCACCACCGGCACCGGCCGCCTGCTCTGGCACTCGCTGGGCGCCAAGACCATCGAGCTCATCCACCAGAACGTGCACGTCGAGGCCATCCGAGACGACCTCGACAAGATCGTCCTCGACGCCGAGCTCCTGGAGGCGGTGCTGGGGACTCCGGATCCGAAGAAGAAGTCGAAGGAGATCGAGATCAAGATCTCCACACGGCTCCGGCAGCACCTGGGCCATCCGGTCTACCGGACGCTCTCCGAGCGGCTGGAGGCGCTGAAGGAGCGACACGAGCAAGGGCAGCTGCACAGCGTCCAGTTCTTGAAGGAGCTCCTCGACCTCGCGCGCGAGCTCCTCGAGGCCGAGAAGGCGACGCCTCCCGAGAAGGACGAAGACCGCGGGAAGGCCGCGTTGACCGAGCTTTTCGAGGAGGCTCGCAACACGAGCACACCCGTTATCGTCGAGCGCGTCGTCGGCGACATCGACGAGATCGTCCGACTGATGCGCTTCCCGGGCTGGCAGCACACGAGCGCCGGCGAGCGCGAGGTCAAGAAGGCGCTCCGCAAGACGCTCTTCAAGTACAAGCTCCACGCCGAGGAGGAGCTGTTCGAGAAGGCCTACGGGTACATCAAGCAGTACTACTGATCCTCCGGAAGACCCGGGCGAGCCCTGAAGGCGCCGCTGTGCTACGCCCGCGGGCGTGGCGACCCTCCGCCGCATCCTCCCGTGGCTGCGCGGGCTGCTGCCCATCCTCTTGTTGGGGGCGGCCGCGTACGCGCTCTCCCGCGAGCTGCGCACCTTCCACGCCCACGAGGTGCTGGGCGCGATCTCCCTGCTGCGCGCGCGGCGGATCGCGATCGCGCTGGGGCTGACGCTGGTCAACTACGGGTGCCTGACGCTCTACGACGTGGTGGCGCTCCGCCACGTGGGCAAGCCGCTCCCCTACCCGCGGGTCGGCCTGACCTCCTTCGTGGCCTACGCCTTCGGCCACAACGTGGGCTTCGCGTTCCTCTCCAGCGCGTCGGTGCGCTACCGCCTCTACTCGGCGTGGGGCCTGTCCGCGGTGGACGTGACGCAGGTGACCGCCTTCAACGGCGTCACCTTCTGGATGGGGCTGTTCCTGACCGGCGGGGTGACGTTCCTGTGGTTGCCGGCGACCAGCGGCGTGGCGGCGGTGCTCACGGTGGGGGTGGTGCGCCTGATGGGCGTGCTCTTCCTGTCGCTGGTCGCGGCCTACCTGGTGGCGAGCGCCCGCATCCGCGCGCCGCTCACCATCCGCGGCGTCACGCTCTCCTTCCCGCGCCTGAAGGTGGCGGTGGCCCAGGTGGTGGTGAGCGTCGTGGACTGGGTGCTGGCGGCGCTGGTGCTGGACGCGCTGCTGCCCGCGGGGCTCGTCTCGCTGCCGGAGCTGGTGGGGCTGTTCATCGCCGCGCAGCTGGTGGGGCTGGTGAGCCAGGTCCCCGGCGGGGTGGGCGTGTTCGAGTCGGTGGTGCTCAAGGCGCTGTCGGGGCGGATGCCGGCGGCGGAGCTGCTGGGGCGGCTGGTGGTGTACCGCGCCTGCTACTACCTCATCCCGTTCCTGCTCTCGGTGGTGATGCTGGCCGGCACTGAGCTGGCCCGCCGCCGCGAGTGGGTGGCGCGGGCGGTGAAGGGGGCCGGCGACGCGTTCGCCTCGGTGGTGCCGACGGCGGCGGCGCTGGGGGCGTTCATCGGCGGGACGGTGCTGCTGTTCTCCGGCGCCACCCCGGCGGTGGGGGTGCGGCTCCAGGTGATGGAGCGGTTCTTCCCCATCGGGCTGGTGGAGGCGTCGCACCTGCTGGGGAGCGTGGCGGGGATCAGCCTGCTGCTCCTGGCGCGAGGGCTCCAGCAGCGGCTGGACGGCGCGTTCGTGCTCTCCACCACGCTGCTGGTGCTGGGCGGGGTGGTGTCGCTGGTGAAGGGGTTCGACTACGAGGAGGCGATCTTCCTGTTCGTGCTCGCCCTCACGCTGGCGCCGTTCCGCGCGCAGTTCTACCGGCGCACCTCGCTGATGGCCGAGCCGTTCACCGCCGGGTGGGTGCTGGGCGCGGCGCTGGTGGTGGGGGCGTCGCTGTGGCTGGGGTACTTCTCGTTCCGGCACGTGGAGTATTCGCGGGAGCTGTGGTGGCGGTTCGCGTTCTTCGAGGGCGACGCGCCGCGCTTCCTGCGCGCCTCGGTGGTGTCGGTGATCGGCGCGCTGGCGTTCGGGCTGCTGCACCTGATGCGGCCGGCGAGGGTGGAGCCCGGGCGGCCGGAGGAGAGCGAGCTGGCGGCGGCGGCGGCGCTGGCGCGAAGGTCGCCGGACTCGGCCGCGCACCTGGCGCTGCTGGGGGACAAGGCGCTGCTGTTCGACGAGAAGCGGACCGCGTTCCTGATGTACGCGGTGGAGGGGCGGAGCTGGGTGGCGATGGGGGACCCGGTGGGCGCGCCGGCGGCGGCGACGGAGCTGGTGTGGCGGTTCCGCGAGCTGGCGAACCACCACGGCGGGACGGCGTGCTTCTACCAGGTCGTCCCCGAGGGGCTGCCGAAGTACCTGGACCTGGGGATGGCGCTGCTGAAGCTGGGGGAGGAGGCGATCGTCCCTTTGGCGGGATTCACGCTGGAGGGGCCGGAGCGGAGGACGCTGCGGCACGTGTACCGGCGGCTGTTGCGGGAGGGGTACGCGCTGGACGTGCGGGAGGAGTCGGCGGTCCCGGCGTTCCTGCCCAGGCTGAAGGAGATCTCGGACGCGTGGCTGGCGGAGAAGGGGACCCGGGAGAAGGGGTTCTCGCTGGGGTTCTACGACGAGAAGTACCTGAAGCGGTGCCCGCTGGCGCTGGTGCGCAAGGGGGAGGAGATCGTCGCCTTCGCGAACTTGTGGACGAGCGACCTGAAGGAGGAGCTGTCGGTGGACTTGATGCGGTACGTGCCGGAGGTGTCGAGGAGCGGGGTGATGGACTTCCTGTTCTCCGCGCTGCTGCTGTGGGGGCATGAGCAGGGGTACCAGCGGTTCAACCTGGGGATGGCACCGTTCTCCGGGTTCGAGGAGCGCGCGCTGGCGCCGTTCTGGAATCGGCTGGGCGGGTTCGTGTTCCGGCGCGGGCAGCCGCTCTACAACTTCCAGGGGCTGCGGCAGTACAAGGAGAAGTTCCGGCCCCAGTGGCGGCCCCGGTACCTCGCCGCGCCGGGCGGGCTGCAGCTGCCGAGGACGCTGACCAACATCGCGTCGCTGGTGAACCGGGGCTTGTCGGGGGTGGTGTCGAGATGAGCCCGGTCGTGCTGGTGGTGGCGCTGGTGGTCGGGGCGGCGCCGGCGGAGCAGCAGATCGAGGCGGGCCGGTTCGGGAAGGTGGGCCTCCTGGCGCCCGCCGAACCGGCGAAGGACGTGGTGCTGCTGCTGACGGACGCGCCGGCGAAGACCGCGCACGTGGCGAAGGCGCTGGCCGAGCGCGGGGCGCTGGTGCTGTCGTGCGACGTGCCGAGGTACCTGCGCGCGTTCCCGGAGACGCAGAAGTGCGTGTACCCGGCGGGGGACCTGGAGGCGCTGGCGCAGTACGCGGAGAAGAAGCTGGGGTTTCAGGAGTACCTGCACCCGGTGGTGGTGGGGATCGGGCCGATGGGAGGGTTGGCGTACGCGTCGTTGGCGCAGGCGCCGAAGGGGACGTTCCGGGGGGCGGTGAGCGTGGGGTTCTGCGCGGAGGTGGAGTCGCCGAAGGCGATCTGTTCGGGGAGCGGGTTGCGGAGGGCAAGGGCGAAGAGCGGGAAGGGGGACGCGTTCACGGCGGGAGGGGAGCTGGACGTGCCGTGGGTGGTGGTGCAGGGGAGCGAGGACAAGGTGTGCTCGGTGGAGGCGGCGAGGGGGTTCGTGGCCGGGACCGGCAATGGGCGGGTGGTGGAGGTGGCGGGGTTGGGACACGCCCTGGCGAAGGCGCAGACGTGGATCGAGCCGCTGGCGGAGGCGGTGGCGGCCACGCGGGCGCCGGCGCCGGTGGCGGCGCCGAAGACCGAGGCGGACGCGGGAGCGGCGGTGGAGGACGTGTCGGATCTGCCGCTGGTGGAGGCGGTGGCGCCGTCCGGGCCCGGGGAGGCGTTCGCGGTGCTGCTGTCGGGGGATGGAGGGTGGGCGGGGATCGACCGGGAGCTGGCGGCGGCGGTGGGGGCGCAGGGGGTGCCGGTGGTGGGGATGGATTCGCTGAAGTACTTCTGGCAGGCGAAGACGCCGGAGCAGACGGCGAAGGACGTCTCGCGGGTGATCCGGCACTACGCGGCGGCGTGGAAGCGGGGGACGGTGGTGATGCTGGGGTATTCGCGCGGGGCGGACGTGCTGCCGGCGACGGTGAACCGGCTGGACGCGGACGCTCGGGCGCGGGTGAAGCTGCTGGGGCAGGTGGCGGCGGAGAAGCTCGCGGAGTTCGAGGTGCACGTGACGGACTTCGTCAGCTCCAGCGAAGAAGGCATCCCAGTCGAGCCGGAGGTGAAGAAACTGGGCGGCACGCCGCTGGTGTGCATCTTCGGCGACCAGGAGACGGACGAATCTCTGTGCCCGGTGATCAAGTCGGTGCCCGGGGTGAGCGCGGTGAAGCTCCCCGGCGGCCACCACTTCGGCGGCGACTACGCGGCCGTGGCGCGGGCGATCATCGGCGTCTTGCCGCGCGCGGAGGCGGACGCGGGGCGCTGATCAGGTGAGCTCGCGGTGCTCGAGCTGGCTGAAGTAGCTCACCTCGGCGCGTGCACCCATTTCCTGCCGGAGTCGCTCCCAGAGCCGCACACCGGTCTCCTCGAAGTCCCGTTCGTCTTCGGCGCTCTTGAAGCCGGATGCGGACGGGTCATCGCGGTTCAGGGTCGCGTCGTAGCGTGCAGCCCAAGCTCTGAGCTCCTGCCGGAGCCCTGGGCTGAGCGACAACTCTTCTGGCGCGACGTTGCGCACCCCGTCTGGAAGGGTCTCCCAGAGCGGGTGGCAATCGTAGTCAGGCATCAGACGAAGCTTCATCGCACCACTGCCTCCGCACCGCGCGACGAACTCGGCTCGCGCAGCTCACGATCATCGGGCGGTAGCGGCGTGCAAGAGCCATTCGCGCGCGGCGGGCTCATCGAGGCGCGCGCCGCCGACCTCGATCCACCTCACCAACATTTCGGATAGCCCTTTGGCGCCAGCCAGCCGCACGCCGGTCATCCGCGCCCCGGTGAACGATGTCTTGGTGAGGTCCGCCCCTTCCAGCGAAGCCGCCTCCAGGTTCGCGCTGTCGAACAGCACGCGCCGCAGGTCGGCGCCGTCCAGCCGGGCCTCCCGCAGATCGCCGGCGACGAACGTCGCCCGCGTCGCCACAGCCTGGCTCAACGTGGCCCGCTCCAGGCAGGCGCGGTCCAGGTTGGCCTTGGCGAGGTTCGCTCCGGACAGGTCTGCGCCCTTGAAGCTGCATGAGGCCAGATTGGACAAGCCGAGCTGCGCGCCTGCCAGCCTGGCACCGTCCAGGTGGGACCCGGGCAGCGCCACCTCCGTCAAGTCGGCTCCGGAGAGGTCGATGCCGGAGAGGTCGCCGCCCTCGATGACGAGTTGCTCCCCATCGAACCCGGCGGTCACCACCCAGCGGGCGTGGCGCGCGAGATGTTCGGCGAGCTCTCCCCGAGTCATTTCGGCCACCATCGTATGCGCGAGGACCACCCCTGGGCGTCCACCGCTCTCTTCAGGTCCGCCAGGTGCGCCGGGCTCAGGTCCTTGGTCTCCAGGATGACGTTCTCCCCGCCGTCCAGGGCCTTCTTGATTTGGTGAGCGCATCGCCGAGCTCGAAACCGCCACTCCTGGGCGGGAACTTGGAGTTGAACGCCTTCACATCCCAGGCCTGCCCAGCACCGTCGAGGAAGTCGGCACCGCCGGTCGGGTCGCGCTTCACAGGCGTGCGCAGATCCCCAGCCTGCTCCAACCCGAGCGCCGCCTCTGCCTCGCGGGTCGTCTTGGCGGTGATCTTCCCACCGATGGCCGGATCCTTCGCCAACTGCGCCGCCCGCTCCTCGCGGCTGAGGTTCGCCGCGACTTTCGTCCCCTCCGTGCCCTCGGCCCCGCCCTTGCCCATCTCCAGGATGGCACGTGGCGCCGAAGCGGGCGCAGCCTCCGCCTGCCTCAGAACCGTGGCGGCGACCGTCACGCCCAGAATCGCGTTCGCCGCCGAAACCACGAGTTGGTTCTCCAGTTGCCGCTGCCGGATCCGCTCCGCGTACCCGTTGAAGAACGCCCTCCGCAGCCTCGCACCACCCGGCCGGTCCTGGCTCAGGAAGTCGAGGAACGTCCAGTCCGGCACGCACCACCCGGACAGCTCCCGGAGCGCCGGGATCAGGCACGGCGGCTGGCTCACCTTCTCCGCCAGCGCGCGCCCGATGTCCGGGAAGTAATCCGTCTCCAGTATTTCGACGACGCGCTTCGCCCGCGGATTCCCCTTCGCCGCGTCCGCGAACATCGCCTCCACCTGCCCTGGCCGCTGGAGCACAGCGAACATCTCCAGCCCATGCTCGTGGGTCAGCAGGTTTCCGTCCCGATCGCAGAACGCGTCGTAGTTCGGCGCCTGGGCCAGCGCCCACATCATCAACACCGTCACCATCGCCCCAGTGTCCTAAGAAGCGGCCATGCCTCCCAGCCCCACTTTCAAGAAGCTCCAGCTCAAGCCCAACACCACCCTCTGCGTCCCCGGCGGCCCCTACCCCACCTCCACCACGTTCCTCCCGAACAGCCGGTTCACCTGGCCGATCAGCTCGTCGTTCACGCTCACCTTCAGCTGCGTCCCGCCGATCAGCACCTCCGCCTCCCCGCCGAACGAGATCGACATCGCCACCGGCGTGGCGCCGGCGTGCTTCGACGCCAGCTCCTTCAGCTTCGCCAGCCGCTCCTCCGTCACCTCCTCCGCGGTCGCCCGCACCTCCACCCGCCGCACCCGCTTCTCCCGCACCTCCTTCAGCGACTGGATCTCCTCCGCGATGATCTCGCAGACGGGGCTCTCCTCATCCCGCTGGTTCACCTGCACCGTCCCCGTCACCAGCACCGGGTCGTCCCCCTTCAGCATCCCCTCCCACTGCTCGTACCCGGGCTTCGGCCCCGCCTTCGCCCACTTCCCGTCCCTCCCCATCACCGACCGCGTCCCGTCCTTCCCGGGGAAGCACACCACCTCCACCGACCCGGACAGGTCCTCCATCGTCACCCACGCCATCCGCTTCCCCGTCTTCGTCGGCCGCTCCCGCAGCTGCGAGACGATCCCCGCCACCGTCATCCGTTCATCCCGCCTCGCCCGCTGCACCGCCGCCGCCGGCCGCGCGTACCGCCGCAGCTCCTTCTCGTACTGGTGCAGCGGGTGCCCGGAGACGTAGAAGCCGATCGCCTCCTTCTCGAACGCCAGCCGCTCCTTCTCGCTCCACTCCTCCACCCGCGCGTACTCGTTCTTCAGCTTCGGCGCCGCCGGCCCCTCCCCCCCGCCCAGCATCCCGAACAGCGACGACTGCCCGGACGCCAGGTCCCGCTGGGTGGAGGCGCCCCGGCTCATCGCGCTCTCGATGGTGTCGAACAGCTGCCGCCGCGGCCGCTTCTCGAAGTCGAACGCGCCCGCCTTCACCAGCGCCTCCACCACCTTCCTATTCACCCGCCGCGAGTCCACCTTCTCGCAGAACTGGAACACGTCCTGGAACGCCCCCTTCTGCCGCGCCTCCAGGATGGCCTCCACCGCCCCATCCCCCACGCCCTTGATGGCCCCCAGCCCGAACCGGATCTTCCCCTCCACCACGGAGAACGCCCGCTCGGACAGGTTGACGTCCGGCGGGAGCACCTGGTGCCCGGCCGCCCGCGCCTGGGCGATGTGCGCCACCACCTTGTCGGTGTTGTCCTTCTCCGACGTGAGCAGCGCCGCCATGAACTCCACCGGGTAGTGCGCCTTCAGCCACGCCGTGTGGATGGTGATCAGCCCGTACGCCGCCGAGTGCGACTTGTTGAACCCGTACTCGGCGAACTTCTCCATCAGGTCGAAGATCTCCCCCGCGACCCTGGGGTCCACGCCGTTCTTCTGGCACCCCTCGAGGAAGCCGGCGCGCTCCGCCTGCATCACCTCCGCCTTCTTCTTCCCCATCGCCCGCCGGAGCAGGTCCGCGCGCCCGAGCGTGTAGCCGCCCAGGATCTGCGAGATCTGCATCACCTGCTCCTGGTAGACGATGACCCCGTAGGTGTCCTTGAGCACCGTCTCCAGCTTGGGGTGCGGATAGGCGACCTTCTCCCTCCCGTGCTTGCGGTTGATGAAGACGTCCACCATCCCCGAGTCCAGCGGCCCGGGCCGGTAGAGCGCGCCGGCGGCGATGACATCCTCGAAGTTGGACGGCTTCAGCTTCACCACCATCTCGGTGAAGCCGGAGGACTCCATCTGGAACACGCCCGCGGTGTCGCCCCGCGAGATCAGCTCGTACGTCGCCTTGTCGTCGGTCGGGATCAGGTGCGGCTCGATCCGCTCCTCCGGCTTCCGCCCCTTGTTGATCAGGTCCAGCGCGTGCCGGATGACGGTGAGCGTGGTCAGCCCGAGGAAGTCGAACTTCACCAGCCCGGCCGCCTCCACCTCGTCCTTGGCGAACTGGGTGATCATCACGTTCTCGCCGGGCGGCGAGTACACCGGCACGTACTCCCACAGCGGCCGGTCCGCGATCACCACCCCCGCCGCGTGCATCCCCGCCTGCCGGTGCAGCCCCTCCAGCGCCAGCGAGACCTCCAGCACGTCCCTGGAGGTGATCTCCTTCCCCTCCACCTGCCCCATCACGGTCGGCTTGTCGTACAGCTCCTTGAGCCGCGGCTCCTTCTCGATCGCGTCCTTCAAGGTGATGTTGAGGATCTCCGGCACCAGCTTGGCTAGCCGGTCGCCCTCCGAGTACGGCAGCCCGTACACCCGGCACACGTCGCGCAGCACGCTCTTCGCCTTCAGCGAGCCGAAGGTGATGATCTGCCCGACGTTCTTCTCCCCGTACTTCCCGGCGACGTACTGGATCACCTCGTCCCGGCGGTCCTGGCAGAAGTCGATGTCGAAGTCCGGCATCGACACGCGCTCGGGGTTGAGGAAGCGCTCGAACAGCAGGTTGTACGGGATGGGGTCCAGGTCGGTGATGCGCAGCGCGTAGGCGACGATGGACCCGGCGCCGGATCCGCGGCCCGGCCCCACCGGGATCTGGCTCCGCTTCGCCCAGTTGATGAAGTCCTGGACGATGAGGAAGTAGCCGGAGAACCCCATCTTCTGGATGACGGAGATCTCCAGCTCCAACCGCCCCCGGTAGACGTCCCGGTCCACGGGGTAGCGGAGCTCCTTGAACCGCTCGTCCAGGCCGGCGCGCGCCAGCTTGGCCATGAACTCGTCCGGGCTCTCCCCCTCCGGCACCTTGAAGGTGGGCAGCATGGGCTTGCCCAGCTTCAGCTCCAGGTTGCACATCTCGGTGATGCGCTGGGTGTTGTGCACCGCCTCCGGCACGTCGGTGAAGTACGAGAGCATCTCCTGCGGGCCGGTGACGTAGAGCTTGTCCGTGGAGTGCTTCATCCGCTTGCCGTCCTGCAGCGTCTTTCCGGAGGCGATGCACATCAGCAGCTCGTGGGCGCGGGCGTCCTCTCGCTTGATGTAGTGGGAGTCCGCGGTGGCGACGAGCGGGATGCCGGTGTCCCGCGAGAGCTGCTTGAGGTTCTCGTTCGCCTTCTCCTGCTCCGGCAGCCCGTTGGACTGGATCTCCAGGAAGAAGTTCCCGTCGCCGAAGATGCCGCGGTATTCGACCGCGGCGCTCCGGGCGTGGTCCATGTCCCCGCGGAAGCACGCCGAGGTGACCTCGCCGCCGAGGCAGGCGGTGAGCGCCACCAGGCCCTTGGAGTGCTCCTGCAGGACCTGCTTGTCCACGCGCGGGTGGTAGTAGAAGCCGTCCAGGTACGCGGTGGAGGCGAGGTACCGGAGGTTGGCGTACCCCTCCTGGTCCTTGGCCAGCAGGATGAGGTGGTGGGCGATCTTCTCCGTCCGGTCCGCCCGGCCCTTGGGTCCGGCGACGTAGGCCTCCAGCCCGACGATGGGCTTGATCCCCGCGTCCTTCGCCTTCTTGTAGAAGTCGATGGTGCCGAACATGTTGCCGTGGTCGGTCACCGCCACGGACGACATCCCCTTCTCCTTCACCGTCTTGATCAGGTCCTTCATCCGGATGGCGCCATCCAGGAGGGAATAGAGGGTGTGGAGGTGCAGATGGGTAAACGACATGGCGGGCACCTTAGGGTCCTGATCTGACACCGGCAACGCTCGCCGGGAGGGTCGGTCCACGGGCGGGCTTGCCCCCTCCGGCGCGCGGCGTCCCTAGCTTTCGGGTGAACCGGAAGAAAAGGAGCAACCATGAGCACCTTCAAGGGGAGGCTGGTCGTCGCCGGGATGTTGGCGGTTGCGGGACTAGGCTGCTCGCACTACCGCTCGGCGAAGACGCACCAGCCGAGCAGCACCACGACGGAGTCCTCCACCAGCACCGTCACGACGCCGGCCCCGGCGCCAGCCCCTCAACCGGGCACGCAAGGGACGGAGATGGGGACGGGTGGCGCCGGCATCGAGACGCAGCCGGCCGAGCCGATGCGGGACCACCAGGGCGACGTGATCAAGAACGAGACCGACATCCACAACGACCTGAGCACCCAGCCGGGGACGGGCGGCTCCGGGTTCGACGTGAGCAAGCCGGGGCTGGACGTGAAGAACCCGGACATGAACCCGGACGCGTGCAACCGCAACCAGATCGGCTCGCCGAATTCGTCGGACGTCATCTGCGACCAGAACAAGGACCGGGGGACCGGCGGGTCGGGCCTGAACTCCAATGACCTCAGCTCGGGGTCCAGCTCCAGCACCACCTCGTCGGGCACCAGCAGCGGGACCATGTCCTCCGACCAGGGCAAGAGCGGGAGCAGCGACCTGAAGAGCAGCACCGGGACGGGCGGGGCGGGCCTCGACGAGGGCACCACCACCACCACCACGACCGAGACCAAGAAGACGGTCAAGCACAAGAAGCACAAGAAGCACGACACCAGCGGCACCGGCGGGTCGGGCGTGAACGACGCGTCCAAGGACACGTCCAAGGATACGAGCAAGGACACGTCCAAGGACGTCAACAAGGACCTGAACAACAGCGATCAGAGCACCGACAAGCTCCCGTAGCTGGGGGCTCGTCCTGGGGGGGCCCGGCGCCGCATCCACGGCCGCCGGGCCTTCGCGCCTGCTCGATCTACTTGCCGTCCTGATCGTCCTGCTGCGCCTTCGCCACCATCGGCTTCACGGTGGTGCGGATGCCGACGAAGCGCTGGAGGAGGTCGAACCAGAACGGGGCGCCCTGGGCGATGGCGAGCGCGGTCACCAGCAGGCCCAGGAGGCTGATCAGCGGGTGGTCGAAGAAGTACTGCCGGGAGCTGGCGCTGCCCCATCCGATGGGCATCCCCAGCTCGGTGACGGCGGAGAGGCTCTTCTGGATGGTCTTCTGCGCCGCCTCGGAGCGCTGCTTGGCTTGGTCCTCGGCCTTCTCCTGCTCCTCCTCGGAGAGCGCCTGCGCCGGAGCGGTCCCGGAGGGGCCCGGTTGCGCCAGGCCGGAGCCGCCGCCCCCGTCCGGCGCCACGCCCTCACCACCTCCGGGGCCCGGGGACGGCGCGGTCCCCGGAGGCGGGACCAGCATCCCTTCCCCCGGGTGCATGCGGGCCCGCCCCGCGGCGCGGACGGTGTCCTGGAACTCCGGGTCGCTGACGGTGGTCTCCACCATCTTGACGGTCGCCTCGCGGAGCGCGTCGTCGTTGAGCAGCGTGTTGGCGATGCGGATGCTGTCGACGTTGACGGACACGGCGACCAGGGCGCTGGCGATCATCAGGCCCCACTGCGTGGACCGGCGGTACGTCCCGGAGACGCGGTCCATGGCGGCGTTGAACCAGGACTCCACCTCCCGCCGCAGCCTCTCCATGTCCGCCGCGGCGGCGTTGACCAGGGCGCGCAGCGCCTCCTTCAGCTTGGCGTCCAGGGGGGTGGCGCCGGCGTCGATGGCCTTGAGCACGTCGTCCGGGGTCTTGGCGCCGGGCGCCACCAGGTCGAGCAGCGCGCGGGAGAACGTGTCCGAGGGGATGTACGAGGGCGGGCCGCTGCCGATCTTGAGGCCCTTCACCAGCCCGTGCTCGTAGATGGCGTTCGCCGCGGCGCCCAGCATCGCCTGCAGCCCCCTGGCGAGCACCTTCGCGCGCTTGTCCCAGATGGCGGCCCACAGCTCCACCACTCCGGTCACCAGCATGGACAGCAGGAGGTAGACCATCGCCATCCCGATCCCGACCTCGAGCAGCTTCAGCGGCATGTGGCAGGCCCTCCCGGCGTCAGACCCGCCGGAACCATAGCAGGCGAGCGCGCGAGCGCCCCGTGAAGCCGCGCCGGGGCGCGCCCATCGTCGAAGGGCATGGCGGCCGAGCTGACGGCGAAGGCGACGGCGAAGGCGGCGCTCACCGTGCTGGCGCTGGTCGCGGCCACGTACCTGGTGGTGCAGGCCAAGCTCGCGCTGGTGATGACGCTGGCGGCGGCGATGCTGGCCTGCGCGCTCCACCACGGGGTCGACCTCCTCCGGCGCCAGGGGCTGCGGCGCTGGGCGGCGATCTGGACGGTGCTGGCCGCCGCGATGGTGGTGGGGGCGACGGTGCTCCTGCTGCTCGTCCCGCCGGCCGTGGGGCAAGGGAAGGCGCTGGTGCAGCGCGCGCCGGAGCTGTGGAGCGACGCGCAGCAGACGCGCCTCTACCGGGACCTCGACCGGCGCTTGCAGCTCACCCACCAGGTGGAGCGCCTGCGGACCGAGGCGCCCGCCAAGGCGGCCACGGTGGTGCAGCCGGGCCTCAAGGTGCTGGGCGGCGCGCTCTCCGCGCTGGGGGCCCTGGTGACGGTGTGGGGCCTCACCATCTTCATGCTCTTCTTCGGCGAGCGGCTGGTGCAGTCGGCGCTCGACGAGACGCTCCCCTCCCACCGGGAGCGCTACCGCCGGGTCCTCCACAAGATCTACCGCGCGGTGGGCGGCTACCTCTCCGGGCTGACCCTGGTCTGCGGCTGCAACGCGGCCTGCACCACCATCTTCCTCGCCATCGCGCGGGTGCCGTTCTTCCTCCCGCTGGGCATCCTCAGCGGGATGTCCAGCCTGGTGCCGATGGTGGGGAACACCGTGGTCGGCGCCGGCATCACGCTGGTGGCGCTGGTGATCGGTGGGCTGACGAAGGGCCTCGCCACCGGGATCTTCTTCATCGTCTACCAGTTCTTCGAGAACCACGCGCTGGGCCCGCTGGTGTACCGGCGCACGGTGCACGTGAACCCGCTGATCATGGTGGTGGGGCTGCTGGCGTTCGCCGAGCTGGGCGGCGTGGCGGGCGCGGTGCTGGCGGTTCCGGTCATCGCCTCCGCGCAGATCGTCGCCCGCGAGCTGCTGGCGTACCGGCGGGAGACGATGAACGTCCCGCCCAGGGGGCCGCTGCAAGCGCCGGTGTGACGCCGCGCTCGACAGCGGATCCACCGGCCGGTACGGTGCGCCGCCGATGACGCTGGCCGCGGCGACGTTCCCGGAGCTCTCGGAGGTGGATCGCCGGGCTCAGGGCGTCTACTTCACTCCCGCTCCGCTGGTGGACGAGGTGCTGGCGCTGGTCCGCCCGCTGCTGCCCCGGGACCAACCGGTGGCGGTCATCGACCCGGCGTGCGGCGCGGGCGCGTTCCTGGAAGGGGCCTCCCGCGCGCTGCCGGGCGCGACGCTGCTGGGGCTGGAGCTGTCGCCCTCCATCGCCGCCCACTGCCGCGAGTGCGTGCCCGGCGCCACCGTGCTCCAGGGCGACGCGCTCCGCGGCGGGCTGGCGGCGCTGCTGGCCCGCGTGCCGGAGGGCGCGTTCGAGCTGTGGGTCGGCAACCCGCCCTACAACGGCACCTCGGCGGTGCTCAAGGACGCGGAGGCGTACGCGTCGCTGCGCCGGCTCCTCCCCGACCGCTTCTCGCTCCCGCCCGGCACCTCGCTCCGGGACGACTACGCGTTCTTCCTGTTGCTCGCGGCGGCGCGCCTCAAAGAGCGCCGGGGCGCGCTGGCCTTCGTCACCTCCGCCACGCTGCTGGACGCGTTCCTCTACGCGCCGGTGCGGCGGGCGCTGCTGGAGGGGCTGGAGCTGCGCGAGGTGCTGGACCTGGGACAGGGCGCCTTCGAGGGCACGCGCGTCCGCACCTGCGCCAGCGTGTGGACGTCGCGGGCGCGCGACGCCGCGGCTTCCGGGAGCCGCTACCGGGCGCGGAGCGGAGCGCCGGAGCCGCTGGCCCCGGAGGCGCCCGAGTGGCTGCTGCGGCCGGTGCCGGAGCGGGCGCGGCGGCTGGAGGCGTCCTGGCGCGGGGACGGCGAGCCGCTCTCCACGCTGGTGCCGGTGAGCTTCCCGGGGCTGAAGACGCGCTTCGACGAGCTGCTGGTGGACGCGGACCCGGATCGGCTGCTGGCGCGGGTGCGCGCGTTCCTCGGGGCCAACGACGAAGCGCTGGACGCCTTCGCCGACGCGCACGGCATCCCGGAAGCGCTGCGGGGGAAGCTGCGGGAGCTGCGGAGGTACGCCGGCGACTCGCCGCCGGAGGTGAGCCCGCGGAACGTGCGGCCGTTCTTCCGGTACGCGGGCGAGCGCCACCGCCACGGGGTGCCGCCGTCGGCGCGGGCGTGGTGCTACCTGGACCGGCGGCTCATCCCGCGCGGCGACCACCGGCTGCAGG
>DASRBA010000435.1:0-21920 GCA_035637895.1 Myxococcaceae bacterium
GTCGGCCCGTTCGCGGCGAGGGTGCACGAGCTGCTGAACGACCCGGCCCTCCACGTCTCCAAGTCCGCCGAGGCGCGCCGCCACTCCCGGCGCTTCAGCTCCTCCGTGCTGGCCGAGCAGATGGCCGGCATCTACCGGTCCGTCTCGCGCCAGCTCCCGGAGTACATCCCGTTCCGGGCCGCGGCGTAGCGTCGCCGCCCAAGCGAAGGCTATTGCAGCAGCACCAGCGCCTCGTCGCCGAGGAGCTTCAGCTTCCCGCTCAGCGCTGCGCCCGCGTCGCGGTGCGTGGAGGCGAGCACCCGGTGCGATCCGGCGGGCAGCTCCACTGATCCCGGGAAGCGGCTGAAGTTCAGCAGGACCGAGGCCGCCTGTCCGTCCAGCGTCCGGGAGTAGGCGAGGATCGACCCCGGCCGATCGAACCAGGCCCGGAAGGATCCCAGCCGGAGCGCGGGGGTGGCTCGGCGCAGGGCGATCAGCTGCCGGTACCAGCTCAGCACCGACCGCGGGTCCTTCGACTCCAGCTCCACGTTGAGCCGGTCCGCTCCAGGCCCCAGCCGCATCCACGGCGTGCCGGTGGTGAAGCCGCCGCCGGGTCCGGGTGTCCACTGCATGGGCGTGCGGAAGCCGTCGCGCCCCAGGTACAGCGGCCAGTAGCGGACGCCCGGCGGGTCGACGATCTCGGCGCGCGGGATGAAGGCCCGGCGCATCGCCAGCTCCTCGCCGTAGTACAGGAAGGGCGTCCCGCGGAGGGTGAGCAGGAGGGCGGCGGCGACCTTCGCGCGCGCGTCGGTGCGCCGGCCGGAGCCCCAGCGCGACGCGTGGCGCCCGAAGTCGTGGTTGGAGAGCACCCAGCACGGCCAGCCCCGCTCGGGGAGGCGGCGGCCCCAGTCCAGCACCGCGCCCTGGATCGCCGGCGCTCGCCACCTCCGCCAGAAGAGCTGGAAGTGGAAGGTGAGGTGGAGCTCGTCCTCGCCGGAGCCGTAGTAGCCCTCGGCGCCGGTGCCGTCGAGGTCCGGCTCCGCCACCGCCATCCGGTCCGGATAGGTGTCGAGGAGCTGCCGGAACTCCTTCCACAGCTGGTGGGTCTCCGGGAGGTTGCTGTGGTGGTCGTGCCGCTGGCGGGAGTAGGGCGTGAGCCCGAACTTCGAGGGGCTGTCCGGGAAGTCCGGGTGCTTCACCAGGAGGTGCGCCACGTCCAGGCGGAACCCGTCCACGCCCTTGTCCAGCCAGAACCGCCAGACGTCCTTCATCGCCTCCTTCACGCCGGGGTGGCGCCAGTTGAGGTCCGGCTGGCTGGGGTCGAACAGGTGCAGGTAGTGCTCGCCGGAGGCCTCGTCCTTCTTCCAGGCGCTGCCGCCGAACACGGAGAGCCAGTTGTTGGGCGGGCCGCCGTTCGGCTTGCCGGGCCGCCACAGGTACCAGTCGCGCTTGGGGTTGTCCCGGCTGGAGCGCGACTCCACGAACCAGGGGTGCTGGTCCGAGGTGTGGTTCATCACCATGTCCATGATCACGCGGATGCCGCGCGCGTGCGCCTGCCGGAGGAGCTCCTCCATGTCGGCCATGGAGCCGAACACGGGGTCGATGGCGGTGTAGTCGCTGACGTCGTAGCCGAAGTCCTTCATCGGCGACGGGTAGATGGGGCTGATCCAGATCCCGTCCACGCCGAGGTCGCGGAGGTAGTCCAGCCTGGACGTGATGCCGGGGAGATCGCCCACGCCGTCGCCGTTCGAGTCGGCGAAGGAGCGCGGGTAGATCTGGTAGATGATGCCTTCCTTCCACCAGGGCGCCATGGCGCGCGGAACGTAGCAGGGAGGGCCGGCTGATGAGCGCCAGTCCATCCGCTTGTACCTCCGGCGCCGAGGCGGTGGCGCGCGCTCGCGCCCGGGAACATCCTCGGCGCGCGCCAATTCAAGGAGGGTGACCATGTCCGCTCAGAGCCAGGTCTCTCATCCCGAAGTCCCGGTGTTGCCCGCGCCCCCGCTGGCCGGCGTCCCACGCCCGGAGTCGGGCCCCATCCCCCAGCCCAACTTCGGCTCCCGGCACTTCAAGGCGGACCCGTTCGGGTACTACGCGCGCCTGCGGAGGGAAGCGCCGGTCTTCCAGCTGATGCTCTTCGGCCGGCAGCGGGGCTGGCTGGTGACCCGCTACGACGACGTGGTCGCGGTGCTGAAGCACCCGTCGCTGGGCAAGGACCGCTTCAGCAACCTCACCGACGCCGAGCGCGCCAAGCTGCCCTGGTTCTTCCGCTACTTCCAGCCGCTGATGCAGAACATGCTGGAGCGGGATCCGCCGGACCACACCCGGTTGCGCGGGCTGGTGCACAAGGCGTTCACCCCGCACCTGGTGGAGCGGCTGCGCGGGCGGATCCAGGAGCTGACGAACCAGTTGCTGGACGCGGCGGTGAAGAAGGGCCGCATGGACCTGGTGGCGGACTACGCACTCCCGCTGCCGGTGACCATCATCGCGGACATGCTGGGCATCCCGGACTACGACCGCGCGAAGTTCCACAAGTGGTCCAGCAAGGTGATCTCCAACACCAACACGCTGGAGGCGCTGATCGCCATCCCGGCGGTGATCGGTTTCACGCGCTACATCCGCAAGCTGGTCGAGAAGCGGCGCGCCTCTCCGGGAGACGACCTGCTGACCGGGCTGATCCAGGCGGAGGAGGCGGGGGACCGCCTGAGCCAGGACGAGCTGGTCAGCATGGTGTTCCTGATCCTGGTGGCGGGGCACGAGACCACGGTCAACCTGATCGCCAACGGCATGCTCGCGCTGTTGCAGCACCCCGACCAGCTGGAGCGGCTGCGGAAGGAGCCCGCGCTCATCGGGACGGCGGTGGAGGAGCTGCTGCGCTTCACGTGCCCGGTGGAGCTGGCCACCATGCGCGTGGCCCGCGAGGACTTCGAGCTGTCCGGGGCGAAGATCCTCCGCGGCGACTACGTGGCCGCCGTCATCGCCTCCGCCAACCGCGACGAGCAGCATTTCTCCGACCCGGACGCGCTGGACGTGGGGCGCGATCCCAACCGGCACCTGGGGTTCGGGATGGGCATCCACTACTGCCTGGGGGCCCCGCTGGCGCGGCTGGAGGGGGCGATCGCCATCCAGAACGCGGTCCAGCGGCTGCCCAACCTGCGCCTGACCGTGCCCGTGGAGAAGCTCCGGTGGCGCACCGGCTTCGTCATCCGCGGCCTGAGGAAGCTGCCGGTTGCGTTCTGAGGGGCGGCCGATGAGAGTCCTCTCCAGGGCCGCCCTGGCGGCAGGCGCGCTGCTGGCGGCCGTGCCCGCGCGCGCGGAGGAGCCCCGCTTCCTCGAGCCTCACGTCCGGGCGGGCGTCTTCGTCGCGACCACCCTCTATCTGCAGCAGCTCATCGCCCTGCCGATGCCCTCTGCCGCGGTCATCTTCCATCAGCTGATCGTCGCGGATGTCTCCGGCTTCTTTCTGCCGACGCCGAATGGGCCGGTTGGCTTCGGCGCCCTCCAGGCCGGCCCGATGCTCCGCCTCGGTGCGCGAGGCGCCGGGGGCGCGGGGCTCACGGTGGACCTGCGCGCCCTGCTCGGCGCGGGCCTGGGAACGCAGAACACATCCTCGTCTCCGCAGACCTTCCTGGTGCCCGCGGGCCTGGGCGGCGTGGCGGTGGAGGGGACGAACTGGTTTGGCCGGTCCTGGGGGCTGAGCGGTGAGCTGGTCGCCAACGTGCTGATCGCGCCGGAGACGGATCCCTTGCTGGTGGCCCGGATTTCCGTGGGCGTGGCGTTCTGAGGGCCAGGGAAATCAGGGCCTTCCGCGGTTGGAGGGGCCCGCGCAGCTCCGAGTAGATCCAATCCGCTCCTGGTCCGTTCTCCGTCAGACGGCGCGGTCCCTCCGCGTCCGTGTGGGTAGGGCTCACCTGGGAGGACGGGTCATGAAGAGCAATCTCATCTCCTCCACGCTGGTCGCCGCCGTGGGTCTCGCGGCCCTGGCGCCGGCCACGGCGCTCGCGGACAGCCAGGTCCGGTACACGAACCGGTCGGGCCAGGTCCTCCACCTCTACTTCGCCGTCGCGCCCTACGGCGCCGACATCGGCTGCGAGGACCTCGTCTACGGCGGGACGGTGGAGGCCGATTCCAGCTGGCAGCACTTCGTCCCCAGCAACTACTGGACGTGGGTGCGGTTCCTGGAGGACCCGTCGGAAGGGGGCTGCGCCTCCGACGCCCGGGACGAGTGGCGCTACGGCGGCAGCGGGTACGGCTACCAGGCGCAGAACGTCTGGTAGCAACGAAGACCCGGCCTTCGGCTCACGCCATCACGACCTGCAAGTGTCCGGGGCCTCGGCTCCGGGGCCGATCCTTGACCACGATCTCGACGTCGCGGCCCAGCGCATTGAGGAACCGGATGAGGCGCTCGGTGGAGAAGCCGGTGAGCTTGCCGCGCAGCAGAGCCGACACCTTCGGTTGATCGATGCCGAGGAGCTTGGCAGCGGCCTGCTGGGTCAGGCCTTTGTCGGCGATGATCTTGGAGATCTTGGCGGTGAGCTCGGCCTTGGCGAGCGCCTCTTCAGGAGCATCCACGCCGAGATCCGCGAAGACGTTGCCGCCGCTGACCTTGTAGTGACTTCCGCTCATCTGACTCCTCCTACTTTGAAGCGGCCTGGTGAAGCTCCGTCTCCACGGCTCATTATGCCTATTCTGGCATATCAAGGCAACGCCTGTCCTCGACTAGAAGGGCAGGCGGAGGGCATTTCGCCGTGAGCGCCGGGAAGATGTGTTCATCAGCCATACGCTTCGCAGACGCCGCCGGGATCCTGCCGGTGCCCGGCGGGAGCTGAGTCCACCAGTCTCAGCGAACGCACTCAGTCACCCGCCTCGTCTCCAACGGGCCCCAGGCACTTCGCGGGTTTGCCCCTGGCGCCGCGCTTGCTGAGGGGAACCGCGCGCGGACGCCGTTTCCGCGCGTCACCCTTCAAAGCTCAGGAGCTTGCCCATGCATCCGAGGTACTTCACGACAACCCTTCTCGCGGCCATGGTGGTCGCCTTCGGCTGCGCCCCACCCACCGAGGACACGGCGCCGGACGCGCGGGCCCAGGCGCTGGTCCAGAGCACGCCGTCGCTCTCGACCGGCCGCATGGACCACAGCACCACCAAGCTCGCCAACGGCAAGGTGCTCGTCGCCGGAGGCACGGGCGCGTCAGGCAAGCTCACCAGCGCGGAGATCTACGACCCGGCGAACAACACCTGGACCGCGACCGGATCGATGCAGGCCGCCCGCGCTGCCCATACCGCGGTGCTGCTCAACGACGGCACCGTGCTCGTCACCGGCGGCGTGAGCAACGGCAGCATCCTCTCCAGCTCCGAGCGCTACGACCCCGCCACCGGGAGCTGGTCCCCCGCGGCACCCATCAACCACATCTCCTGGAGCCACACCGCGACCAAGCTGCAGGACGGCCGCGTCCTCGTCACCGGCGGCTGCCCGAGCCCGCTCTCCGCGGCCGCGCAGCTCTTCGACCCCACGACCGGCGCCTGGACCACCACCGGCTCGATGACCATCGCCCGCTGCAACCACCGGGCGACGCTGCTGCTGGACGGCCGGGTCCTCATCACCGGCGGCACCGACCTCCAGCAGGACTCCAACAAGGCCGAGATCTACGACCCCGCCACCGGCGCCTTCACCGCGGTCGCCTCGTCGAACACCTACAAGCGGCCGCACCAGGCGGTCCGGCTGGCGGACGGCCGCGTCCTCACCCTCTCCAACTGGTACCCCTCCGGCAACGAGATCTACGACCCGGCCGCCAACACCTGGACCGTCGTCGCGGCGGCGCGCGAGCAGCGCAACGACCAGGTCGCGGTCCTCCTCTCCGACGAGAGCGTGATGGTCGCCGGCGGCGACCCCAGCAGCATCGAGCGCTTCTCCCCCTCCGACGGCACCTGGAGCGTCGCCGGCCGCACCGTAGGCACCAGGGGCAACCCCGGCGTCGCGGTCCTCGACGACGGCCGCGTGATGCTGGTGGGCGGCTACCGCTACAACTGGACGTCGTGCGGCACCGGCTGCTGGAGCGGCAGCCCCTACGGCATCGCCACCTCCGAGATCTACACGCACGATCTCAGCAAGGGCGCCGCCTGGAGCCCCACCCTGGGCGTGCCCGCGTGCCTGAACGTGCAGAACGAGTGCGACTCGGTCGGCCTCCTCTACGGCAAGGGGATCTACGACCCCGAGCTCCACCAGCCCAACACCATCCACGGCACCTGCGCGGACGGCACCATCGGCGGGGACGCCACCGAGGCCATCCAGGCGCTGCGCGTCCGGACTCCGAACGGCGGCCCGCTGCAGGCGGGGACCACGGTCATCGTCCAGGCCACGGTCAAGGAGCCGGGCGTCGATAACGCCTCCGACGTGCTCGACCTCTACCGCGCCGCCGACGCCAATAACCCCGTCTGGCAGTTCGTGGCGACGCTCCCGCTGGACATCGGAAAGGGAGGCCTGCACGACCTCTCCACCACCTTCGTCCTCCCGAACGTCGGCAGCCTCCAGGCCATCCGCGGCAGCTTCCGGCACGGCGGGACCGCCGCGCCCTGCACCACCAACACCTACGACGACCACGACGATCTCGTCTTCGCGGTCAACCCCGCTCCGCCGGACACCACGCCGCCCACCGTCGCGTTCACCTCGCCCGCCGCCGGGGCGATCACCAACGGCAACGTGCAGGTCACCGCCACCGCCAGCGACGACTACGCCGTCAACCGCGTGGAGTTCTACCAGGGCGCCACGCTGCTCTTCACCGACACCTCGGCCCCGTACTCCTTCGCCTGGAGCGCGCCCGGAGGCTCGATCACCCTGACCGCCAAGGCGTACGACGACGCGGGCAACGTGGGGACGGCCACGGTCACCTTCACCTCGGACCGCACCCCGCCGTCCGTGTCGATCACCGCTCCCGCCGCCGGCAGCACCATCAGCGGCACGGTGACGGTGAGCGCGAGCGCCAGCGACAGCAGCGGGATCTCCATCGTCGACTTCTTCATGGACGGCCGGTACATCGGCTCCGACAACACCGCGCCCTACAGCCTGGCGTACAGCACCGTGGGCTGGGACGGCACCCGCAGCTTCACCGCCAGGGCCTACGACCTGGTCAACAACTCCACCCTCAGCGCCCCGGTGACCGTGACCGTCCAGAACGTCTTCCCGGGTAACGCCACCTACGATCCAGCGCTGCGCACGGCGAGCTGCCGCCAGACCGGGGCTGCCTGCGACTCGGGCACCCTGTTCAACGGCCGCGCGTTCCTGGGGCCGGAGCCGAACCAGTCCAACACCATCAACGCCTCGTGCGCGGATGGAACGGCCGGCGGGTATCACTCCGACGAGTCCCTGGACCGCCTTCGCGTCTACACGGTCACCGGAACGCCGATGAAGGCCGGCACCTCGGTGAACGTCGAGGCCACGGTCTGGGCCTGGGCCGGCTACACCTCCGACCAACTCGACCTCTACTACGCCGCCGACGCCACCAACCCGACCTGGGTCTACATTGGAACCATGACCCCCTCCGGCAGCGGCGCCCGCGTCATGACGACGACGTACACGCTCCCGAACAGCGGGACGCTGCAGGCGGTGCGCGGCCAGTTCCGCTACGGCTCGGGCTCCGGGCCGTGCACGCCGGGCTCGTTCAACGACCGCGACGACCTGGTGTTCGCCGTCTCGCCCTAGTGTGACCTGAGGATCTCCTCGAGGCTCCCGTACCCGGCGGGCGACTGCGTCCAGTAATGGAGCAGTTGCCCGCCGGACGCGAACCAGGCGTCGTCGTACTGCCCATCCTGCGACGTGATGCGCACGAGACGGTCGCCACCCGAGAACGCCCAGTGCCGCCCGTCCGGGTAGAAGTGGTCGATCTTCTGCCCGTGGCGGGTCTTCACGTGGTGTGCGTCGGACGGCTCGGACCACGACTCGTCGATGACGAATTCGATCACCTGCCAGACGTTCCCGGACGGCAGGAACCCCCAGTCCGAATTCAGCCCTGAATCGTTGGGCAGCCCGAACAGGCGGTACCGCGGATATCGCCCCGCCGCCTGGCTCAGCTCCCAGTTCCAGCTCGAGTCGTGGTGCAGGGTGACCATCGCGTCGCGCACCATCCCGAAGCCCTCGTTCCCCGGGCCCGGCCGCTTGAAGTCGCCGAACATCCGCTCGCACATCTGGTCCGCTCCCGCGGAGAACCCGACCGTCAGGAGCCCGCGCTGCCGCCGCTCGTGGAGGATCCGCCCGAACTTCCCGGGCTCGCCGTCGAACGTGGCGCCCAGCCACCGGTACCGCTGCATCCCCGTCCACGGTCCCCCACCACCCAGCAGCACCACCTCCGACGACCACAGCGCGCTCCACAGCTGCTGCACGTCCTCGGCCCGCAACCCATCCCGGAAGTAGAACGGCCACGCCTCCAGCCCGTACCGCTCGTAGAAGCGGAAGTACCACTCGAACCGGCTCCACGAGAACTCCTGCGCGTGGAGCGCGCGCTCGCTCATGGGCACGAAGAGGATCCGCTTGTTCTCCCGTCCGCGCAGCGCCCGCTGCACGAGGAAGTGGTCGTGGATGTAGTTCGATCGGTCGTGCGAGCTGTAGACGAAGGCGGTCCCTTGCATGGTCGGCGCCCGACGCTACCTCGGCGGGACGATGTAGAGTGCGTCCGCCATGGCGAAGTCGACTCGAACCTCCGAGCCGAAGTCCGACAGCAGGGCGCACCACACCATCCTCTCCCTCGAGGTGACGGGCGGGTTCTTCAAGGGCGCCCGGCTGGAGTTCGCGGACGGGCTCAACTGCATCATCGGCGGCCGCGGCACCGGCAAGACGACCGTCCTGGAGCTCGTCCGCTACGTCCTCAACCAGATGCCGGACGAGAAGACCGCCCCCGCCCGCGCCAAGGCGCTCAAGGCGCTGGTGCAGAGCAACCTCGGCACCGGGCGGATCCGCGCCGGCGTGCGCACCAAGCACGGCGTGGGCTACGTCGCCGAGCGCCCCTGGAACGACAGCCCCCAGGTCCTCAACGAGCAGGGCGAGGCGACGCCCATCTCCTTCGACCGCGACCTCATCTTCAAGGCGGACATCTACAGCCAGAACGAGATCGAGGAGATCGCCACCAACTTGAGCCTCCAGCTGGCCCTGATCGACAAGTTCATCGAGGAGGACGTCCGCCGGATCGACGGCGACGTGCGCAAGATCCACCGCGACCTCGTCCAGAACGCCGCCGAGCTGCTCCGCCTGGACCGCGAGATGCGCGACCTGAGGGAGAGCGCCTCCGAGGTGCCCGTCCTGGAGGAGAAGCTCAAGGGCCTCCAGCAGGCCGCCGGCGGGGACGCCAATCTCGTCAACGCCGCGCACGCCCAGCGGACCCTGCGCGAGAAGGAGCGCAAGACCGTCGAGGCCCTCCGCGACGACCTCCGCAAGGTCCGCACCGAGGCGGAGTCGCTGGTCTCCGGGCTCACCCGCCGCCTGGAGTCCCGCATCGACGTCGACGTCGCGGCCGGGCCCAACAAGGACCTCTTCGGCTCCATCGCCTCGCAGATCAAGGAGCTCACCAACCTCCTGGACCGCAGCGCCCGCGACATCGGCCGCCAGGTGGACGCCGCCGACGCGCTGGTGGTGGAGCAGGAGCGCACGCTGGCCGGGCGGCACGCGAAGCAGGACGCCGAGTACCGGGAGCTGGTGGCCCGCACCCAGGAGGAGACCGGCCGCGCCACCGAGCGCGCCCAGCTCCAGCAGCGCTACGCCGACGTCGCCGCCGCCAACAAGGAGCTGGAGCTGAGGCAGAAGGAGCGCCGCGACCGCGAGGCCCAGCGCCGGGAGCTGAGCGCCAAGCTCTCCGGCCTGCGCGACGAGCGCTACCTGCTGCGCAAGAAGGTCACCGAGGAGCGGCTGGCCCCGCTCCAGCCGACCATCCGGGTCACGATCACCCAGGCCGGCAACCGCGAGGCCTACCGCGCGCTTTTGTCCGAGGCCCTCAAGGGCCAGAGCATGAAGTACACCGCGGTCGTCGACCGCATCGTCCAGAGCGTCACCCCCGAGGAGCTCTCCGTCCTCATCCAGCGCGGCGACGCCGCCACCCTCGCCGAGCGCACCGGCCTGGACGAGGACCGCTCCCGCAAGGTGATCGACGCGCTCCGCGAGACGGAGCTGCTCTACCGGGTGGAGACGGTGGAGCTGGAGGACCTCCCGCGCGTCGAGCTGCTGGACGGCCGCGCCTACAAGGACTCCGCGGAGCTGTCCACCGGCCAGCGCTGCACCACCATCCTCCCCATCCTCCTGCTGGAGAGCGAACGCCCGCTGCTGATCGACCAGCCGGAGGACAACCTCGACAACCGGTTCATCTACGAGACGGTGGTGAAGAGCCTGAGCGACGCCAAGGGCCGCCGCCAGCTGATCTTCGTCACCCACAACCCCAACATCCCCGTCCTCGGCGACGCGGAGCGCGTCTTCGTGCTCTCCTCGGACGGCAAGCAGGGCAAGCTGTCCAAGGCGGGCACGGTGGACGAGCTGAAGCAGGACATCGAGCTGCTCCTCGAGGGCGGCCGCGAGGCGTTCCTCCTCCGCAAGGAGCGCTACGGTCACTAAAGCGCATGGCCGCGGAAGGAGCGATCGGTGAGGTGGTGGCGGCGCTGTCCTCGCCGAGGTGGACCGCCGTCCGCGACGCGGTGGAGCGAGCCGGCGAGCTGCTCCGCGCCGGCGCTCCCTCCGGGGCGGAGGTGGCGGAGATCGGCGGGCGGATGGTGGAGCTGGCCGCCCACCCGAAGTGGGAGGTGCGCAAGGCGGTGGCCGGCACCATCCAGCACCTCAAGCACGAGACCTTCCACACCGCGCTCGCCCGCCTCCTCCAGGACGACAACGCCTACGTGCAGGACGCGGCGCAGCGCACCCTGGCCCGCCGCTCCGATCTGACCCGCGCCGACATCCTCAAGGAGCAGCACGGGGACCTGCTCCTGCGCTGGCTGGCCGACCTGGAGGCGCAGCACGGCGCCCGCGCCCGGCGCGACGCGCTCAAGGTGGCGGAGAAGTACACCGAGCTGGTGGTTCGCGAGGCGCGCCACGAGATCGTGAAGGTGATCGCGCCGCTCGACGCCACGCTGCTCAACCTGGAGAACGGCCTGGAGCGCGCCAAGGTGGACCGCGAGGTCTACGCGAAGCACATCACCCGGGGGCGCGCGCGACTGAGGCTCCTCACCGCGATCATCGACTCGCTCCGCGACCTCACCGCGGACGTGACGCCGGACTTCCACGGCGAGGACCTCCGCGAGATGGTGGAGGAGGCGCTGGGGCTGGTGAAGGACCGGATGCGCGACAAGGGCGGCCCGATGCAGACGGAGGTGACGGTGCCGCGCGACGTGCGGGTGGAGGCCCACCGGCACCGGCTGCTGCAAGCCTTCTCCAACATCCTCCAGAACGCGTTCGAGGCGTATGACGGCCTGGCCATCCCGGGGAAGGTCCAGATCGACTCCCGCCCGGACGACGACGAGCGGCGGGTGGTGATCTCCTTCATCGACGACGGGTGCGGGATGAGCGAGGAGAACCTGCGCGACGCGTTCCAGCTCTACAGCAGCAAGAAGCCGGACGGGACGGGCTTCGGGCTGCCGCTGGCCAAGAAGATCGTCGAGACCGAGCACGGCGGCTCCATCCGCCTGGCGAGCGCCAAGGGGAAGGGGACGACGGTGACGGTGGTCCTCCCCCTGGATCAGGAAGATCGGCAGGAGTGACGGGAATGTCCGGACGCCACACCGCGCTGCTGGTGGAGGACGAGCCCCAGATGGCGGAGGAGCTGGGCGAGCTCCTGGAGTCGCTGGGCCACGCGCACCTGCACGCGTCGAACAAGGAGGACGCGGAGCAGCTCGCGGCGGAGGGCGGCTTCTGCTACGTGCTGCTCGACCTCCAGATCAAGGCGAACCGCGACTCGATCAAGGCGCACGTGGAGGCGGGCCAGAGCCTCCTCGAGCACATCCGCGCGCTCTACCCGCGCCGCAACGACGAGGGGAAGCACCGGCTGCAGATCCTCGTCATGAGCGGCCACGCCAAGGAGCACTACTACGTGGTGAAGGCGCTCCAGGAGGGCGCGGACGACTTCATCACCAAGCCGGTGGGCGAGAGCGAGCCGCCGTTCAAGGACAAGATCCAGGACGCGCTGCGCCGGAGCGGGCGCGACAAGCACGAGCCCTGCGCGGCGCTCACCCGCGAGGCGCGCGCGGCGTCGGCGGTGGCGCCGGCGTCGCTGGAGATCACCGGGCGGCAGGAGGGCAAGCGGATGGAGGTGAAGGTCGGCGACAAGCCGGTCCTCCTCACCGCCGCGTCCTTCCTGATGCTGCTCAACCTGGTGGCGGGGCGCCTGCGCTCGCCCGAGGGGTGGATCCACAAGAACGACCTGGGCGCGAAGGCGGAGCAGGGCTGGAAGGGGATCTCGCGGCTCAAGGAGGAGCTGGGGCCCCACCTGCCTGCCCGGGCGGTGATCGTGGAGAACGACCAGAGCGGCAGCTACCGCCTCCACGCCGGCCTGGAGATCGCCGCCGTGGACACCGGGCGCCTGGAGTCGCTGGGCGACGCGCGGATCGGCAAGCTCGCGGCGGAGATCGCGCGCCTGGAGCGCTCGCGCAAGCCCTGACGGAAGCCTGACGGAGGACTGACGGAAGCGCCGTCAGGATCCCCCCGATCTCCGACACACCGCCGCCGATGAGACGCGAATCGACCGCGCGTACCTTGCAACGCGTTGTCGAGGTGCAGCGCGAGGGGCAAGCGCGTGGAAACCACCATGGCCAAGGACAAGCTGGATCAGATGATGGACGCGGCGATCCGCGGCCGTCCCCACTCGAGCAGGCTGGCCGCCGAACGGGCGGAGCTGGAGGTGCGCGGGAAGAACTGGAGCGCCCGCCACGTGGCGGACCTGATCGAGCTGGCGGAGCTGACGGTGAAGCGGATGGCGCGGTGGGGGAAGCTCCCGGCGGTGAAGGTGGGGCGGGCCTGGGAGTTCCCGCCCGCGAAGATTCGCGCCTGGTACGCGGGCGAACCGGTGGAGATGCCGCGCCGCCCGCCGCCCCGGCGGAAGAGGAAGAAGTAGCGAAGCAGCGACACCAACCGACGAACACCGAACGCAGGAAATGACGGCGCCCGACCTCCGGGCGACCGGAGGGGAGACGTCCATGGGCTTCTTGTACAGGCGGCGTGACAGCAGGCTGTGGTGGGTGTGCTGGAGCGACAGCGCCGGCGAGCGCCGCCGGGAGAGCACCGGGTTGACCGACCTGGAGGCGGCGCGGCAGGTGCTGGCCGAGTTGGAGCGGCGCGTCGCGACCAGGCGGAGCCTGACCCAGGCGGCGACGACGCAGACGGTGGCGGACCACGCCCGCGCGCACCTGGAGGCGCGCGCCCGCCCGGGGCAGGTGCTGGCCAAGGACGAGACGGCGGTGCTGCTGGAGCACCTCCGCGGCCCCATGCGCAGCGTCCCGCTCTGCGACCTGCGCTACCACCACGTGGTGGAGTGGATGCGCGAGCTGTCCGAGCGCCGGTCGATGGACGCGCCGCCCACCCGCGCCCTCTACATGATGCTGTACCGGCTGCTCGACGGGGCGGTGGCGGACGGGCTGATCCCCACCAACCCGTGCCGCCCGTCCGAGGAGTCGGAGGCGGGCGCCCTGGCGGCGGACGTGGAGCGGCGGCTCTCCAACCACTTCACCCGGGACGACCTGGAGCGGCTGATCTCCGACCCGCGGGTGGACCGGACGCGGCAGTGCCAGTGGGCGGTGCTGGCGCTCACCGGGATGCGCATCGGCGAGGTGCTGGCGCTGCGCGTGCGCCAGTGCGACCTGCACCGGGTGCCGCTGGGGCGGATGCTGGTGGCGGGCCGGTGGGACAGCAAGCAGCGGCGGCTCACCCCGTCGCGCTCGGGCCTGCCGCGGGAGGTGCCGCTGCACCGCGCGCTGGGGACGATGCTGGGCCAGTACGTCCGCGACGTGCTCCCCGCGCGCCTGGGCCGGCCGGCCACCCCGGACGACCTCCTCTTCCCGTCGCAGGGCGGCGCGCCGCAGCAGGCCGGCACCACGCTGGCCCACCTGCAGCGCGACCTGGAGACGCTGGGCCTGCGCAAGGGGAACCTGCACACGCTGCGGCGGAGCTACTTCGCCCTCGGGCGGCAGAGCGGGGTGGCGCCGGCGGTCCTCCGCGCCATCTGCGGGGAGGCGCGGACGGACGACCCGGAGGTCACCTTCGCGGAGAAGTGCGCGGAGGTCGCGAAGATGCAGGTGCAGGTGGAGCCGACGCTCGCCGGAATGCTCCTGCCGGCGAGCGGGCAAGGCCTGTTCCGCCTGGGGGCGACCTGATCACGCGAGCGGCCCGGGCGTCCACCGGAAGTTCCGGTCGTTGGACAGCTCCTGGTCACCCTTCTCGCCCGCGTAGAAGCACCTGGTGGCGAGCAGGGCGGTGGTGTTGCCGGCCAACGTCTGGAAGCCGTCCGCGTTGAAGGCGGGCACGCGGCAGGACTTGTTCGCGTGCTGGCGCAGCCGGTGCTTGATGTCGTTGCGCTCCTGGCGGTCCTGGGTCGTCACGGCGGCGATGTACTTGCCCATCGCCGCCGGGCCGTCCACCTTGGCCCCCCCGTCCCGGTACATGCCGTACAGGTCGTCGCCGAAGTCGAGCAGGATCCCGGGCAGGTCGGCCGGCTCCGCGCCGCGCCACTTGGTGAGCGGCTCCAGCCGCATCTCCAGGTCGTAGGTGAACCCCAGCGCCAGGTCCCCGTCGCTCACGTCGACGCCGAAGCGCAGGCCCCCCGCCACCATCGGGTGCGTGCCGTAGAGGTGGCAGCTCCGGGCCAGGAACACGGTGCGGCACCGGTCCAGCGTCCCCGCCGGGTACAGGTTCTCCGGCCGGTACTTGTTCAGCTCCCAGAGCGTGGGGCAGATCGACACCACGCTGCGCAGCTCCGGCATCCCCTTGCCGCCCGGCCACAGCCGCTCCAACTCCGGCCGCAGGGGGATGGAGAGGCTGCCGTCCACGTGCCAGAGGAAGACGTGCTCGGGGATCTTCTCGGTGGAGAAGGTGACGCCGCCCGCGCAGCTGCTGATGCCCGTGGTCACCGCCTGCGACACCTTGACGGGCTGCTTGAACAGGAACTGCTTCCAGTCCTTCCCCGGCGCGAGCCGCCCCTTCTCGGTCCCGGTGTCGAAGTCCTTGACGCCCTCCATCATCGCGGTGACCGGCAGCTCCAGCCCGTCGCTGACCGCCGCGCTCCGCCGCCGCTGCAGCTCCTTGAAGATGGCGTCGACGGCGTCCCTCACCCGGGTCACCTCCTTCCAGGTGGCTTCGACCTTGTTCACGTCCCAGCCCACCTCCCGCGCGATGTCGGCGTCCAGCTTCTGGGTGGCGAGGAAGCCGAGCAGCTCCCGGTTGCCGTGGAACGCCAGGAGCGCCTGGTTCGCCAGCTCCCGCTTCGCCTCGCAGTTGACGGTGCCCTTGGCGATGGCCTCCTCGCGCTGCGCCGGCACGTCGGCGAGGTCCGGGTGGCGCTCGCGCATCGCCTTGCCGACGATCTTGGCGACGTCCGCCGGCTTGGTGGTGGGCTTGAGCTGCTGCTTGGTGAACAGGTCCAGCTTCACCTGCTGCTCCGCCGCCGCGTACTTCCGGACGGCGTCGCCCATGTTCACGAGCTGGCCGTTCATGTGGTTCAGGGCGGTGCAGTAGTTCTCCAGCTGGTTGCGGTACACCCTCACCTGGTCCGCGTACTTCACGTACTCCGTGCCCCGCGCCTTGCGTTGCTCCGCGCCGCGCACGTCCGCCGCGGAGGCGACGTACGCCCTGCGTTCGCTCCCCGAGCAGTACAGCGCGTCCATGTAGTACCACCCGTCGTCGGCGTTGAGGGACAGGTGCACCATGCTCGCCCAGGACGTGGAGACGTAGAACGCGCCCTCGTCGACCTCCACCAGGTAGTTGCTGGCGTTCAGGTCGACGCCCAGCCCGGCGGCGGCGAGCAGCGTGTTCAGCCCCGTCTCCGCCTTCTCGGTCAGCTCGAAGGTCTCGCGGCCGAGGATCTCCTCGCCGCCGAGGTTGCGGTTGGCGACCGCCTGCGCCTTGGCGCCGATCCCCGCGTCGACCAGCGGCTGCAGGTCGTCCTTCAGCATCAGCAGCGGGGACTGCCCCACCGCCTCCGCCGCGTTGATCTCCCAGTCGCTGGGCACGTGGAAGTAGGTCCACGCGCTGGCCTCCACGCCCAGCTCCTCCGCGCTGCCCACCACCAGTTGGTACGGCCCGCCGTCCCACACCAGGAACTTGCGGAGCTTGACGTCGATCACCGTCGCGGCGGGGATGGTGTACCGAACCAGCGCCCCGCCGCTGCCCTCGACCTTCTCGATCTTCACCTCCTTGAGCGTCAGGTCGAGCTCGAAGTCGGCGACCGGGCCGTCCTTGCTCTTGTCGCCGCGCTTGCCCAGGGAGCGCTGGAAGAACGACCCGTACACCTTGGCCGGCTGCCGCGCCTTCCCGTCCTCGACGTCGAACACCAGGTGCGTGTTGCCCGGGTCGAGGATGTCGACGCAGACGCCGTCCTGGCGCTGCAGCGGCATGAAGAACGGCTCGCGGTGGCCGGCGGCGAAGGCCTCCTTCCCCCGCGCCGCGGACCACGAGGTGGACGCCAGGTCCTTCGCCTTGCTCCGGTTGATCAGCTGGACGGCGACCACCGGCGCCGGCGGGCCCTGCGAGACGTTCAGCTCGTTGCCGAGCGCCGCCTGGATCTCCTTCTTGCCGACCTTGCCGCCCGAGCCCTTCCCGTCGAGCCAGGCGGCGGTGTAGCCGAACCGCTGGTGGGCGATGGGCGCGCCGTACGGCTTCAACCCGGCGGGGTCGAAGGCGTAGTCCCACTCCCTGGCCGGCGCCGACTTCGGCGGGGCGACGTCCTTCCTCGGCTCCGGCTTGGGCTCCGGGGACTCCTTCGGCGCCTCCTCCGGTTGGGCGGTGCGGTCCGGGCCGTCCTGCGCCGCGTCGTACGACGCGTTCGGCAGGTAGAGGTCGTAGTGGTACGGGACGTTCCCGACGAACTGGACGCAGAGGCGCAGCTTGGTGGCGGGGCTGTGGGACGGGGTGTAGTGCGCCACGCCGAAGGCGTTCACCGCCGCGCCGGTGTTGTCGAAGACCAGCGCCTCCACGTCGTAGAGGCGCTCGATGGCGGTGATGCAGGCCTCGTCGCCCCAGTTGTTGGCGCCCTTGAGGTAGGCGACGCGCTGGTCGATCTGCCGCCCCTGCGCGGCGCTGACCGCGCCCTGCGCGTTGCGCGTGATGCCCAGCCCGTCGCGCAGCTTGAACCCCAGCGCGTCCAGGTCCTTGGCGTGCTGCTCCACGTACGCGACCACGGCGGCGCGGAAGCTCGCGTGCGTGTGGACCTGCCCCAGGATGTGGGCTTCCCGCGTCAGCGCGTGCCCGGCGGCGTGGAACAGGCAATTGCCGTCGCCGCGGGCCTTGATCAGCGCGTACTGCGCGCCGGCGATCCCGACCTGGCCGATCTTTCCCTGGATGTCGAAGGGCATGAGGTCAGCACCCGCTGGCGTCGAGGAGGGCCCGGCGCGTCGCGTCGTCCACGTCCGAAGTCTGCGCGAGGCGCCGGGTGGCCTGGAAGTCCTGCATCGCGCGCAGGGTGGCGTCGCTGAGCTCGCCGTCGAGGGGGCCCTTGTAGAAGCCGAGGTTCCGCAGGCGGCCCTGGATCCCCGAGACCGCGCTGATCGGATCGAGCCCGCGGAGCTCGAGGACGTAGTGCTCCTCCGGCGCGCCCTCCGGCTGGAGGACGAGCTCCGCGTGGCGCGCGCTGGGGGAGAGGTAGTGCGACAGCTCTCCCTTCGCGTCGGTGGCGCCGCGCTGCTCCTGCCCGTCGATGGTCAGCGTGTACGGGACGCCGGCGCGCGGGAACTCGTCGTCGCCGAAGCGGAGGCGCAGCTTCTCCGGGACGCCCTTGCGCCGGAACTTGTGGCTCTGCCCCGCCGCCACGTCGACGGTCTTCTGGCGGAGGTCGGGGACGGTCACCTCGTCCCCCTCCATCAGCACGTGCCCGCTCCGCCGCCTGGCCCGCAGTCCCTCGTTGTCCGGGTGCTCCCACACCACCCGCCAGAAGTGACCGTTCTCGAAGGCGATGCTGGAGATGCACTCGCCGCGTCTCACCACGTGCTTCTTCATGGGCGGGCCGTAAAGCAACCGGCGTTCCATCCCCCCGCTCAGACTGGGAGGCCCGTGGACAGGGCCTCGCTGCGTCCTTGGGGAACGCGGGGCGCGTCGGCCCCTAACGCAGCCGCTTCAGCAGGTCGGCGCGCAGGGTGGTGTCCAGGTCGAGCCGGTGGGCCTCCATCACGCGACGCAGCGCGCGGGCGGCCTGCACTGCCTGTATGTGCTTCAGCTCCTCGTAGGTGGAGATGAACTGGATGAAGCGGAGGCAGCCCATCACCACCCGCTTCGAGCGGAGCGTGTAGGTCCCGGTCTCCGCGAGGTGCTGGAGGATGTCGCGTTCGGCGAGGAGGGACCGCTCCACCACGCGCTGGTGGTTGCGGAGGAGCTCGCCGCGCTTGCCGGGATCGGACTCGTCCATCTTCGCCTTCATCGCCTCCGGGTCGTCCAGCGGCGTCGGCTCCAGGAAGAACTTGCTCAGGTACGCGCACTGCTCGATGCAGCGCGACACCCAGGCCTCGCCGCCGTCCTCGCGGTGGCGCCGCGCGAAGTACAGCAGCTTCAGCTCGAACTTGAGGAAGTGTGGCAGGCAGAGCGGCTGGTACAGGTCCAGCAGGTTGGCGCGCACCGGCTCCACCGGCATGAACGCGGCGAGGAATTGCATCGCCGGGTTCGGCTCCAGCGCCTCCTTGAAGATCCCCGCCGAGAGCACGCGGACCGCGGCGTCCATCAGCGCCGCCACGTTCTCCCGCCCGTGGTCGCCGCGCCTGGTCCGCACCAGGTGCCGGCACAACCGCCGCGATGCTTCCCGGAACCGCGCCTCCACCTGCGACTGGTAGGACGGCTCGGACTCCAGCCGCCGCAGGATGTCCGCCAGCAGCCGCGACCGGTCGCCCGCGTCGACGTACAGCACGTTGCGGAACACGTAGCGGCCGGTGGCCTGCGGATCGCCGTTCACCGCCCACGGCTCGAAGCGGTGGCTCTCGCAGTACAGCTCCTTCAGCAGCGGGGACCGCGTGTAGAACATCGACTCGTAGAGGTAGACGTCGTGGCGGCCGAACCGGACGGGGAGCACGTCAGAACCTCCCGCCCGGCGCCGCCGCCTTCAACTCGCCGACCCCGGGCTCCTGCTCCAGCGCGTCCTTCGGGTCCAGCACGTCCCACTGGATCGCCCCGCCGCGGAGGCCGTACCGCCGCTTGATGCGGCGCAGCCAGTCCGCCATCGCCTCCCCGGGCGCCTCCTCCAGGAACGCCGCCAGCAGCGCGGAGGCGGCGATCCGTGGCCGGCGCTCGCCGCCCAGGCGCCCGAGGTGATCCAGCCGGTAGATCACCCCGTCGCGCTTCCGGGTGGCGGCCACCTCGTTCACCCGCGCCTTCGGGTCGCGCGTGATCCGCCCGCGGTTGGCGTCCACGCAGATGATCTCTCCGTCGAGGAACGCGCCGGTGGTGGCGCCGGTCACGCCGGTGATGCACGGGATCTTCAGCTCGCGCGCGACGATGGCGGTATGCGACAGCGGCGACCCGTCCTCGCTCACCACCGCCGCCGCCCGGTAGAACGCCGGCATGTAGTCGGGGTCGGTGTTCGCCACCACCATCACGTCGCCCTGCTGCACCTTGCCGATCTCCTCCACCGCGCGCACCACCCGGACGGCGCCGGTGGCGATGCCCGGGGAGGCGACGGAGTACGCGGAGTCCGGATCCAGCTCGACCTTCGACGCCTGGGTGGTGATGGGCCGCGCCTGGAGGAGCACCAGCCGCTTCCCCAGGAACGACCACTCCATGTCCACCTCGTGGCCCAGCCACTCCCGCGCCCGCCCCGCCGTCTCGGAGAGCGCCCGGACCTCGCGGTCGTCCAGCGTCCGCTCCCAGCCCAGCGCCGGCGGCACCCGCGCGCTGCCGATGAAGCGCGAGTAGGGCACGTGGTACGCGGTGGGCCCCAGCGGCGTCCGGATGGTCTGGCCGGGGATGAGCTTCTCCGGCGCGCGGGTGAGGACCGTCATCTCGAACTTGTAGCTCACGTCGGCGGAGTCGATCCGGCCGCCGTCCACCACCAGCACGTCGGTGGCCAGCGCGCCGTCCACCACCGCGTGGCAGGTGCCGAAGTTCGCCACCGCCATCGCCTTGCCGGCGGGGTGGGTGGGCGACTGGGTGAACCACACGCCGGACTTCCGCGCGTCGACCACGGTCTGGATCACCAGCGCCAGCGAGCGGATCGCCTCGTCCAGCGCGCGCGCCGGCTCCTTCGCCGCGCCCTGGTAGAGCAGGCTGAGGAAGACGCGCAGCCCCACCAGCCAGCAGTTCTTGATGGTCATCAGCACGCTGGCCGGATCGGTCCGGGTGACGATGCTGGCGTAGTGCCCGGCCAGCGATTGCGCCGCCGAGTCCTCGCGCGTGCCGGACGAGCGGACGATCACCACCTCCCGCCTGGGCACCGCGCGCAGGATCTCCCGCTGCAGGTCCGCCGGGAAGCGCGTTGCCGCCAGGGCCGCGAAGAACAGCGCCTGCTTGCCGGGCGTGAAGTACGCCTCCGCCAGCTCCGCCAGCCGGCGCGGCGTGAAGCTGGCGCGGACGAAGCGCTCCAGCGCGGCGGCGCTCAGGACCGCGCCGGGCGGGATCGCGACGCCCGGGATCTCCCCGAGCTTCTGGAGGTTCCTGGCCTTGCCGCCGATCTGCCCGGCCCCGAAGGTCGCGGCGTCCTCGAGGGGGCGGACGTAGGTGGCGCTTGGCATGGGGCGGGACCTCCGGGAGGCGCGTCGAGCGGCACCAGCGCCGGCGCGACCGCCGGGCGCGGGCCTTCGTAGACGACGAAGTCGATCCGGCGCGCGACGTCCGCCGGCACCTCCTCCAGGCGCGTCATCCCGCCCGGCACGGGGAGGCACAGCAGCGGGAACGTCAGCTCGCCCGCCAGGTCGCGCACCCAGTGGCGCGGGAAGCGGAGCGTCACCCGGCCGGACGGCGTCAACTCGCGCGGCAGCGGCGCCTCCGACCCCGAATGACGGAGCACCAGGCACGCCGTCCCCGCGTGCCGCGACACCAGCTCATCCAGGCCCGCGCGGTGCTCCACGGCGACGACCAGCCGCGTCCACTCCAGGGAGTGGGGGACCATCACCGGGGGAGCCGCTCGCCCCAGCCGCCGGCGCGCCTCCGCCGAGAGCGCGTTCCCCATCAGGGCGTAGCCGCCGTCCGTGGGGAAGATGCCGATCTCTCCCCGCCCCAGCCGCTCCCGGAGCGCCGGCCGGATGTAGGGGAGGTCCCGCCGGGTGAAGACGATCACGGCGCGGGAATTTGCCGGAAATTCGCCCGGAAATCTCCCGGGAAAGTGGCCCGCCACCCGAGGGGCCGGCTGGGAAGCGGGTATGTTCTCAGATGTGTCAGCTCGACCTGACACCAGATCCAATCCATGGATGGATCGACGAATTTCACCTGACAGGAGTGGCCGCGCTCCCATGACCTGAAAAAAGTCAGGCGGATATTATCGCGTTTCAACGCAACAAAGTTGCGCCACCCACCGATGAATACCTCGGCGCACTCGGCGCCAGGAGGGTACTCGCGTGGGTGTCGGTTCGGTCGGTTCGCAGCGGGCGCAGATGATCGGGCAGGGAGCGATGGAGCTCGCCCGGAGCGCGAAGGCGGGCGGCGGCGAGGCCGCGCAGGCGACGGGCTTCTCGACGCGAGACACCTTCGAGGCCGCGAAGGCAGCCGCCGGCGGGGCGGGTGGCGACGCGGCGGGGGCGGGCGAGGCGGGCGGCGGCGGCAAGGCGGGCAAGGGCGGGAAGAAGGGCGGCGGCGGCAAGGCGGGGAA
>DASRBA010000436.1:0-28345 GCA_035637895.1 Myxococcaceae bacterium
CTGCCACGACGCCTCGTCGCCCTCGCTCAAGCCGTTCGACTTCGTGGAGAAGCTGAAGCTGATCGACCACTGGACCGTCGAGCGCCAGCGGCGGGAGCAGGGGAAGGTGGCCGGGGTCACCTCGACCGAGACGCCCGCGCCGGTGGCCGGCCCCGTGCAGAACCCGCCGCAGGAGGGCCAGGGGCCGGCGGTGACGGACGAGGCCCCGCCCGCGGACGGCGAGAAGCCGCCGGCCACGGCGACGACCCCGCCCACGACCACCACCGGCAAGCCGGCGACGACCGCGACCAAGCCGCCCGCCAAGCCAGCCAAGCCGGCGAAGAAGAAGCCGGTGAAGAAACCGAAGAAGTGATCGCGTGGCCCGGGTGCTGGAAGCGTCGTTCGTGACGACCGCGGTGGACCGGGAGGGATACCCGCCCCCGGACCGGCCGGAGATTGCCTTCGTCGGGCGGTCGAACGTGGGCAAGTCGTCGATGATCAACGCGCTGGCGGGGCGGAGGAAGCTGGTGCGGGTGTCGAACACGCCCGGGCGCACGCGGACGCTGAACTTCTTCGACGTGGTGCTGGAGACGCGCGGCGGGTCGACGCGGTCGGTGCGGCTGGCGGACCTGCCGGGCTACGGCTTCGCCAAGGCGAGCAAGGCCGAGCGCAAGGCGTGGCAGCGGATGATCTCCGAGTACCTGGAGTCGCGGACGCCGCTGAAGGTGGTGGTGAGCATCATCGACGCGGAGGTGGGGCCCACGGCGGACGACTTCCACACGCTGGATTATCTGGCGGAGGGGAACGCGCGCATCCTGGTGGCGGCGACGAAGATCGACCGGCTGCCCAAGGCGAAGCGCAAGCCGCGCATCCAGGAGCTGACCCGGCAGCTGGAGCTCCCCGAGGGCGCGGTGCTGCCGTTCTCCGCCACCGAGGGCCTGGGCGTGGACGAGACCTGGGGCGTCCTGCTGGGGGCGATCAGCTGAGGCCCATCAGGCGCTCCAGCCCGCCGGAGACCTTGCCGCCGCAGTTCCCACAGACCATGTCCTGCTGGCGGAGCGGCGCGCCGCAGCCGGGGCCGGAGCACTGGTAGCGGGTGAAGACGCCCCAGCGGCGGATGGGGACGAGGGTGACGGTCTTGCCTTCGTTGAAGAGGCGGGCGCCTTTGAGCGGGAGCCCCAGCTCTTCGAGGAGCGCCGCGCGGCGTTTGGTGAGCTGGTCGCAAGCTGCCGTGAAGTAGCGGCGGGGGCTGTAGGCCAGCTTCTCGGCGATGGGGACCGGGTCGGCGCCGCGAGCGACCACCTGCGCGGCGAGGAGGTAGGTGAGGTCCAGCGCCGTGAGGTAGCTCAACGCCTTGTTCCCGAGCTTGTGCGGGGCCAGGGTGGCGATGTTGGCGGTGAGGACGCCGAAGCCGAGAAACACCGTGGTCAGATCGGTGAGGCCTTCCTCGATGGATGGATGTGTCTCGTTGAGCTCGTGGTAATGGCGGTATGAGTGGCACACCTCGTGGGCGAGGATGCCGGCCATCGCGTCGGGGTTGTGCACGTGCTCCAGGTCGTAGCCGAAGCGGGCCACGCCGTCGTCGATGCCGGCGAACCAGGCGGCGGCGTGCAGCGCGGAGGCTCCAGTCTCCTGGATCAGGTGGACCGAGGTCCGTGTGCCGGCCATCTGCAACTCCACCTGCAGGTCGCCCAGCCCGGCATAGGAGAGCAGTCGCTGGAGCATGGTGCGGACGCCCCGCGCGTCCGGCGACCATGGATCGGGGAAGTGCTCCGGGGTCGGCTGGCGGAGGGGCGATTCGAGGAAGCGCTTGTGGCCCTTGAGGCTGAGCAACTCAGCCAGGTGCTGCATGAGCTGCTTCTGTCGGTGCGCGGGAGGGAGGTCCCCGGACATGGCGGCGCATGGTGCCACAAGCTGCTAGAGAGCGGCGATGCGATTCGGACGCGCCCTTGTCCTGTTCTGGCTGATTCTGGGCGGGTGCGCGGCGCCGAGTCCGGGAAAGCGGACTCGGCTGTACGATGGACCGCTGGTGGAATTCCCACCCATCGAGGCCCCGCCGGAGCCGATCCTGGGCCCGGACGACCATCACTCGAGGGATCCGGAGCCTCCTCCGGTGTTCGGCGCGACGGAGCGGCCGCCGATGCGCGAGCCGCCGGCGAAGCCGGCCGTCAGGCTCGGGAAGAAGGGAGAGGAGGCGCTGAAGAAGATCATCTGGGGCGCGACCGTCCAGAAGGTGTTCCCGGACTGTGAGGAGCACCACCTGTTCCCGCGGCAAGAGGGCCTTCGGATCCGATTCGAACGAGCCGGCATCGAAGTGGATGACTGGGCCGTCCTCATCCCGGCGGATCAACACCGCGAGGCGCATCGCCGGACCGACGAGTTTGGCCCGGGCGGCAAGTGGAATTGGGACTGGCAGCAGTGGTGGATAGCGCGCGGTGCCAAGCAGCCCGACCCAGACGATGTGTTCGTTCGAGCGCTTGAGATGATCTACGAGTACAAATTGGAGCCGTATGGGCTGCCCATTCAGTACGGCTACGGCCGATCGATCTCCAGCGACCTGTACGACATCGTGCAACCGCCTCGAACCATCCGTTAGCGACCATGTCCTATTGGACGCTTGAGATTTTCAGGCCAGGGTGGATCGAAGCTAGACACCGCTGGCTCATGCCCAGCATCGATTGCCCCGTCTGCCATCACGTGTGGTTCAGGATTGGCTACGCCTTGCCAAGCGTGAGCCTCGAAGGCAATCCGGCCGATTGGCGGCTACAACAGAGGCCCTTTCCGGTGCCGCTTTCGACCTGGCTCGATTTCGCCGAAGCGATTCGCCCAGCAGTCCCGGCGAGTGAACCTGTCCTTCCCGGGATGGACTTGGGTCCGCTGCAGGGCCTCAGTCACAGGCCCTTCCGGGTCACCTGGAACACCGTCTTCGGCATCGTCCTCTCCGAAGAAGTGCGCGACGAATTCGCCTCCCTGGCCCCTGAGATCCCGCTGGTCCGCACCAATCTGGAGGGCGACAACCTCCCTCCCACGTACGAGATCGAGTTCCGCTCCTATGGTGCTGAGCTCATCAAAGAGACGACAGACCACTGCGACGCCTGCGGCTACTACCAAACGGTCTTCCCCCAGGACCCCAAGGACTACCGCATCCGTAACGTCCCCGACGCGTCCCTCTTCACCCTCCGCAATGGCGGCCTCATGATCGCCCACGACCGTTTGATCCCCTTCTTCGAACGCGAGCTCGGTCCCAAGCTCAAGCTCACCCCCATCCAGGTCGAGATGTGACCACCCTCACCCGCCTCCAAACCCTTCCCGCGAAAAAACGGATGGACGCGCTCCTCGACGAGCGCGACGCGAAGGCCGCCGTCCGCGCGCTCCCCATCCAATTCCTCTACCAAACCATCGCCGAGGTGGGCCTCGCCGACGCCACGGAGCTGGTGCAACTCGCCTCCCCGGAGCAATTCCGCGCGCTGGTGGACCTGGGCGGCTGGGACCGGGACCGCCTCAACCCGCTGGAGGCGCTCACCTGGCTGCGGGCCGCCCGCGGCGACGACCCGGAGGAGTTCTTCCGCAAGCTCAGCGCGGTGGATCTGGAGGTGGTGGAGTTGATCCTCCGCGCCCTTACCATCATCCACGACCGCGACGAGAACCCCGACGCCGACCCGCAGGGCGTCACGGTGGAGACCCCGGAGGGGAAGTACCTGATCGAGCTCCGCGTGGAGGGCGCCCCCATGGCCGCCCTGCGCACGCTGATCAACGACTTCATCGCCCAGGACCCATTCCAGGCCTCCCGCCTCTTCGAAGCCGTCCGCTGGGAGGTCCCGTCCGAGATGGAGGAGACCGCCCACCGCTTCCGCACCGGCCGCCTCCAGGATCTCGGCTTCCCGCCGCTCGACGAGGCGATGGCGCTCTACGCCTGGGTGGACCCGGAGCCCCTGGCCCCACCCGCCGCCGAGGGCCTGAAACGCTCCCCCGGTGACGCCCGCCCCGACTACCTGGGCGAGGCCCTCCGCGCCCTCCCCGCCAACGAGCGCGAGGTGCTGGAGGAGGAGCTCCGCCTGCTGATCAACTCCGCGCTGGTGGCGGACGCCGCCGACCCGGGCGAGCTGGAGGACCTGCGGAGGGTGGGGGAGCAGACGCGCGACTACCTCTCCCTCGGCTTCGAGCACCTCACCGGTCAGGACCCGGCGCGCGCGTCCGCCATCGTCCGCGAGCACCCGCTCAAGACGATCTTCCAGGTCGGCTTCTCCCTCACGCTCCAGCTCAAGCGGAAGGCGGACCGCCTGTCGCGGGCGCTGTTCACCATCAGCGGAGAGACGCCGCTGCTCGCCTTCGAGCGCGCCTCCTTCGCCGCCCTGCGCCGCAAGCGCCCGATGCGCGCGGTGAAGGTGGAGGGCGCGGACCCCATGCCCTTCCGCTCCCGCCGCGAGTTGGAGGAGTCCGCCCACCTCCTGGAGCGCGTGGAGCAGCAGGCGGAGGTGTTCCGCGCGCTGCTCGGGCCGGACCCGGCGGGGGGGGTGAAGCGCTTCGGCGTGCCGTTCCACCGGCTGGGCGCGGACCGGCTGTTCGCGTCGGTGGTGGCCCAGGCCGTGCTGGACGGGGTCTTCCAGGTGGCGCCGGTGCCCCCCGCCCGGTTGCAGGAGTTGGGCGGCCGGCTGTTCGAGGGCGACGCCGCCGCACCCGCGCTGCGGAAGGCGGCCCCGGAGCGCGCGCTGGCCGCGCTGGAGCCGGCCGTGGCGGAGCCGCTCCGCGCCGAGCTTCGACGGATGGTGGACGCCGCGCTGGCACGCTGGCTCCGCGACCTGGGCGCCGCCTTCCTGCGGGACGGGCGGATGGACCCGGCCGCGGCGGAGGCGGCGGTCGGCGTGGAGGGCCCGGGACTGTAGTTCCTGCCGGCTCCCCGGCCCGGGCGCCAAGCGCTCAGAGCGGAGCGGGTGGCACGCGACGTGCTCTCTGCCTCGCCACGAGCGCAGTGGAGGGGTCGAGGAGATGCTGAACGTCTGCCAGTTCACGAAGTCGTTCCACCTCGGGGGAACGGAGGGCCAGGTGCTGCAGCTCCTCCGCGGCCTCGAGCACCGGTACCACCTCCGGGTCGGCGTGCTGGACGAGGCCGGCCCGCTGATGGACGAGGTGTGGAAGCTGGGGCACCCCACGCGGGCGTTTCCGCTGGGCGGCGGGGTGATGCGCCCCAACACCGCCTTCCAGATCGCCCGCCTGGCGTCCTGGCTGCACGAGACGAGGACGGACCTGGTCCACGTGCATGACTTCTCCTCCACGCTGGTGGTGGTGCCGGCGGCGAAGCTGGCGGGCGTGAAGGTGGTGGTGGGGCGGCTGGACCTGGCGCACTGGCACAGCCCGGCGCAGCGCCGCGTGCTGGTCGGGCTGACCCGCGCCGCCGACGCGGTGGTGGCCAACGCGGACGCCATCCGCCGGATGCTGGTGGAGGAGGACGGCGTGGCGCCGCGCCGGGTCTACGTCATCCACAACGGGATCGATCTCGTCCGGTTCGACGCGCGCGCCGCGCGGGGGCTGGAGGCGCCGCTCCCGGACACCAACGGCGAGCCGGTGGTGATGCACGTGGCGAACATGAACCACCCGGTGAAGCGGCAGGAGGACCTGCTGGTCGCGCTGGCGCAGCTCAAGCACGAGGGCGTCCGCCTCCACGCGTTCCTGGTGGGGGACGGCCCGCGGCGGGTGGCGCTGCAGCGGCTGGCGGGGGCGTTGGGCGTGGCGGAGGTGGCGCACTTCCTGGGGCATCGCACGGACGTGCCGGCCATCTGGGGTCGGGCGGCGATGGGCGTGCTCTGCTCCACGGCGGAGGGGCTGGCCAACGCGATCATCGAGGGCATGGCCGCGTCCGTGCCCATGGTGGTCACCAACGCCGGCGGGAACCCGGATCTGGTAGTGGATGGCGAGCGCGGCCTGCTGGTGGAGCCGCAGCGCCCGCAGGAGCTGGTGGTGGCCTTCAAGCGGTTGCTGACGGATCCGGCCTGGGGCAAGCAGATGGGCGCGTCCGGTCGCCGGTTCGTGGAGGAGTCGCTCTCGCTGGATCGGCTGGCCGTCGCGCACGACTGGCTCTACCGGTCCGTCCTCCACGACACCGAGTCGGAGTCGCGCCCGGCCGTGGCACCGGCGCTGGCGGCCGCGCCAGCCTGAGCGGAGCAATGCTCGCTGCGCACGAGTGAATGGGCGCGCTCCGCGCGAATGAATGGGCCGTTCCGCGAATGAATGGGCCATTCCGCGCGAATGAATGGGCCGTTCCGCGCGAATGAATGGGCCGTTCCGCGCGGGGAGTCGTGAGGCGGCTACGCGCGCGAGTTCGTGTGCGCTGCGCGCGGGTACGCTCCGAGCGCGCGCCGTTAAATGGCGGATCCGGCAGGTACCGTACCTGCAGCGCCCGACGCCTTCTTCACGTCGGCACCGATCGCCGCTGACACGCTCGAGAACCCGTCGCGGCGCAGGAGCGCCGACAATTCACTCAGCATGCGCTGCACCGTCCCCGGTCCGCCATAGATGAAGCCCGTGTAGAGCTGCACCACCGACGCGCCGGCGCGGATCCGCCGGTAGGCATCCTCCGCCGTCATCACCCCACCGGAAGCGATCAGCGCCAGCCGCCCTCGCGCGCGCGCCGCAGCCCGCGCCAGCACCGCCAGCGCCTGCTCCGCCAGCGGCGCTCCAGAGAGCCCGCCCGCCTCGCCCACGAGCGGGTGCTCGACCACCGGCCGCTCCACCGTCGTGTTCGTCGCGATCAACCCATCCGCCCCCGACGCCACCGCGACGTCGACGATCTCGTCCACCGCCTCCATCGCCAGGTCCGGCGCGATCTTCAAGAACACCGGCTTCCCCGCCGTCGCCCGCTTCACCTCCGCCAGCAGCACTCCCAGCGCCTCCGGCTCCTGCAGCCGCCGCAACCCCGGCGTATTGGGCGAGCTGGCGTTCACCACCACGTAATCCGCCCGGGGCGCCAGCGCCTGCGCGCACGCCAGGTAATCCGCCACGGCGCCCTCCAGCGGCGTGTCCTTGTTCTTTCCCAGGTTCGCGCCCACCGGCCCCGGTGACCACCTCGCATCCAGCCACGCGTCCAGCTTCCTCACCGCCGCCGCCGCGCCCTGGTTGTTGAACCCCAGCCGGTTGATCAGCGCGGCGTGCTCGGGGAGCCGGAACATCCTCGGCAGCGGATTCCCCGGCTGCGGCCGAGGCGTCACGGTCCCCACCTCCACCGCCGAGAACCCCATCGCGAACAGCCCCGGCACCGCGGTCGCGTCCTTGTCGAACCCGGCGGCCAGCGCCAGCGGGTGCTCCAGCTTCAACCCCGCCACCTCCACCCCGAGCTCCACACTGGAGACACCCCGCAGCGCCCGCCGCCTCAGCCAGCGGCACAACCCCGGCAGCGCGGACAGCACCTGCAGCGCCCACAACCCCAGGTGGTGCGCGGTCTCCGCCGGCAACAGGAAGAGGAGGGGCCTGACCAGCCGCCGGTACATCAGCCGCCGATGAACGAGTACTGCCGGGCCCAGGCCAGCGTCTGGTCCACCTGATCGGGGGTGAGGATCCCGTGCTTCTCGATCAGCTCGACCTCCGTCTTCATGTCGGTGTCCAGCAGGTACGGCCCATCCGTGTTGATGGTCACCTTCACCTTCCGGTCCCAGAACGTCCGGATGATGTGCTTGAGCTCCTCGATGTTCTCCACCGCCTTGGTGTGCAGGTTGGAGGTGGGGCACAACTCCAGCACCACGTCCCGCTCCCGCAGCAGCTTCATCGCCGCCTCGTCGTACGCGGCGCGGATCCCATGTCCGATGCGGTTGGGCTTGAGCTTCTCCACCACCGCCACCACGCCCTCCGCCCCGGTGCCGGCGGTCTCACCGGTGTGCACGGTGGTCTTCAGCCCGGCCTGGCGCGCGCGCTCGTACAGCGCCTGGTAGCGGCCCACCACCTCCGGCTTGAGCTCCAGCGCGTCGCGCTCCGTCCCCGCCAGGTCGATCCCCACCACCCCGCGGCTCCGGTACTTGATCGCCTTGTCCACGATGATGCTGTTGATGGAGTGGTCGAACTCGCGGGCCAGGCAGAAGATCAGCCCCGCCTTCACGTCGTACTCCAGCATCGCCCGGTCCATCCCGCGGATGGCGGCGTGGATGATGTGGTCCAGGTCCAGCTCGGAGTTGAGGTTGCGCTTGGCGGGGTTGAAGCGCAGCTCGATCTGGGTGACCCGGCTGCCGCGGTACTCCTTGCCGATCACCTCGTAGATGGAGCGCTCCACCGCGGACGGGGAGGACTGAATCTTCTCCGTCCACTGGTGCATGATCTTCAGGTAGTCCTCCAGCCCCCCCACCTTCCCGGGCCTCGAGGTGATCAGCTCCACGAACTCCCAGTAACCCTTCACCGGGAGCTTGAAGCCCTGCTGGTGCGCGATGGACCAGAGCACGTGGGGCGCCACCGCGCCGCCGACGTGGATGTGCAGATCGATGAGCTCGCGTGCCATGGCTGCCTATAACACGCCCACTCCCGCGGCTGGTATGACGCCCCGCATGGCCCAGCTCATCGACGGCAAGGCGGTGGCGGCGAAGATCCGCGAGCAGGTGAAGCAGGACTCCGAACGCTTGAAGGCCGACAAGGGCGTCGTCCCCGGCCTGGCGGTGGTGCGGGTGGGGGAGGATCCCGGCTCCAAGATCTACGTCGCCGGCAAGCAGAAGGCGGCCCGCGAGATCGGCTTCAACGCCTCCGAGCACCACTTCCCCGAGACCGCCACCCAGCGCGAGGTGCTGGACCGCCTCCACCAGCTCAACGAGGACCCCGCCGTCCACGCCATCCTGGTGCAGCTCCCGGTCCCCAAGCAGCTCGACCCGGACGCGCTCATCTCCGCCGTCCGCCCGGAGAAGGACGCGGACGGCTTCCACCCGGTGAACGCCGGCAAGCTGCTGCTGGGCCAGCCCGCCCCGCGCGCGTGCACCCCGGCCGGCATCATGCGGCTCCTGGCCGAAGTGAATTGCTCACCTTCCGGCAAGCGCGCCGTCGTCGTGGGCCGCAGCAACATCGTGGGCAAGCCCATGGCGCTCCTCCTGCTGCAACAGGACGCCACCGTCACCATCTGCCACCGCAAGAGCGACCTGCCGCGCGAGGTGGGCCAGGCGGACATCCTGGTCGTCGCCGCCGGCATGCCGGAGCTGGTCAAGGGCGCCTGGGTGAAGCCCGGGGCGGTGGTGATCGACGTGGGGATGAACCGGATGCCGGACGGCAAGCTCAAGGGCGACGTGGAGTTCGCCGCCGCCGCCGAGCGCGCCGCCCACATCACCCCGGTGCCCGGCGGGGTGGGGCCCATGACCATCGCCATGCTGATGCACAACACGCTCGCCGCCGCCCATGCCGCTGCCCGCTGACCTGACGGCCCTCGCGGAGAAGGCCCTGGACGCCTGCCGCCGCGCCCAGGCCCGCGCCTGCACCGCCGAGTCCTGCACCGGCGGCCTGGTCGCCGCCTGCCTCACCGCCGTCCCCGGCTCGTCCGACGTGGTGGACCGGGGCTTCGTCACCTACTCCAACGAGGCCAAGCAGGAGCTCCTCGGCGTCCCCGCCGGGCTGCTCACCGTCCACGGGGCCGTCAGCGAGCCGGTCGCCCGCGCCATGGCCGAAGGCGCCCTCCACGCCTCCCGCACCCAGGTCGCCGTGGCGATCACCGGCATCGCCGGACCGGGCGGCGGCACCCCCGAGAAGCCGGTCGGGCTGGTCTTCCTGGCCATCGCCTCCATGAGCCGGCCGACCCATGCGGAACGCCACGTCTTTCCGGGCAGCCGGGACACCATCCGGGAGGCTTCCGCCCGCCGCGCCCTGGAGCTCCTCGCCCATCAATTTGACGCACCTTGACATGAATGCCGCGGCGCGTTATCTCAGGGGCGCCGCACAACGAGGCGGCATCGCAAGGAGCGACGACATGACGACCACCGCCAAGGTGCAGGACTTCGTGAAGGAGCAGATGGAGGAGGCGCAGAAGCGGTTCCAGGTGATCGAGGGCGAGGCCCGGAAGGCCCTCGGCAAGATCCGCCGGTTCAACGCCAAGGAGTTGAAGTTCCTGGAGAATCCGAAGGCGACCGTGAACGCCACCGTGAAGCAGCTGGGCAAGAAGGCGGAGGCGGCCAGCAACGAGATGAAGAAGCGGTTCGACGCGCTCCAGGACCAGCTGATGGCGTTCTCCGGCGTCGCCACCCAGGGCCAGATCCGCGAGCTGAACAAGGAGCTGCACCGGCTGGCCAAGAAGGTCGACGGCCTGATCGAGAAGAAGGCCAAGCCCGAAGCGCGGGCCTAGCTCCCTCGCCGCCCTTATCGGCGGCCTCAGGAAGTCTTCACCGCCCAACAGAAGTCTACACCGGGGCCTTTACACCTACAGACCCGGGATGTTCGTGTCCGGGCCCCAAAACGACCGCTGGAGACTTTCTCCCCGCCAGCGGTGCCGACGGAGCGACCGGATGGAATCGAAGGATTCGCCGACCAAGCCGCCCGAGACCCCTGGAAACCAATCCGGGCTGGAGCGCCTGTGGTCCCAGGCGCTGGTCACCGTCTCGGCCGCGGGTGAGGAGGTGGGCCGGACGGCCCAGAAGCTGGCCGAGAAGGCCGGCCTCAACGCGGAGGAGATCCGCGGCCATCTCCGCGAATTCACGGATCGATTGAGCACCCAGCGGCGTGACCTGGAGTCTCGCGTGGAGGACGCCGCCCGCCGCGCCATCGCCACGGTGAAGGTCCCGCGGCGCGAGCAGCTCCAGGAGCTGCAGACTCGCCTCGACGCGCTTGAGGCGCGCGTCGCCAAGCTGGGGTCCAAGACGTAACCGCACATGATCCGGCGCTCGAACAGACCGCGCCGGATCTGGCGCGCGATTGGAGCCGTTGGGCGCGGCTGCTCCGTCCTGCCCCTGATAGGTGCGCTGATGTGCGTCCTCAGCGCGCGGATCGGCCCGATGCTCCAGTCGGACGTGCCCCCGGCGCCGCCGGAGGCCGCGCGGACCTCGGACGCCGCCAAGATCGACTCGGTGCTGGCCAAGCGGGCCCCGGAGCTGGGGCTCACCCTCCGCGGGCAGCTGTGCGCCGCCATCGCCGAGGAGGCGCGCCGGGCCGGGTTCGACCCGCTGCTGGTGGTGGCGATCATCGACGTGGAGTCGGACTTCGACGAGGACGCCGTCTCCGTCCGGGGCGCCCGCGGGCTGATGCAGATCAAGCCCAGCACCCTGCACGACATTGCCGGACGCCAGGGCCTGAAGCTGACCGCGGAGGAGGTGGCCGCGGACCCGGCGCTCCAGGTCCGCCTGGGCATCCGCTACCTCAAGCAGCTCCACCAGAGCTTCGGCGGCGACCTCGACCTCGCCCTGATGGCCTACAACGCCGGGCCCACCCGCCTGCGCAAAGCCATGAAGGCGAGTGACGGCGAGGTGGAGTCCTTCCGCCGGTACGCCCGCCTGGTCCGGCGCGACTTCCGCCGTTTCCGCCAGGGTGAGGGCTTGGGCGACGACTGGGCCATGGCGGCAAAGCTGCCCCAGCCCCGGTAGCCGAATTTTCCGGCGCGCCGCGCGTTCCAAGCAGCCAAGCGGCGGTTTGTTGTACCGGCCGGACCAGCTCTGTGAGGATTCACCCCATGCGCCCGAATGCACTCGTCTTTGCGATCCTGATCGCGCTCCCCGTCGCGTCGAACGCCGGATCCGTCTACCTCAACGGAGAGAACATCGACGAGGTCCGGAACATCAAGTTCGAGAAGTGCTCGGTCAAGATCGACGAGAACGGGAACGTGATGATCGAGGCGCAGGGCTACCGGGTGAAGCGCCTGGAGGGTTCGGCGCCCCCGCCGCCGGTCGCGCAGCAGCAGCCCCCGCAACAGCAGCCGCCGCCGCAGCAGCAGGCGGTGCCGGTGATGGTCCCGGTGGGCATGCCCTACGCCTACCAGCAGCCCATGGCCCCGCCGCCGCCGGTCCAGGCGCCGAAGATCACCAAGCACTACTGGATGGTCACCCACCAGAACGCGCCGGGGATGACCGAGTTCGACATCGACGTCTACGTCAACGCCAAGTGGCTGATGACCCTGCGCAACACCAGCCAACAGGACGTGGTGGAGGTGACCCGGTTCCTCCAGCCGGGTCAGAACAGCGTCACCTTCGAAGCCAAGAAGCTCTCCAGCGGCCCCCGCAAGAGCTTCTCGCCCGAGCACCAGTTCATCGTGGTCATCGGCGAGGGCGACGCCGGCGGCGACAACGTGATGATCAACAACCCGCTGGTGACCTTCAAGCGGACCGCCGCCGACGGGGACAGCAGCTCCAAGGACTACTCCTTCGTCACCCGCTAGGGCGTGGTAGACGTCCCAGCGCGGTGTTCACCCTGGACGAGAGAATTCGCGGGCTGCCGGCGGCGAAGGAGCAGGTCGTCGCCCTCTACCACTCCATCAACAGCCCGCACCTGGCCATCCCCGGCAAGAAGGCCGGCCCCGCCCTGGCGTCGGTGGTGGGGCTGCGCGGGCCGCACGGCTTCGCGGTGTTCATCTACCTGTACCTGCCGGAGAGCCAGGACTGCGCCGTCTACGCGTCCGACCGGCGGAACCTCAGCATGGTGGAGTACGAGGCCCAGGAGCAGGACGCCATCGCCTTCTGCGAGTCCATGGCCTTCATGGTGGACAACGCCAACTTCCGCAGCCTGACGCCGGACCAGCAGGACGACATGATCCGGACCATGCCGGTATTCCAGAAGGACCCCAAGCTCGCCGGCCGCAAGCCCGGCGCGGCCACCCCCGGCGCCCCGGCGAAGTCGGGCCCGGACCCGGCGCAAGTGCTGGGCCGCCTGTTCTCCTCGTTCTGACCGTGCCCCAACCCCCTATGAGAGTCGCCACCGTCCTCGCCGCGCTCGCCCTGCTCGCGGGCTGCCGGCACGTCCCCACCGAGAAGGAGAAGGTCGCCGCGGAGAGCTACTACAACCTGGGGGTCATGGCCCAGGTGAACAACCCCCAGGAGGCCCTCAAGGAGTTCGAGAGCGCGCTGGAGGCGGACGAGGCATTCCCCGAGGCGCACAACGCCATCGGCGTCCTGCTCCACAACTCGTTCAAGCGGCCGGAGGAGGCGATCCGGCACTACAAGCGCGCGCTGGAGCTCAGGCCGGACTTCTCCGAGGCGAAGACCAACCTGGGCAACGTGTACCTGGACATGGGCAAGAACGACGAGGCGATCCAACTCTATGACCAGGTGCTCAACGACATGCATTACACCGAGCCGTACCTCGCCCACGTCAACCGCGGATGGGCGCTGTACAAGAAGGGCGACGTGCGAGGCGGTGTAGAGAGCATCCAGATGGCGATCACCATCAACCCCAGGCTCTGCCAGGGCCACCGGGACCTGGGGATCATCCACGACGAGCAGGGCGAGCCCCAGGCCGCGTGCGACGCCTACCGTCACTACCGCGACTCCTGCCCCGACGCGGGCGAAGCCTACTACCTGGAGGGCAAGTGCCTGGCCAAGCAGGGCAAGACGGAGGAGGCGGTGAAGGACTTCATCGGCTGCCAGGCCAAGACCGCCCCGCAGGCGATGAAGGACGAGTGCCGGCAGTACCAGGAAAGGTATCAGTAAGGGCGGGGCGTGGACGTGGCTGACACCGGCGCGCCCGCGAGCGACTACGCCGACTTCGGCCGCTACCTCACCCAGCAGCGCGAGCTGCGCGGGCTGACGCGGGGGGAGGTGCAGAAGGTCACCCGCATCCCGTCCGCCATCCTCGCCGCGCTGGAGCAGGGGGACGTGGACCACCTCCCGGCGCGCGTGTTCATCCTGAATTACATCCGGGCGTACGCCACGGCCATCGGCATCGGCCCGGACGAGGCGGTGCTCCGCTACGAGGAGGTGGACCGGACGGTGAAGTCGCTCCCCGCGCCCGCGGTGCTGGAGCGGCAGCGGCGGCGCCGGGCGTGGATCACCCTGGCCTGCGTGGTGGTGGCGGTGGCGGCGGCGGTGTTCGCCGTGTTCGCGGTGTTCGGCGGGGCGCCGGCCCCGGGGCGGTGATGGAGCGCTTCGTGGAGCCGGCGGTGGTGCTCTCCACCGTGGACTACGGGGAGGCGGACCGGCTGGTCACGCTGTTCTGCCGCGGGCGGGGGAAGCTCACCGCGTTCGCGGCGGGGGCGCGGAAGAGCAAGCGGCGCTTCGCCGGGGCGCTGGAGCCGATGACGCTGCTGGACGCGCAGCTGGTGGAGCGGCGGGGGACGACGTTCCGGCTGGACGGCGCGGTCATCCAGCGCGCCTTCCACGAGATCCGGGGGGACCTGGGGCGCATCGCGCGGGCGCTCCACGCGGTGGAGCTGTGCCGGGAGCTGTGCCGGGAGCACGAGCCGCACCCGGGGTTGTTCGACGACCTGGTGGCGTACCTGGGCGAGCTGGACGCCGGGCGCGCCGGGCCCACCTCGCTGATCGCCTTCGAGCTGGACGCGCTGTCGCAGGGCGGGTTCCAGCCGCGGTTCGACTGCTGCGCGCTGTGCGGGGGGCCGCTGGGGCCGGGGACCCGGTTCGACCCGGAGCACGGGGGCGCGGTGTGCGAGAAGGATTCGGCGCGGTCCACGTACGGGGTGCCGGTGAAGCTGGAGACGCTGGCGTCGCTGCGGGGGTTGCAGGAGGGGAAGCGGACGCCGCTGCCGGCGCCGGAGCGAAAGGCGGCCCGGGAGCTGTTGAACCTGTTCGTGGCGCACCAGCTGGGTCGGCCGCTGCGGAGCGTGGAGTTCATGGTCCAGGTGGGGGTGGATTGAGCGGGATGGACGTCGTGTGCGCCGGGGAGACGCTGGTGGATTTCCTGCCGCGGACGTCCGGGCGGGTGGTGAAGGACGTCGAGGAGTGGGTGCCCTGCCTGGGCGGGTCGCCGGCGAACGTGGCGGTGGGGGTGGCGCGGCTCGGCGGGCGGTCGGCGATGGCCGGGGTGGTGGGGCGGGACGAGTTCGGGGACTTCTTGCGAGAGGGGCTGACGCGGGAGGGGGTGGACGTTTCCCACCTGCGACAGACAGAGGAGGGGAAGACCGGGCTGGTGTTCATCTCGTTGACCGCGTCGGGGGAGCGGTCCTTCGCGCACTACTGGACGCGGGCGGCCGCGTTCTTGTTCTCGGAGGTGGAGGCGGACCGGGCGTTCCTGGCGAAGGCGAGGGCGGTGCACTGCGGGACGAACGCGCTGCTGTACCCGGAGGCGCGGCGGGCGATGGTGGGGTTGTTCCAGGCGGCGCGGGACGGGGGGCAGATCGCCTGCTGCGACCCGAACCTGAGGCTGGACGTGTGGAAGGAGCCGGGGGAGCTCAAGGGCGTGCTGGACCAGCTGTTCCCGTGCAGCGCGGTCGTGAAGCTGGCGGAGGACGAGATCGAGTTCGCCACGGGTGAGAAGGAGCCCTCCGCCGCGCTGCGCGCCCTGGAGCGGCTGGGCGTCCCGCTGCCGGTGGTGACGCTGGGCGCGGCCGGGGCGCGGATCGCCTTCGGGGGACGGCAGCACGACATCCCCGCGCCGAAGGTGCGGGTGGTGGATACCACGGGCGCCGGGGACGGCTTCGTCGCCGCGCTCCTGTACGGCCTCACCCGCCGCTGCGCCAGCCGGTCGGAGCTGGAGCGCCTGCCGGTGGAGGAGGTGCGGGAGCTCGCCGCGTTCGCATGCCAGGTGGGATCGCGCGTGTGCGAGCGGCTGGGCGCGGTCGCCGGCCTGCCGCGGGCGGATGAATTGAAGGATGTGTGGCCCGCGTCGTTGCGCGGGCTCTGATTCCCGCGCAGTGCGCACGAGAGTGGTGCGCGCGAGTGCTGCGCGCGGGCGCGTCGGTAGAGCACCTACGGCGCGAAGCACCGCATCACCCCGAGCCAGCGTTTGCGCTATTCTCCTCGTGCGCGCCGCGACCGCGCGTCACCCCTGCGGCCAGCCCGTGCCTGGCCTGAAGCGGGGCAAAGGGGAGCCCTCTCCTCGGCCGCGACAGCGTTCCCTCTTCCTGTGGGGCGGAGTGCGGCGTGCACGGGACCTCTGCCGCGATTCGCCCCGGAACGGAGTGGAGCGAGATGAACGCGCAGGAACGTCTGGACGTGGTCAGGGAGTGGTACTCGGAAGAAATCCGCCTCGCCGCGGCGCTGCGCTCGGAGGCGGTGGTGCGCGCCTTCGGCCGCGTCCCCCGCGAGCGCTTCCTGGGCCCCGGCCCATGGCAGCTGGCGGTGGTCGGCAGCTCGGTGGCGCTGAAGCTTGGGCTGGGGACCACGGACTACGTCCCCACCCCCGACTCCAACCCCGAACGCCTGTACCACAACGTCCCCGTCGCCATCGATCCAGCGCGCCTGCTCAACAACGGCCAGCCCTCCGCCGTGGCCGCGCTGATCGACGCCCTCGACCTCCAGCCCGGCCAGCGCGCCGCGCACGTCGGCTGCGGCACCGGCTACTTCTCCGCCGTGATGGCGGACGTCGTCGGCGCGCAGGGCCAACTCCTCGCCATCGACGTGGACGCCTCCCTCGCCTCCCGCGCCGCGGACAACCTCCGCCCCTGGCCGCAGGCGCGCGCCGAGGCAGGCGACGGCTCCAGGCTCCCATCCCCCCTGGACGCCATCTTGATCAACGCCGGCGCCACCCACCCCCGCCCGGAGTGGCTGGACGCGCTCGCCGACGGCGGCCGCCTCGTCGTGCCCATCACCGTCCGCTTCCCCATCCCCGGCCGGCCCGCCGGCTTCGGCTCCGGCTTCGCCCTCCGGCTGGAGCGCATCTCCGCCCAGCGCTTCCACTGCCGCCCCGTCGTCCCCATCGCCATCTACGACTGCGAGGGCGCGCGAGACCCGGCCCTGGAGGACAAGCTCAAGGACGTCCTCCGCAATCCCTTCGGCCTGGCGGCGGTGAAGGCCCTCCGCCGCGACCCGCACGAGCGGACCTCGAGCTGCGTGCTCCACGCGGACACCTGGTGCCTCTCCATCGAACCCTGAGGCCCAACCTACGGGGAGACGCTCGCCGGGCAGAAGCCCGAGTTCGGCGCGCAGCTGCGGAAGTACGTGTGCGGCTGCCCGTTGACGTCCGCGCAGAAGAGGTCGATGCCCTCGTTCTCCACGTTGAAGCTCTTGCAGGTGATGGTGGTCCCGGGAGCGTTCGGGTCCTGGCAGCCGGAGGTGGAGCCCACGCTGAAGCAGCCGAAGATCACCCCGTCGCAGTCGTACCCGGCGGGGCAGTCCGCGTCCGTCTGGCAATCCACGCCGCAGAACTGGCGGGTCTGGCCTTCGCCGATGAACACCAGGCAGGTGCCGTTGTTCTGGCTGCAGGTGAACGCGTTGTTCCCCACGTTGCAGTCCAGGCAGTCCACCCGCCCGGGGTGCAGCGAGCACACCCCGGTGCTGGAGGCGCAGAACTGGTTCGGCTGCGGGCACAGCTGGTTGTCGCGGCAGAAGTCCTGGCACTGGCCGGAGACGCACGCCTGCCGCAGCGGGCACCCCTCGTCGCGCCGGCACCCGTTCACGCACCGGTTGCCGGTGCAGATCTGCCCGAACGGGCAGTGGTCATCCAACGTGCAGGCCGCCGTCGGGATGCAGGTGCCGGTGGTGATGTCGCAGAACGTCGGGTTGGTGGCGCTGACCGGGCAGTCCCGGTCCGAGGTGCAGGCCAGCGACTGGCAGAACCCCAGCCCGTTGCAGTACTGCGGCGCCCCGCCCGGCGGCGGCGAGCATCCCTGGTCGTCCTTGCACCGGCAGGTGCCCGTCGCCTGGTCGCAGCGGTTGTGCAGCCCGCTGCCGTCGGCGCTGCACGAGGCGTCGGTGGTGCAGACGCAGCGGTTGGTCCCCACGTCGTAGCGGAAGCCGATGGGGCAGCAGGCGTTCCCGCTGCACACGCACGCGCTGATGGTGTTGTTGTACACGTAGCCCAGCGGGCAGCACGAGTCCCGGGCGCAGACGCAGGTCTTGGTCACCGGGTCGAACTTGTGGTCCAGCGGGCAGCAGGAGTCCGCGTTGCACACGCAGGTCTGCTTCGACGGGCTCGGGTCGTAGATGAAGCCCACGGGGCAGCACTGGTCCGCGGCGCACCGGCACGCGCCCGCGCTGGGGTCGAAGGTGTAGCCGTCCGGGCAGCAGGACTGGTTGTCGCACGCGCAGCGCTTGGCAGTCTCGTCCCAGCGGTGGTCCGCCGGGCAGCACGCGGTGTCCGCGCACACGCAGGTCCCCGAGGTGGTGGAGAACTCGTACCCGGCCGGGCAGCAGGAGGTGTCCTGGCAGACGCAGACCCCACCGGCCACCTGCCCCGCGTCCGCGTCGCTCTTCTGGCAGATGTAGCCGTGGGGGCAGCCCTCGTCGGTGAGGCAGACGCAGCCGCTCCCCCCCAGCGTCATCCCCGACGGGCAATCCGGCTCCAGCGCGGTGCGAGCGCAGGACAGCGCCAGCGCCAGGGCCAGCGGGCCCACGAGCAGCGCGGCGATGCGGGTGGAGGCGGGGGCGTTCACGACGTCTTCACCGCGTACTTGATGACGATGGAGGCGCCCGGCGGCGGGATGTACGTCCCCAGGAAGGTGACGGTCCGGGTGTCCGCCTGGTACTGCCAGCCGAGGAACGGGTCCTTGGGGACCACCGCCCCGTTCACCGTCACCTGGATGGTGCTGGGGTCCGGGTCCACCGACAGCGGGAAGGTGCGCCGGAGCGTGTTCAGCGCCTCGGCGATCTGGATCAGCGTGTTCTCGAAGGTGGCGTCGCAGATGGAGCCGAAGATGCCGCCGGTCTGGAGCTGGACCTCGCTGTAGCGGAACGCCGGGTCCGCCTCGCTGCCCCAGTAGATCTCCTCGCCCGGCGGGGTGCAGCCGAAGGGGAGCGTGCCGGCGATGGCGGAGAAGCTGGCCAGGCTCTCGTTGCCCTTGCCCTTGGCGCCCCGGAGGAAGCGGGCGTAGTACCCCGCCTCGCCGATGGAGCCGTCGTCCTCGTCGGAGACGACGATCACCGCCAGCGCCGCGTCCGGGCGGAGCAGGCCGGCGTTCTGGTTGTTGATCACCGGCGGGGAGAGCGCGATCTGCATCATCCGCAGCCCCATCTCCCAGCGCGCCCGCGAGGCCGGGAAGGTGGTGTTGTCGATGAACACGTCCTCCGGGTTCGGGGTGTTGTTGGTGATGATCCTGGTGGTGCCCCGGATGAAGCCGCCGTCGGACGAGTTGGTGCTGATCACCCCGATCTGGAAGTTGACCTGCAGCTGCACCAGCCGGTCGAAGAAGCGGCGGAAGTTGCTCCCCAGCGTCTGCCGCTGGTTGGCCATGGAGCCCGAATCGTCGATCACCCACAGGATGTCGACCCGGCCCTGGCTCTGCTGCAGCAGGTCCGTCTGGATGAACGGGGTCTTGGGCGGCGAGCGCGTCACCACCCGGTTCACCGTCGAACGGTCCACCCGCGGCGGCAGCAACTCCACCTGGCTCAGCAGCGGCGGCGCGACGGCGGGTTGCGCCGGCTGCCGCCCATTCTCGCCGCCCGCGTCGTCACACCCCGCCGACAGCGCCGCCGCCGCCGCGAGGGCGACCAGGAGGCGCCTGGACCGTAGGAAGGGTGGATGTTCCATGAACCGTTGGGCAGGGGTACCCGAGCCGCTTCTTGCAAGCAAGCCCCGCGCCCCTGATCCTCCCAGAGACGGCCCGCAATCGCGGGGAGGGGTAACCAGGGCATGGGTGCCCTGGTGTGGCGAAAAGGTGCGCACCCGGGTTCACGCGTTGACACACCGGGGTGGGAACTCTAGAGAACGGGTGCCGGGCCGGACGCGCACGGGAAGAGGTTGAGCCGATGAAGTCTGCGCTGGTGCCGTTCGCCCTCGTCACGGTGGTCCTCACCTTCTCCTTCGCGGCCGCCTCCTGCCACTGTGGTGGGGACACCCCCACCGCGGTGACCATCCGCGTGAAGAACACCCTCTCGGACGGGATCTGGGTGGACCAGTCGAACGGCCAGCTCGGGGTGGAGCTGCAGCGGAACGCCGTCGGCCAATGGGTGGCCTTCGACGAGTCGCTGCCCTGCGCCTGCATGGCGTGCGACCAGGTGTGCAGCTGCACGTGCGACGCGGGCAACCCGCCGCCGCGGGTGATGAAGGTCGCCGGGGGCGGGTCCGCGGAGCGCCAGTGGGAGGGGACGGTGCAGCAGGACGGGCAAGCGACGTGCGGCTCGATCCTGGGGGGGAAGGCGTGCTTCAAGCCCTCCATCCCGTCGCTGGACGAGACGCTGCGCGCGCGGCTCTGCTACGCGCTGGGCCCGCCGCCGGGGACGGGCGACCCGGGCGACGCGGGCATCCCGGTGCCGGGGCGGCTGGACCCCGGGTCCCTGCTCTGCGTCACCGCCGACTTCCGCACGCAGGACGGGGTGGTGGAGCTGTCGCCCCTGGTGGGGTCGGGGTGCCAGGCGCATGCGGAGTGCAACATGGACGCGGGCGAGCTGTGCTTCGGCGGCGCCTGCACCAGCGGGTGCCCGGCCACCGGCTTCCCCGAGTACGGCAACGGCTGGTTCGTGGCGGTCAGCCTGACGGACCAGGGCTTCTTCACCGTCACCCCGTCCGGGAACACGACGATCTCCGAGGGGACGGGGACGCTGACCAGTTGGACGGTGAACAGCGGGACGCTGGTGCTGTCTCTGTCGCGGCCAGCGGCGGGTGGCGGGAACCTGCTCGGGTCCATCTACCTGTCCGTGCCGGCGGCGTACTTCCCGGTGATGTTCCGCAACGAGACGTTGACCGTGAAGGTGGTGGATGCCTCGACCACCCAGCTCCGGAACAACCGGGCGCTCACCATCCGCGACGCCGCCGGCAAGCTGATCATCGCGATGGACCCGGGGCTGCCGGCCCCCATCCTGGGCGCGGCGGACACGTCGCCCTTCAGCATCGCGTCCTCCCCGGCGGACATCGCGGGGTGCGACCTCCAGTCCTGCGGCAAGCGGCTCCACTTCCGGACCGCGTTCGGCGGCGCCGCGGCCGACGCCGGGGCCGCGCTCCTGCTCGACCCGGGGGCCAGCTCCACCGTGGTGGCGGGCGGGCTGACGTACAAGCTGCTCAACGTGGCGGACAACCGGCCCGCGGCGTTCTGCACCTCCACGACCCAGGTCGCCTACCTGGCGGCGGCACAGCGCTGAAGGCGTCCTTGACGCGTCGCGCCCGGTCCGCTACGCGCTCGGCGCCATGTACTTCCAGGATCTGATCCTCTCCCTCCAGAAGCATTGGGCCGGCCTCGGCTGCATCATCACGCAGCCGTACGACCTGGAGGTCGGGGCGGGCACCATGGCGCCGGCGACGTTCCTGCGCGCGCTGGGGCCGGAGCCGTGGAACGTGGCGTACGTGCAGCCGTCGCGGCGCCCGGCGGACGGGCGGTTCGGTGAGAACCCCAACCGCCTGTTCCAGCACCACCAGTTCCAGGTGATCCTCAAGCCCGCCCCCAAGGACGTGCAGCAGCTCTACCTGGACTCCATCCGCGCCTTCGGGATCGACCCTTTGGACCACGACATCCGCTTCGTGGAGGACGACTGGGAGTCGCCTACCCTGGGCGCCTGGGGCCTGGGCTGGGAGGTGTGGTGCGACGGGATGGAGGTCACCCAGTTCACCTACTTCCAGCAGTGCGGCGGCTACGAGTGCAAGCCCGTCTCCGCCGAGCTCACCTACGGCCTGGAGCGGATCGCGATGTACCTGCAGAACGTGGAGAGCATCTTCGACATCGAGTGGGTCAAGGGCGTCAAGTACCGCGAGGTCTTCCACGCCAACGAAGTGGAGATGTCCCGCTACGCCCTCCAGGAGTCCGACCCGGAGATGCTGTTCAAGCTCTTCGACCTGTACGAGGCCGAGTGCAAGCGCCTGATCGACCGCGAGAACCCGCTCCCCGCCTACGACTACGCGCTCAAGTGCAGCCACACCTTCAACCTGCTCGACGCCCGCGGCGCCATCTCCGTCACCGAGCGCGCCGCCTTCATCAAGCGCGTCCGGGACAACGCCCGCCGCTGCGCCGAGGGGTACCTCAAGATGCGCGAGAAGCTGGGCTACCCGCTCACCAAGACCGCGTGGACCGTGGGCCAGCAACCCCCGGTGCTGGAGGGCAAGCCGGCCTCCGAGTACTGGAAGACGGTGAAGTTCAACGTTCCGGTGGAGAAGGGCGTTTAGATGCCTAGGGACCTGCTCCTGGAGGTCGGCGCGGAGGAGCTTCCCGCGTCGTTCGTGGAGCCCGCGCTGGAGGACCTGAAGCGGGTGTTCACAGAGCGCTGTCAGCAGGCGCGACTCGCGCACGGCGAGGTGCGCGCGTTCGGCACCCCGCGCCGCCTGGCGCTGCTGGTGCGCGCCGTGGCCGACGGCGGCCAGGACGTCCAGCGCGAGGTCCAAGGCCCGTCCGTGAAGGCCGCCTTCGACGCCCAGGGCAAGCCCACCAAGGCCGCGGAGAAGTTCGCCGAAGGGCTGGGCCTGAAGGTGGACCAGCTCAAGCGCGCCCAGACCCCCAAGGGCGAGTACCTGGCCGCCACCGTGGAGGACAAGGGCCGCCCCGCGCCCGACATCCTCGAGGACGTCCTCCACCAGGCCGTCCACTCCATCAACTTCAAGAAGTCCATGCGCTGGGGCGACGTGGAGCTCGCCTTCGCCCGCCCGGCGCACTGGATCGTCGCCCTCTTCGGCGGCGACGTCATCCCGGTGGTGCTGGGCGACATCCGGTCCGGCCGCACCACCGCCGGCCACCGCTTCCTCTCCCCCCAGCCCATCGAGCTGAAGGAGCCCGGCCAGTACGCGGACGCGCTCCGCAAGGCCAACGTCGTCGCCGACATCGCCGAGCGGAAGAAGCTGGTCTCCGACCGCGTCCACGAGGCGGCCGCGCGCGCCGGCGGGAAGCTTTTGGAGGACGAGGCGTTGGTGGACCAGGTGACCAACCTGGTGGAGCTGCCCAACCCGGTGGTCGGCTCGTTCGACGAGCGCCACCTGGACCTCCCGCCGGAGGTGCTGATCTCGGAGATGAAGAGCCACCAGCGCTACTTCTCCGTGGTGGACGGGCAGGGGAAGCTGCTCCCGCGCTTCATCGCCGTCTCCAACACCCCGGTGCGCGACGAGAAGCTCTCCCTCCGCGGCTACGAGCGCGTGCTCCGCTCCCGCCTGGCCGACGGCCGCTTCTTCTTCGACGAGGACCGCAAGGTGCCGCTCGCCTCCCGCGTGGAGAAGCTGAAGCGGGTGGTGTGGCAGGGGCAGCTGGGCAGCTACGCGGACAAGGTGGAGCGCTTCCGGCAGTTGGCGGATTTCCTCGCCCACGCCACCGGCCTGGAGAAGCTGGGGAAGACCATCGACCGCGCGGCGACCCTCTGCAAGGCGGACCTGGTCACCGGGATGGTGGGCGAGTTCCCCGAGCTGCAGGGCGTGATGGGCCGCGAATACGCCCGCCACGACGGCGAGACGCCCGAGGTGGCGCTGGCCATCTTCGAGCACTACCTCCCGCGGTCCGCCGCGGACGGGCTGCCCACCCAGGACGCGGGCGCGCTCCTGGGCATCGCGGACCGGCTGGACACGCTGTGCGGCATCTTCGGCATCGGCAAGCCGCCCACCGGGGCCGCGGACCCGTTCGGGCTCCGGCGCTCGTGCCTGGCGGCGATCAACATCACCCTGGCGCGCGGCTACCGCTACTCGCTCTCCGGCGCGGTGGGCAAGGCGCTCCAGCTGCTCCAGCCCAGGCTGGAGTCGGTGAAGCGCAAGCCGGGCGAGCCGCCGGTGGCGGACCAGGTGATGGAGTTCTTCCGCGGCCGGCTCAAGTCGCTGTGGGGGGAGGAGCACCGCACGGACGTGGTGGAGGCGGTGCTGGCCGCCGGGTTCGACGACCTGGTAGCGGCGCGGAAGCGGCTGCAGGCGCTCTCGCAGATCGTGGGCCGGGCGGACTTCGCGCCTTTGGCGGTGGCCTTCAAGCGGGTGGTGAACATCGTGGAGAAGCAGGGCAAGGACGTGGGGAAGGGCGCCGCGGACGCCGCCAGGCTGACCGACGCGGCGGAGAAGGACCTGCACCGCGCGTACACCAGCGCGCGCGGGAAGGTCTCCGAGATGATCAAGACGGACGACTACCCGGGCGCGCTGCGGGAGATCACCCAGCTCAAGCCGGCGGTGGACACCTTCTTCGACAAGGTGATGGTGATGGCCGAGGACAAGGAGCTGCGCGAGAACCGGATCCGGTTCCTCACCGAGATCGGCTCGCTGTTCAACCAGGTGGCGGACTTCTCGAAGATCCAGGCGGAGCCATGACGCGCGCGACCCTCACCCGTTGGCTGCCGGCGGCGGCCGCCGCGGCGTCGCTGGCCTGCCAGGCGCCGCCGTCCGCCCGCCCCATCCCGGACGGGCAGATCTACTTCCCCACCGGGATGTTCTTCGCCCACCCGGCCGCCGCGCCCGAGACGGCCGGCTCGCTGTTCGTGGCCAGCTCCAACTTCGACCGCCGCTACACCAACGGCCGGATCGCCGGCATCGACGTGACCTCGCTGGGCCTGCCCGCCTTCCCCGCGCCCCTCGTCACCGATCCGGCGAACATCCCCTCCATCACCTCGCTGGGCATCAACGACCTGAACCAGAAGGAGATCGCCAGCCTGGCGGGGGAGATCGACGGCATCGAGACCGCCCCCGGCGTCTTCCGGCTGATCGTCCCCTCCCGCGCGGAGGGCAGCCCGCTGCAGCTCATGGACTTCGCCGACGGAGCGATCACCTGCCTGGGAGAGCCGGGTTCTGGCGACTGCTCGGTGGGCGCGCCGTCGCTGGAGTACAACCGGCTCACCAGCACCGGCGTGCCGCGCGCCCCGGCGCCGTTCTCCGTCTCCATCTCCAAGCTGCCGGACGATCCGGCATTCCCCAACCGCCACCGCGGCGACACCTTCGTCACCTCGCTGCAGCCCGCGGACTCGCCCGCCGCCTCCGCCACCAACCTGGCGGTGTACACGGTGAAGCTGGACGCGCTCGACCCGAACGTCACCAACGACAGCTTCCTCAACCTGGGCCTCATCCGCACGGAGTCGGTCCGGATGGGCAGCAGGTACGTGTTCATGACCGGCGCGCAGTCGCTGGAGCTGCGGCTGATCGACCGGGACAGCATCCAGAAGGACCCCGTCACCGGGATCGTCAACTACAAGCTGTTCAACGCGCAGGTCGAGGCCAACGTGAACACCCTCGACACCCGGGGCCTGGACGTGTCCTCCGACGAGAAGGAGGTGTTCGTCCTCTCCCGCAACCCGGACGCGCTCCTGGCGATGAGCGCGCGGGGGACGGACACCGCTACGCCGGTGCTCAGCCTCACCCACGTGGAGCTGCTCCCCCTGGGCGCCAGCGCGGTGCGCGCGCTGGACAAGCCCTCCGGCGGCCGGGTGGTGTTCGTCACCTGCCTGGGTACCCAGAGCTACGACGCCACCGGGCAGGCGCAGGGCTCGCTGATCGTCTTCGACAGCGAGGCGGGCCAGCCGGTGGCCACGCTCACCGGCTTCGGCTTCGCGCCCTACGGCCTGGCGGTCCAGACCATCGGCCAGGGCGCGCGCCTGTACGTGGGCTTGTTCGGCGAGGGCCGGATCGCCGTGGTGGACGTGCCCAACCTCGAGAACCCCGAGGACATCCGGCTGGTGGCGCGGCTGGGGACCTACGACGTCTGCACGATCAACCCCGGCTCGCGCGGCTGCACCAACCCCTCCTCTCCATGAGCATGCGCTTCCACTCGACCCCGACCCCGCGCCGGATCCTCCCCTTCGCCCTCGGCGCCGCCGCGCTGGTGGCGGCGGCCCTGGCGTGCACGCAGACCACCCCGCCGCAGCCGGGCGGCGTCTCCGGGACGTACGACCTGGCGCGGGTGGGAGACTACGTGTTCGTCACCTCCGCGGACCTCTCCGAGCTGCGGGTGATCGACGCCCACGCGGACGGCGGGCCCAACGGCACCGGGCCGCACGACTGGGTGCGCGCCCCCAACCCGCTCGAGGCGCTGGAGATCCCGGTGGTGCAGCGGCCGGTGGGGCTGACCCGGGACGTCAACTACACGGACGTGAAGGTGGACGACGTCACCCCCGTGGGCGGCGAGGTCACCGGGCCGTACGTCTACGCGTTCGCCGACGGCCGGCCGGAGATCTCCGTGGTGGGCGCGGACCCGGCGTCGCTGGTGGAGGTGAAGCGGCTGACCACCGACGGCCCCGTCACCGCCGCCAGCGCGCAGGGCCCGTCCGGTCCGGTCGTCAACAGCACCCTCTTCTACGCCACGCTGGTGGGCGGCACCGGCAACCTCTACTCGGTCAGCCTGGCGCCGCTGGACCAGATCGCGGGCCAGACGCCGGCCCCGCAGCTGCTGCTCCGGATGGACGCGGGGGAGGCCATCTCCGCGATCCAGGTGCTCCCGCGCCACCAGGAGCTGGCGGTGGCCACCCGCTCCACCGAGCAGCAGGCCGTGAGCGGCCGCACCTTCGCGCTCAATCCGTCCTCGGGCGCCACCCGGTCGCTGGGCTTCGGCGCGCCGGTCCGCATCCTCGCCACCCACCCGGGCACCAGCGACGGCCTCTTCCAGCCCGAGGTGAACCTGTTCGGCGTGGTGGACGAGGAGAGCTGCGGGGGCGCCGGCGCCGTCGGCTGCGCGCGCATCCTCACCGTGGACGTCAACAGCGGCACGCCGGCGCTCGACTTCAGCAACCAGCCCGCGCTCCCCATCGAGTTCGCCCGCGGCCTGCCGCGCGCGCTGACCTTCATGGCGAACTCGCAGGTCCACAGCAACACCGCCTCGGCGGACGCGGGCGGCCTGGCGGACCTCCCGCTGATGGGCCTGGTCACCAACACCGACGGGACGCTCACCTTCTTCGAGGCCGTGGGCCGGCCGGTGCTGGGCACGGAGCCGGCCGACCCCGACGGCGGCCTGCCGGTCATCGCCCCCCAGTGGACCCTGCGCCACATCAACCAGAGCTTCATCATTGGCTCCGGCTCCAACTTCTTCTACGAGGACGACGCCGGGGTGGCCATCACCACCCCGCAGCAGGTCCCGTGCGGCGGCGTGGACGCCGGCGAAGGCGTCATCGCCAGCGGCATCCAGCTCTGCTCCATCGTCACTGGGATGGGGGACGGGGTGGCGGAGTCGGTGATCGTCACCTTCGAGGGATTCATCCCCGGGTTCACCTCGCTGCCCACCACCAATGCCGACGGGCAGACCTTCCCGCTCCCCGCCGGTTCGCCCGTGGGCCGGGTGGCGGTGGGCGACCGGATCGTCGCCCAGTTCCCGGTCCAGCTCCCGGACGGCGACGCCGGCACCGGCACCTGCCCGGACCTCACCATCACCTCGACGACCGCGACGTCGGTCTCGACCACCGACGTGATCCCGCCCGCGTGCGTCGGCCGCGCGTCATTCGGCATCCGGGCCGCCGACCCGATGCCGTATGTGGTGACTGGTCAGCAGTCTGGTTACATCGGCCGGGCGCAGGACCAGTCGACGTTCCAGTCGGCGGCGGGGCGGGTGTACTACCGGCCGGACCCGGCGGTGCGCGATCCGAGCCTGCCGCCGCCGCCGGCGCTCACCTTCCAGATGGGCGCGCGGCCAACGCAAATCGCGCGCGACTTCCGCTGGGTCTTCATCACGTCCGCCGGGTTCGCCCCCCTGTTCTTCCAGTTGGCCACGGACTCCAGCGGCTGGCCCGGGTACCACCTGCCCTACGGCGTTGCAGCCATGCCGGACGTGCCGAAGGTCTTCTTGTCGTACCCGTCCGTCTCCCGGACCGTCCTCCTGGGGAGCGGGGCGGTGATCGAGCTCAACCCCACACTCATCCTGCCCAACGAGGCGAACGTCCAAATCACCAGCGCCTATCGCTAGTTTGGATTGGACAAGCGGCGTCTGTTATCTTCCCCTGGCCTGAAGTTCGGCTAGGCTTTGCGAGAGTGATGGAACAGAACGCCCGACCCGCCCGGAAGGTCGGCATCGCCGATCACATCTGGGAGACGTTTGAGGAGATGGCCCAGGCGATGGGGTCCGATCGGGACGCCCTGATCAACCAGGCCATGTTCATGTTCGCGCGGCTCAACGGCTTCGAGTCCGCGGGCGCCGGTGGTGGTGGCAATGGAGTGGCGCCGCGCCCGAACGGCTCCAACGGGTCTCCGCCCAGGCCGCAGCCCAAGGGCGCCGCGCCCATGCTGTCGCCCGTGGCGGGCGGCAAGCGCGACGATCCGCGCGCCTCCTCCAAGCTGGAGGACGACCCGGTGCGCCGCGAGGTCGCCGAACGGGTGCTGGAGACGGCGGCGGAGCTGGAGCGGCTGATCAAGGGCAAGAACGAGAACCGGGGCGACGACGAGGAGCCCGCGGACAGCTCGGTGCCCGAGGTGGACGACGTGGGCGCCGGCGACGCGGGGGAGGAGCCCGCCTCGTCGGAAGAGGGCGCCAGCCTCTACCTGATGGCCGAAGGCGGCGAGATGGACAAGATCACGAAGGACCGCTTCGTGATCGGCC
>DASRBA010000437.1:0-77795 GCA_035637895.1 Myxococcaceae bacterium
CTGAGGTGCAGGCCAAGAGGGACGCGGCCATGGAGTGGTGCGGCTATGCTTCTGATCACGCAGCGACCTACAATGGCAAGCCGTGGCGCTACGTGCTCATCCCTCACGACGAGATCGCCGAAAACATGACCCTTTCGGGACTCGTGGAGCGCTACCACGTGAGGGAGACAAGTCGATCTTCTTAGTGAGCAGGGCGAGGGCGCGATGCTCGATCCACAGGCACCAGCACGCTGAGCCGGCCGCCCATGCGCCAACCTCAATGACCACTACCACTAGTGAGTTTGGCGGAGACTTATGATCCTCAACACTAGAACTCTTTCGTTGTGGCCCAACGCGGCTGAAGCGGCTTGGGCGGCGGAATGCTGCGATCTGCTAGACGCGGATAAGCATCGCAAGTATGACCTCAGATGCCTCGGCCCAATTCCCTGACGGTCGATTCGCCGTGACTTGCCGAGCGACCGAGCGACCTCAATAGCCGACACATGGATCGCGTCTGACTCTTCGGTAGTTATGTGCTCACTGCGACTCTGTATCTCATCTCACGAGGCACGAGCCGCCCGAGCCCCAGCTTCGCGCACCACCGCGTCCAAATCGGACACTGACTTGGCGCGCATCATATCGTGCTCGGTGAGGGTGACGCCGAAGGCTTCCTCCAAGGCGAGCAACAACTTCAGCGCGCCGAGGGAGTCCCAGCCGGGGACCTGGCCGGGGCCGGCGTCAGGGAGTGGGAGTTCCTTGAGGCCGAACACCGAGCGGACGATCGCGCTCACCTCCGCTTCTTCCATGGCCCCGGCTCGCTCGGGGCGAGCGGGGACGCCGGCGACGACCGTGTTCGCTGGTATGTCCCCGGAAACCACGCTCCCGGCGCGGACCCGGGCGTTGTCGCCAATCGTCGTGCCTCGGAGGACGGTGACCCGGCTCTCGAGGACCGCCCCACGCCCGATGCGGATGGGCTTCGGTTCGCCCGCCTTGTCGTGCGCACCCGCCTCGTGGAAGTCCGTGTCCATGATCATCGCGAACGGGCCAATGCGGGCGCCCTCGCCGATCTCCACCCGCGCGTGGGACACGACCGCCGCCCCGTGACCGATGCGGGCGCCGCGACCAATCTCCAGCGCCCCGGCTGGTCCAGTGACGAGATGCGATTGCACCGGCGTGGAGCTCAGCTCCACTTCGTCTCCAAGGACCAGCAGCCCCAGGTTGTCCACGAACGGCCGCCCGTGAAGACGGACGCCGCTGCCTACTCGGTCCGCGTCCCTCAGGTACAGCCGCTGGATCACCGCCCGGATCATCCGCCGACCTTCAGGTCGATGTGACCCGGCACCGGGTACGGCTGCGCCACGTCCCAGGTGAATTCGTGCTCGGCGGGTGAGGTGAACCCCGCCTGCTGCGCCCAGAAGTCCGCGCACGGCTTGTTCTTCTTCGTGGGGAGGAGTTTGGCTCGGACCGACTTGGCCCCGGCTTGGCGTGCGTGCTCCACCGCCAGGTGCACCATCGTGTTCTCCACCTTCCGCCCCATCACCCGGCAGCTGAGCAGGAAGTCCACCACCTCGGCCTGCCCACCCTGCACTTCCGTGCTCACGATGCCGGTGAGTCCTGCATCGCCAAACCGATCCGCCACGCTCACCGCCCACAGCCGCCGCCCAGGCCCCTTCGCCCACTCGGACAGCTCCGCCTCCGTGAGCCGGCGCGTCGACAGGTTCATCTGGTTCGTCTTGTTGAACAGCTGTGCCGCGCGCGCCAGGTTCGCGCCGTGGAGGGGTTCAGCGACGACCTTCATCTGGAGGCTCTTCAGCCAATCCTCCACCGACCCCACCTGCGCCTTCGACGACTCGCGCTGGCGCTCCTCCGCGTAGAGCTTGGTCCGCTCCAGATCCTCCTTGCTCACCGCCGGCGCGTCGAAGCACCGCAGTTGCTGGAACGCCCACGGGTAGAGCAGCTTGTCCTCCGGCCACTCGGGGACCAGCACCTCGGGCAACGCCTCGCGGACGCGCGCCCGCTCCACCGGGTTGTCGTCGATGAACACCACCGACTGCAGCCCCAGGTTCAGCTCCGCCGCCAGCTCCGCGATGTTCTGCGCCTTGTCCTTCCAGTTGATCCGCCACCCCACGAAGTCGGCTTCCTTCAGCACCATCCCCGGGTGCTTCCGGATCGCCTCCAGCGCCGTCGACTCCTCGTTCTTGCTCGCGATCCCCAGCACCACCCCGCGCCGCGTGAGGTCCTTGCACAGCCGCTGGAAGTCCGCGAACGCCTCCCCCACCGAGTCGTGCCCGCCCAGCTTCAAGTTCTCCCACCCCGCGTCGCCGACGATCCCGCCCCACAGCGTGTCGTCCAGGTCCAGCACCAGCAGCTTCTTCGCCCCACCCGTCAGCCCCCGGATCGCCGCCTGGATGTCCCGCGCCGCCAGCGCCAGCACGTCCGAATGGAACGGCACCTTCCCCAGGTACCAGAGCTTCGCCGACGCCTGCGCCCGCCCCGCCGACGCCACCCATCGCCCCGCGTCCAGCACGTGCACGTTCCCCTCGGCCAGACCGTTCATCAGCCGCAGGTTCATCGCCGCCAGCGCTCGCGCCGCGCCGCCCGCCCGCGCGTCGTTCAGCCCCAGCCCCCGCTGCTGCGGCGGCAGCGTCCACGTCGGCACGAAGACGAAGCGGTACCCGCGCGACGCCTCCGCCACCAGCTTCACGAACGCGTCCACCTCCTCCAGCAGCTGCGCCTCCGGCACCTGCTCGAACCCCAGCACCTGCTGGAACGACGGCACCGCCCCCTGCGGCCGCGTCCACACCACCAGGAAGTCCTTCGCTCCCTCCGGCGGCCCCTGGAGCAGCGACTGCACCACCTGCCCGAACGGCGCCACCTCCGCCCCCAGCGCCGGCCCGTCCAGCGGGTCGCGCAGCAGCGTCGCCATCTCGTCCACCGTGAAGTCCGCGACGAGGTACCCGTGATGCGTGGGCTCCGGTTTTGCCGCGGGCGCGGCCTCCGGGGCTACGACCACCGCAGGCGCCTCGTGCGCGGTCGCCCCGTTCCCACCCTCCCGCTCGATCTTCCGCAGCACGCGCGCCGGGCTCCCGCCCGCCACCACCCCATCCGGGATGACGCCGGAGACGATGCTCCCCGCGGTGATGACCGACCCCTTGCCGATCTTCGTCCCCGGCAGCACCGTCACCCGACCCGCCAGCCACGTGTCGTCGCCGATCTCGATCGGCTGCGACACACCGGCACCGCCCCCATCCGCCGGGAGATCCGAATCCGACAGGATGCAGTACGGCCCCAGGCTCACCCGATCCCCCAGCTTCACCAGCGACCGCGCGGTGATGCTGGACCCGAAGTTGATCGCCACCCGGCTCCCCAGCTCGATCCGCCCGCCCTCCGCCGCCGACAGATCGACCGGGCTGAACGACGAATTCAGGATGACCTCGTCGCCGATCTCGATCGCCCCCCGGTTGTCGATCCTCGGCCTCCCCATCGTGCGCGGGCGCCGCCCCACCCGCGTGCACTCCCGCAGCCACACCGGCGCCGAAGCGATCGCCGCCGCGTACTTCACGCCCTTGGTGACGCGCGCGGCGATCGGCAGGTTCGAATCCCGCTCCAGGCTCTGGAGGATGTTGGACAGCAGTCGGTTCATTCCGCTCAGCCCTCTGGCCAGTAATCCCACGGGCGGCCCGGATCGGCGCCCTCCAACGAACGCAAGAGTTCCAGCAGCGCCGCCCGGTCCCCGCTGGACAGCGCGTGCGGCTGGAGCAGCGGATCCGCGCCGCTCCCTCCGCCCTGGAGGTGGAAGTCCACCACGTCCTCGAGCGTGGCGAACGACCCGTCGTGTCCGTACGGCGCGGTCCGCGCCAGGTTCCGCAGCGACGGCGTCTTGAACGCGCCCTCGTCCGCGGTCGTCGGCGAAGGCGGCGGCTGGAACGCGCCCGGGTCATCCGAGTACTGCCCATCCAGCCGGAACCCACTCTGCGCCAGCGTCTCCAGCCCTGCCGCCCGCCCCCGGTCCGTACCCGGCATCCCGAGGCGGTGGAAGCTCCCATCCGACAGGTACGCCCCTCCGTGGCACTCCAGGCACCCCGCGTTCGCCATCACCGCCAACCCCTGCCGCGCCTCCCCGCTCAACGCCCCACCGTCCCCACCCAGGAACGCATCCAGCTTCGACGCCCCGGCGAACAGCTTCCGCTGGTACGCCTCCACTGACTTCCCGACGTTGGCGGCGATCCGGTTCACCGCCTCCTGGTCAGCCGGCGCCATGCCGTCGAACGCCGCGTCTCCCGGCTTCCCCGACGCCGGGAAGCGCACCGGGTCGCTCAGGTCCGGCAGCGGCCCGAACGCGCCCTCGTACAGCGCCTGGTAGCTCAGCGCGATCCGATGCGCGATGCCCAGCCGCGTGAACCCCATCTCCACCGGGTTCTCCAGCGGGATCAGCGCCTGCGACCACACCGAGTCCGCCCTTCCGTCCCACATCATCCACGGCGACGCCGCCGCGTTGAACGCGGTGGGCGAGTTGCGGCTCACCGCGCCCAGGCTGCTCCTGGACGTGGGCAGCCCGTCGGCGAAGGCGTCCTCGGGCGCGTGGCAGGTGGCGCAGCGCACGTCCTGGTTCGAGGAGAAGCGACTGTCGAAAAACACACGGAAACCCAGCTCGGCCGCGGAGGGGTCGTCCGCATGGGCGTTGCCCCGGGCGGGCGGGAGCGCGGCGGGCAGCGCCAGGGCGCGGACCTGCTCGCAGCGGGGCTCGCCGAGGCCGTCGCACGGGTGGGGCGAGCAGGCGGCGAGGATCGCCACCAGCGCCAGAGTCGTCGCCTGGAAGGGCAAGCGGGCCATGTCGACTTGTGGGGTTTCCCCGGTGGCCAGTATGAACCGGGCCCCATGACGCGTCACCTGTTCCCAGCCCGCCCGGCTGCTCTCCTCGCGCTCTCCATCCTCCTCGCGTCCCTGTCGCTGTTCGGCTGCGAGCCCTCGCCCCAGATGGACGCCGTCGTCCCGGACGGCGCCGATGCGGTGGTCGCCTCCAACCCCGCATCGCCCACGAGGGAGGACGGCGCGAAGCTGAGCTGGGCGGGGGCGCCGTTGATGGAGGGCGTGAAGGTGGTGGCCAACCGCGACAGCGCGGTGCTGGTCGTCCCGGTGGTCGACGGCGCGCGCGACTACCGCGCCTTCCGCGTCCAGGAGGGCACCCGGATCAACGCGGACCTCTTCGGCGACGAGGACGTGCTGGGCGCGGTCGTCCACTGCGCCGGCAACCGCCAGCACAACGACGTCCACCGGTTCCTGACGGTGATGCGCCAGGTGGAGGTGACCGGGCTGCAGGGACCGACGCAGATCGTGATCGAGGCCATCGACCGGCCGTGCCCCTTCACCGGCGTGCAGGGCAACGAGCACGGCACCGTCCCGGTGGAGATCGACGAGTTGCCGCTGAACGAACAGCACCCGTTCACCGTGTTCACCGGGGACGAGATCCGCGCCGCCTACGGCAGCCTGATCGTCAACGGGCACGCGCCGGGGACCTCGCTGGGCGTGCCGTCGCCGCGCGTCGCGCCGAAGGTGCTGGCCCGCACCACGGTGATCGTCACCCCCACCGGGGCGCAGCCGCCGCTCACCGGCACCTTCTTCGACGGCTTCGACGACGACGCCGACCAGCCGCGGGTGGTGCGCTCGCTCCCCGACTCGGGCAACCGGAGCCAGAACGGGCAGCTGCTCACCAACTCGAAGTGGGCGTTCTACACGTGGGGCGCGGACCTCTCGCAGTTCTTCATCGAGCGCGGCGAGCTGCACAGCGTGCTCGCGGACTGGGGGCAGGACATCTTCAGCAGCAACGTCGCCATCCCGAAGCGCACGTTCGCGCTCTCGGACACGGGGTACCTGCACCTGCACTACGAGGTGGCGTCGGACACCACCGCGCGGCGGTACTGGTGGATGTTCGTGTGCGGGGCGGGGACGGCGGGGCAGACGCTGGACGCGAACGGGCTGCTGCGCTCGCAGATCGTCCAGACGCCGTTCTTCTACGACACGGATGGGAGGAACCCCAGCCTCGCGGGGTGGAGCTGCCTGCAGGTGTTCCCGCTGGATGGATCGCCGTTCGAGCTGGACCCCACCAACACGCGGCCGGAGTCCGACCTCCGGATCATCGTCAACGTGGCGAACGGGACGGAGCGGGACAGCGTGCGCCAGGTGAGCCCGGCCCAGTTCCGCGGCGACAGCACCATCGCCAAGAGCTGGTACCGGCAGCAGCGCGGCAACGGCGGCGCGCTGGGGAAGCCGGTGCTGGACGACCAGATGCTGATCTCGCCGCGGACCCGGATGGACCTCTTCGTCCGCCGCGACCGGGTGGTGGCGTACGTCAACGGCGAGCAGCGCGTGTGCAACGACTTCCCCAACCAGCCGCTGACGATGGCGGAGGGCGCGGTCGGGTTCTCGCAGGTGCTCTACCACTCGGCGGCCGAGCACCTCGAGCTCCGGGAGGACTTCGACGACCGGAGCGGGCAGATCTACTACCTGTTCGACACGCCGTTCGTGGACTCGCGGACCTGGGACAACCTCGGCGTCGAGGAGGGCGTGGCGTCGCCGCCCGACTTCGACGCCGGCGCCTGCTTCGTGTCGCCTTAGCGACTTCCCCTCACCGGCGAGCGCCATCGAAGACCGGAGAAGCGAGTGAAGTCGCGATCCAGGGTGACCCACTGGCATCCGTGCTCGATCGCAATGGCCGCCAGGTAGGCGTCCGGCACGAGATTGCCGCGGGCGCGGGCGTCGCGACAGAGGCTCTCGAAGATCGACCAGTGGCGCGGCCCGGGCGCCACCGCGACCGCGTGCGGCTGTTCCCGGATCGCGGCCACGAACTCCAGCGCTTGATCGAGAGGGGTTGGCGTGCGGAAGACCCGAGGGTGCGTCACCACGCGAACGAACCCGCTCAGCACGAGCTCCGAATAAGCGTACGCCTCCGAAGAAGCGATCTGCCCCTCCAAGAAGGCGAGGCAGACGGAGTGCGAGGAGGCGTCCTCGCGATACGCCTCGACGAGGACGTTGACGTCAGCGAGCAGCAGTGTCGGCCTCCATCAGGTCCAGCAACTCCGCGCTGTCCTCGAGATGGACTCCAGGCAAGAGGCCGTCCCCTGCAAAGGTCGGCAGCCGCGCCCTCGACCGCCGGCGCGAACCCGGCTTGCGCGAGAGCGCTTCCCGGAGGGCGTCCTCGATGACGGTGGTCAGGCTGCGATGTGTCTCCGCGGCGCGCCGTTTCGCCGCCGCCAGGAGGTCATCCGGTAGCCGGATGGTAGTCCGCATGCATCATGACATATGAGCCTGGCATCAATATGTCAACCTGCCCCGCTTCGTAGGGAGAGGCGCCTCCGCGATCGCCTGCGGCACCACCAGCCCCTGGCCGCACGAGCGGCAGTGCACGCCGCGGTCGGCCCACCCGCTTCGGAGGAGATGGATGGGCACCTCCAGCGACTCCCCGCACCGCCCGCACGGGATCTGCTCGTAGCCCCGAGCGCCGCACTGCCCGCAGAACTTCCCGCCCTCCGCGAGCCCCGCGCCGCACGCGACGCACCTCGCCTGGGGCCCGGCGGCCTGGGCCCGCCGCTCCTGGTCCTTCCTCCGTCGATCCTCCGCCCTGGCGATCGCCTCGCTCAGGGCGGAGGTGGCGTCGCCGATCGCCTCCAGCTTCGCCGCCAGCGCGCGCTGCATCTCCTTGCTCCACTGCACGTGCGCTTCGTCATCCGCGCGCTCCGGCCTCGCGGGCACCAAGCGCGCCGCGGCCACCGCCTCCGCCAACTTCGCCCGCGCCTCCTCCACTTCCACTCCAGACTTCCGGAGCATCACCTCCGCCCGATCCACCGCCGACGCCAGCTCCGCCCGCGGCTTCACCAGCGCCGCCTCCCGCACCGCCCGCTCCGCCGCGCGCTTCTCCTCCAGCCGCCACGCCTGCCGCTGCGCCGTCCACCGCCGGTACGTCAGCGTCAGCACCGCGACGGCGATCATCCCCACGCCCAGGAACACGTACGGCCGCTGCCCCTCGAGGTAGACGCCCGCCACCACCCCGCCCAGCGTGAACAGCGACAGCGGCAACCCCAGCCGCGCCGCGAAGCGCGGGTCGAACACGCGCGCCAGGTGGATGACCAGGAGCGGCTGCGAAAGCCCCAGCGCCACCGCCAGCGCCAACCCCACCGGCCCGCGGTACGCCGCCACCGCGAACACCAGGAAGAACAGCGAGTAGTCCAGCGCCAGCAACAGGAAGTGGCCGAAGCGGAACTCGCGCAGGCGCCCCGGCTTCCACAGCTCGCCCAGGTACCAGAACCCCGCGCCGAACAGCATCACCGCCAGCGCGGTGAGCTGGCACAGGAGGATGAGCTGACCGATGGGGCTGTTCGCCGCCGGCAGGTCCACCATCACCGGCCGGGTGGCCAGCACGTGCGACAGCCGCCAGGAGATCCCCTCCGCCGTCCGCTCCGTCGGCTGCAGCGAGGCGGCGGGGATGGTGAGCTGCCGCGCCTGGCGGCTGTGGACGCTGACGTCGAGCTGCCCCGACCGCCGCCCGTCGCCCGCCACGTCGTAGACGAACGCGTCTCGCCCGCGCGCCCGGTAGCGGACCTCGAAGGTGCTCCGCTCGCCGGGCGGGATCCGACCCGTCCACCCCACCCCGTCCAGCCGGTACACCGCGCCGGCCGCCTCGCGCCCCGCGCCCGTCGCCGCGTCCACCAGCGACAGCGACACGTCCCGCGCCTCCAGCAACCCGGGCGGGAACGGGAACCGCACCGACACCGCGTCCGCCACCCGGTCCTGGTTCCTCACCGTGAAGCGCCCGACGAACGCCGCCTCGTACTCGGTATACGCCCGCACGCCGTCCAGCACGGTGCGCGGCTCCAGCTCGACCTGGATGCTCGACGCCTCCAGCTCCGGCGGCGTCCCCTCCGCCGTCGCCAGCGTCACCGACAGCGGCGCCTGCGCGATCTTCTGCGACGGCGGCGGCGGCCCGGACCCAGGGCCCTCCGCGCGCTGCGCCCGCGACAACGCCATGGGGATCACCACCGCCGCCAGCAGGGCGATGATCACCACGACCACCATCAACTCGATCAACGTGAACCCGGCGCGCACCAGCCGCGCGCGGCGAGACCCAGGGCCTGGAGCATTCATGTCGCGCGGCCTTCGCTGCACCGCACGTACCAGGACACCTCACTCGGGCGGCCGGTTCCCGCGCCTGACAGAGTGACAGCCCGCGCCGCGCTCCCTGACGATTCTTGTCACGAGGCGGGCGGGAAACCGCGGGCCGCCAACACCCGACGGACATGGTCGCGCCGCGTGACGATGTGTGTCACCCGGCCGGCAGCACCCGCTCCGCCTTCGGCATCCGCATCGTCCGCCACAGGATGGCCAGGAACTTCGGATCCTCCACCAGGTACCGCCGCCACAGCCTCTTCGGCTCCTTCCCCAGCCGGTACAACCACTCCAGCCCGCTCTTCGACATCCACCGCGGCGCGCGAGGGACCCGCCCGGCCATGAAGTCCAGCGACGCGCCGATGCCCAGCGACACCGCGGGCCCCAGCTTCGCCCCCGCCCGCTGGATGAACAGCTCCTGCTTCGGCGCACCGAAGCCCACCAGCAGCAATTGCGCGTCCGCCTTCCGCACCCGTTCGGCGATGGCGTCGTCCTCGGGGTTGGCCACCAGCTTCATCATCGGCGACTCCGTCCCGACGATGGTGACCCCGTACTGCTTGACGGCGACCTCCGCGGCCGCCTCCGCCACGCCCGGCGGCCCGCCGCACAGGTAGACGCGCCACCCCTTCTTCCCCGCCCGCTCCATCAGCGGGAACACCAGGTCGGACCCGGACACCTTGGCGGGCAATGGCGCCCCGAGGAGGCGGCTTGCCCACACCACGGGCTGACCGTCCGCCAGGGAGAGCGAACACCGCTCATAGGCGGCGCGAAAGACCTCGTCCCCGTCGACCTTGACCACGTGGTCCACGTTGGGCGTGAAGACAGACCCGCCCTGTCGCTGTTCGACCAGGCGCTCGATCTCATCCAGCGCCTGCTCGAACGTCACCGCATCGACCCAGAGCTGGCCGAAGCGCACCCTTGCCCACGGACGCCTTGCAGAAGTCACGGAGAGCTAGGATATCCAACCCTCCCCATGCCTAGCGCTTCCCTTCCTGAAGGATTCGATCCCTTTGCCGGCGCCCAGCTCCTGTCGGCGGTCCCCTCGACCGAGCCCCAGCGAGAGGTCTGGACGTCCTCGCAGATCTCCCAGGACGCCAACCTGGCCTACAACGAGTCCGTCTCCGTCGTCCTGGACGGCCCCCTGAACGACGCCGCCCTGGAGAGCGCCCTCAAGCAGCTGATCCAGCGGCACGAGGCCCTGCGCTCCACCTTCAGCGCGGACGGCGAGAAGCTCCTGGTCAACGCCAACGCGGACGTCCCGCTCGAGCGCATCGACCTCTCCACCCAGCCCGAATCCACCCGCGCCTCCAAGCTGGCCGCCCACCTCCAGAAGGTGGTCACCACGCCCTTCGACCTCGCCACCGGCCCGCTGGCCCGCGCGGAGCTCCTCAAGCTCTCCCCCACCCGCCACCAGCTGGTCTTCACCGCCCACCACATCGTCTGCGACGGCTGGTCCGCGGCGGTGCTGGTGAAGGACTGGGGCATCCTCTACTCCGCGCAGGCGCAGGGCCAGAAGCCGGACCTCCCCCAGGCGGACCCGTTCTCCGGCTACGCGGCGGAGCTGGCGAAGAAGGAGTCCATCTCGTCGCCGGCCCTCGTCGCGGACGAGGCGTACTGGACCAACCGGTTCGCCGGCGAGCCGCCCGTGCTGGAGCTCCCCACGGACCGCCCGCGCCCGCCGCTGAAGACCTACGCCTCCAGGCGCGAGGACGCCGTCATCCCCGAGGAGCTGGTGACGCGGATCCGCAAGGCCGGCAGCAAGGAGCGGGTCTCCCTCTTCGCCATGCTGCTCGCCGGCTTCCAGGCGCTGCTGGCGCGGCTCTCCAACCAGAACGACGTGGTGGTGGGCATCCCCGTCGCGGGCCAGGCCGCGGAGGGGCACCAGGAGCTGGTGGGCCACGCGGTGAGCATGCTCCCCATCCGCACCCAGCTCGACCCGACCAAGCCGCTCAAGGCGCTGCTGGCGGACGCGCGCACCAACATCCTGGAGGCGCAGGAGCACCAGTCCTTCACCATCGGCAGCCTCCTCAAGAAGCTCCCCATCAAGCGCGACCCCAGCCGGCTCCCGCTGATGTCGGTGATCTTCAACGTGGACCGCGGCGTGGGGCCCTCCGGCCTCCCCTTCTCCGGCCTCGCCGGGACGCTGGCCGGCAACCCCCGCGCCTTCGAGACCTACGAGCTGTTCGTCAACGCGGTGGAGCTGGGCGGGAAGATCACCGTGGAGTGCCAGTACAACACCGACCTGTTCGAGCGCTCGACCATCCAGCGGTGGCTGGCCGCCTACGAGCGGCTGCTGCGCGGGATGGCGCAGGACCTGGAGTCGCAGCAGGGAACGGCGCTGGGCGCGCTCCCGCTGCTCTCCGATGACGAGGTGAAGCAGCTGGACGCCTGGAACGCCGCCAGCGCGCTCCCGGTGGACCCGGCCGCCCGCGTGCACGACCTGATCGCCGCGCAGGTGCGGAAGACCCCGGACAAGGCCGCCATCCGCTTCGAGGGCAAGCCGCTCACCTACAAGCAGTGGGACGCGCGCGCCAACGCGCTGGCCACCAAGCTGCGCGGGCTGGGCGTCAAGCGCGGCCAGCGCGTCGGCCTGGCGGTGGAGCGCAGCCCGGAGATGCTGGTGGGCCTCTACGGCATCCTGAAGTCGGGCGCGGGCTACGTGCCGCTCGACCCGGGCTACCCGAAGGACCGCCTCGCCTTCATGGTGGAGGACGGCCAGCTCGACGTCGTCGTCACCCAGAAGTCGGTGGCCTCCGAGCTGGAGCTGAAGGCCAAGCACCTGGTCCTGGTGGAGGAGCTCCCCGCCGAGGCGCCGCCGCTGGCCCCCTCCGCGGACGACGCGCAGGTCGAGGACGTCTGCTACGTCATCTACACCTCCGGCTCCACCGGCAAGCCCAAGGGCGTGCAGGTCCCGCACCGCTCCGTCGTCAACATCGTCGCCTCCTGCCAGAAGACGCCCGGCCTCACCGAGCAGGACACCGTCCTCGCCGTCACCACGCTCTCCTTCGACATCGCCGTCTCCGAGCTGATCCTCCCGTTCACCGTGGGCGCCACGGTGGAGATCGCCTCCCGCGAGGTGGCCTCCGACGGCGGCCGCCTCCTCGCCCTGCTCAAGTCCTCCGGCGCGACCTTCATGGACGCCACCCCCGCCACCTACCGGCTGCTGCTCTCCGCCGGCTGGACGGGCGGCGACCTGAAGAGGTGCGTGTGCACCGGCGAGGCGATGCCCAAGGACCTGGCCATCGAGCTGGTCAAGCGCGTGCCCAGCGTGTGGAACGGCTACGGCCCCACCGAGACCACCGTGTGGTCCACCTTCTACGAGGTGAAGGCGCCGGTGGAGAAGATCCTCATCGGCACCCCGGTGGCCAACACCCAGCTCTACATCCTGGACGCGCAGCGCCAGCGCGCGCCGCTGGGGGTCATCGGCGAGCTGTACATCGGCGGGCGCGGGGTGACGCTGGGCTACCTGGGCCGGCCGGAGCTGACCCGGGACCGCTTCGTCCCCAACCCGTTCGGCGAGGGGATGCTGTACCGGACCGGCGACCTGGTGCGCTACCAGCGCGACGGCAACGTGGAGTGCCTGGGCCGCAACGACAACCAGATCAAGATGCGCGGCTTCCGCATCGAGCTGGGGGAGATCGAGGACCAGCTCACCCAGCACCCGGCGGTGAAGCAGGCGGCCGTCATCGCCCGCGAGTTCAAGGCGGACGACGTCCGGCTCGTCGGCTACGTGGTCCAGCACGTGGGCCAGTCCGTCACCGACTCCGACCTGCGCGCGCACCTGAAGAAGACGCTGCCCGAGTACATGGTCCCGGCGCACCTGGTGAAGCTGGACCGGATGCCGCTCACGCCCAGCGGGAAGATCGACCGCAAGGCGCTCCCGGCGCCGGACACCTCGGCCGGCCTCTCCGACGCCTACGTCGCCCCGCGCACCGACACCGAGCGCGGGCTGGCGGAGATCTGGCAGCAGATCCTCGCCCTGGGCCGGGTGGGCGCCACCGACGACTTCTTCGCCCTCGGCGGCCACTCGCTGCTCGCCTCGCAGCTGCTCTCGCGCGTGCGCCAGAGGTTCGGGGCGCAGCTCTCCTTCCGGAAGATCTTCGAAGCGCCCACGGTGGAGAAGCTGGCCAAGCTGGTGGACGCCTCCAAGGGGACCGCGGAGGCCGGGCCCACCGCCATCCCGAAGCGGCCGGCCGGGAACACCGCCCCGCTCTCGGTGTCGCAGGCGCGCCTGGTGCTGCTGGAGGAGATGGACCCGGGCACCCGCCAGGTGCACGCGCTGTGCGCCAAGTGGCGGCTGGGCGGCGCGCTGAACCTGGACGCCATCCGCAAGGCCTTCGCCGCGCTGGTCGCCCGCCACGAGACGCTGCGGAGCACGCTGCGCGTGGAGGCGGGCGGGCGGCAGGTGGTGATGGTGAGCCCGGACCGCCAGCTCCGCCTCGACGAGCTGGACGTCTCCGCGCTCCCGCCCTCCGGCCAGGACGACCGCGCCATCGCCGTGCTGCAGGACTACGGGATGCGCCCGTTCGACCTGGACTGGGAGCCGCCCATCCGGCTGATGCTGATGAAGCGCAGCGAGAAGGAGCACGAGCTGCTGCTGTGCGTCCACAACTTCGCCTGGGACGGCTGGTCCTTCGACCTGTTCCTCAAGGACATGTCGGCGCTCTACGTCGCCTTCGCCCAGGGGAAGCCGAACCCCCTGCCGCCGCTGCCGGTCAGCTACTACGACTTCTCCGTCTGGCAGCAGCAGTTCCTCGCCTCGGACGAGGTGGAGCGCCAGGCGAAGTTCTGGCAGGAGAAGCTGAAGGAGGACGTCCCGCCGCTGGACTTCCCCACGGACTCGCCGCGCCAGGGGTCGCGCTCCTCCGCCGGCGCCAACGAGGGGATCGAGATCGCCCAGGAGCTGCAGGACGCGCTGGTCGCGCTGGCCCAGCGCGAGGGCACCACGCTCTTCGCGGTGGTGTTCGCGGCGTTCAGCGTCATCCTCGCCAGGCTCTCCGGGCAGCGGGACATGCTGGTCGGCGTGCCCACCCGCGCGCGCTCCCGGCCGGAGCTGGAGGACGTGATCGGCCCGTTCACCAACAACGTGCTCCTGCGCACCCAGCTGGACGACAAGATGACGTTCCTCCAGCTGCTCCACGCCACCAAGGAGCAGATCCTGGACGCGTTCTCCAACCAGGACGTGCCGGTGGAGCGGCTGGGCATCAAGCCCCCGCTGGTGCGCGCCTTCTTCTCGCTCCAGGACGCGCGCGGCCGCCCGACGAGATTCGGCGACCTGGAGGTGAAGCAGTTGCACACCCGCCCGCCGAACGCCGCCAACGAGATGATGCTCTGGACCATGCAGCGCAACCAGGGCGGGCTGCTGGCGATGCTCAACTACTCCACCGACCTCTACAAGCCGGAGTCGATGCGCCGGCTGCTGAGGCAGCTGGAGACGCTGCTGGGCGAGGTGCTCAAGGACCCGAACCGGCCCGCGCTGCACATGCCCATCCTCCCGGACGACGAGCGCAAGCAGCTCGCGGACTGGGCCGACCCGGGCGAGGAGGGCGCCAACACCCTGTTCGAGGGCCTGGAGCAGCGCTCCAGCGCGCTGGCCAAGGCAGCCGAGGGCTGGGCGCGGCTGGTCGCGCAGAAGGGCGGGCGCGGCAAGGCGGTGGCGGTGAAGCTCCCGCCGTCGCCGGAGCGCGCCGCGGCCGTGCTGGGCGTGCTGCGCGCGGGAGGCGTGCTCGCCGCCTTGGGGCCGGCGGAGGTGGAGATCAAGCCCGGGGAGACGCCTCTCAACCTCGGCGACCCGGGCCCCGAGCCCGCGGGCGACGCGCCGGCGCTGCGCGCGGGGGAGACCACCGTCTCGCACCGGCTGCTGGCGCGGAGCTTCCTCAGCCTCGCCGGCCGCGCCGGGATCGCCGCGCTGGACAACCTCTGGGACGGCATCGAGGTGGGCCAGGACGCCTGGTGGATGCCGGCGCTGCTCGCCGGCGCCTCGGGCGCGGCCACCGGCGGCGCCAGGCCCACCGTGGTGCTGGCGCACTCGGCGAACATGGCGGAGCTGCACGCCAAGCACCCGGACGCCAAGCTGCTGTGCACCGGGCACCCGTCGAAGAAGCTGAGCGCCGCGCTCGCCGCGCGGTTGGCTCCCGCCTTCGCCGTGCTGGTGCCGGAGGCGGTGGGCGTGCCGGTGGCGGCGGGCCGGGTGGAGACGCGCCGCGACGGCCGCGCGCTGTTCGGGCGGCCGCTCTCCGGCGTGCCGGTGCGCGTGCTGGACGCCGGGCAGGAGACGGCGCCGATCAACGCGCCGGGCCGGCTGGTGATGGGCGACACCGCCACCTCCGAGCGCGTGCGCTTCCTCGCCGACGACACCCTGGAGCACCTGGGCTGGCTGGACGGCCAGGTCCAGTTCCGCGGCCGGCCCACGCCCATCGACAAGATGGCCAAGGCCATGGCCTCGCACGCCGGCGTGGCGGACGCGGCGGTGCGGTGCCTCACGGACAAGGACGGCGAGGAGAAGCTGGTCGCCTACGTCGCGGGCAAGACCGGCGAGATGTTCACCGAGACGGAGCTGCGCACGCTGTCGCGCAAGGCCACCGGGGTGACGCCGCAGATCTTCATCGAGCTGGAGTCGATGCCCAAGACGCCGAAGGGGACGGTGGACGACGACAAGCTCCCCTCGCCGTTCGCGCGCACCGGCGGGCACGAGTTCCAGCCCGCGCGAACCGCCAGCGAGAAGCTGCTCGCCGGGCTGTGGCAGAAGGCGCTCCAGCTGCCGCGGGTCGGGGTCTACGAGAACTTCTTCGACCTGGGCGGGTACTCGCTGCTCTGCTTCCAGGTCCTCGGCGAGGTGAAGAGCCAGACCGGGGCGTCGCTCTCCCCCAGGACCATGCTCCTGGGCACGCTGGAGCAGGTCGCGGCGGAGCTGGACCAGGCCGCGTCCGCGGCGAAGGGCCCCAACGCCGTGAAATCCGCCGCGGGGCCCGCGGCTTCGGCGCCGCCTTCGGAGGGCGGCGGCTTGCTGGATCGCCTCCGCGGCTGGGCCAAGCCCTGAAAAAAATGATCGGGACCGGAAACTCCGGTTCCTCATCAACCGAGAATCCCTACAGCGACACCAATCTCCCTACCCCCAAGGGAACACGACCTGGAGGCGTGTTCAATGGGGATCTCCCCTGTCGACGACGTTGGCACCAACTGGCCTGAATCCGAACCCGTCTCGTCGCCGGAACCAGCTTCATCCGGCGTAGACGCAGGAAGCGACCCGGCGTCCGCACCGACGCCGGAGAGCGCGCCACAGGCCCCGCAGCAGCCGATGTCGTTCGCCGACGGCTTCGAGCCGGCCGGCCAGGGTCAGGGACCGGCGCGCGGCGGAGCACCGAATGCTGGAGTCGGTGCTCCGCCCGCGCCGCAGCAGCCCGTGGCGCCGCTGTTCGACGGCTCGCCGCAGGCCACCGCGGCGCTGCACCCGGCGGTGCGCAAGGAGGCGGAGCGGCTGGCCTCGGCGCAGGGGGGCCAGGGAGGGTTCCAGACCGCGAAGGACTCCATCGACGCGCTGGGGAAGATCAACCACCCGGACGCCACCAACGTCCTGGCGTACGTCGCGTCCAACCCGGCCGCCACGGCGGGCCTGGGGAACGACCAGCAGCTCCGCGCCAACGCCATCCAGCAGCTGGGCAACCGGCCCGGCGCGCTGGGTCCGACGGAGATCCGCGCGCTGGCCAACACGCTGGGCAACGCCTCCCCCATGGTCGGCGGGAAGGCGCAGGACCTGCTCACGAGGGTGGGCGCCGGCCCCAACCAGGAGCAGCGCGACCGCGTGCAGACGGAGCTCAAGCGCGTCGCGGACCAGGGCGCGCCCACGGAGCGGATGCAGGCCAATGACCCGCGCCGGGAGATCACCATGGACGGCAAGTCCGCCGCGCGCGCGACGGACGTGCTGGCGCGGCTGGGCCCGCCGAATGGGCGCTGGGGCGCGGACGACTACCGGCGCATGCTCAAGGGCGCGTCGCTGCAGGGCGCCGGCGACGGCAAGGAAACGGCCGACGTCGTCAAGCGGGGCCTGAATTCGCGCGACGGGGCCGAGCGGGAGATGGCCAACCGCGCGATGCGCGCCGCCATCGACAACGGGATGGTGCCGTTCCAGGACCGGGACAAGGCCGCGTGGCTGATGCACGACGCCGGGCGGTTCACGCCGGACGACATCCCGCGGCTGGAGAAGCTGGGACCGGCGAGCAACGGCGCGCAGGCCGCGCTGAACCAGATGGCCAAGGACGGCGTGGACCAACTCCACCAGGCGGGGAAGGGCGGCAACAAGGACGCGCAGCAGGCGCTGATCGCGCTGGGCTCCGGGTCCGACGACGCGGCGCGGAAGCTGGCGGCGACCGGCGTGCGCCTGCCCGTCCGCCACGCCCAGGAGCCCGCTCAGAAAGCGTCCGAGGCGCTGTTCAACGCCGGCGCGGGTGACGAGGCGACCCAGCGGGACCTCGCCCGGGTGGTGCTGGGCTCGAAGCAGCCCGAGCCGGCCTCGGTGACCAGGGCCGCCGGGGCGGTCCAGGGCGACGCCAACAAGGGCGACGCGAAGACGCTGCAGGCGCTCGATACCGCGCAGCAAAACTCCACCCTCACCCAGGACGCGCGGGCCGCGGCGGTGCGGACCCTGGGGAAGGCCGCCGCCTCCGGCCAGGAGGGCGCCAGGCCGGCGGTGCAGATCCTGGGCGGCATCGGCCAGGAGAAATTCACCGAGCGCAACGACGCGCGCTACCAGGCCGCGGTGAACGGGCTGAAGGACGCGGGGATGGCCGGAACCCCGGGCGCCTGGGACGCGCTGCGCGACACCGGGCTGAACGCGAAGGACCGGTGGGACCCGCGCGCGGGCATGGTGAACAAGGCGCTGGTGGACGGCGCGCTGGACGGCTCGCGCCACACCGCCACCGACGCCATCAAGGCGCTGGACTCGGTCTACCGCGGGACCTCCGACCCCAGGGCGAAGAGCGACGCGCTCGCCGCGCTGGGCCGGGCCGGCTACGGGCTGACGGAGAAGAAGGGCGCGGACGGCAAGCCGGCGCTCTCCGCGGACGACAGCCGCGTGACGGCGGTGCGGGACGCGCTCCGCGGCGCGCTGGTCACCAACGGCAGCGCCGAGCAGGCCGCCCGCGAGATGCGGAAGATCGCCCCGTTCCTCGACAAGAACGACGCGCAGCTCCTGGCGGACCGGATGGACCCGTCGCAGGGCAAGGCGGCCATGCAGTCCATGTTCACCCTGTCGCAGGCGATGCCGAACCTGTCCAAGGAGGACAAGGCGAAGATCTTCGGGCAGCTCCGCGACGGCGACGCGATCGCCAAGCTGGCGCCGAAGATGGAGGAGGGCGACGTGGCGGCGCTCAAGATGCTGGCCGCCTCCGACGACCCCAGGCACATCGCCGGCTACATGGACGCGGTGCTCCAGCACGGCTCCGACAGCCCGGCCAACCGGGCCAAGGTCGCCGCGGCCATGGGCCTGGTGGAGCCCAGGCGCTTCGACGGGCTCAGCCCGGAGCAGCGCTCGCGGGTGGTGGACGCCATCAAGAAGAACGGGATGGATTACGAGGTGGGCGCGCTCCGCAAGACGCTGGGGTGGTCCCCGGTGGAGCACCAGGAGGTGGTGCAGGCCGCGAAGGACCTCCGCGCCGCCGGCAACGACGGAGACGCCCGGCGCGCCGCCATCGACGGGAACAAGGACCGGTTCCAGAAGCAGATGGACTACGTGGGCTCGGAGCGCTTCAAGCACCGGCTGTCCCTGGAGCGGGACGCCGGCGGCCGCCAGCGGCTGCTGAACTACGAGCTGGGCAAGGCGAACATCCTGGATCCAGAGAAGCGGCAGGACGTGGAGGCCCACGCCAAGAAGCTCTTCGGCAAGGAAGGCCTGGACGCGCTGGCCAAGGGCGATCTGGCGGTGGATGAGCCGAAGCGCGACGCCAAGGCCGACGCGCGGGACCCCATCCTGGACGGCCTCTACGGCCTGGCCACCGAGGGCGTGGTGTGGCTGAAGGACTCCGCGGCGGCGAAGCACCTGATGGAGATCGGCGTCGTCGCCAACAACCTGATCGACGACCTCGACCAGTCCACCGGGCTGAAGGCGCTCCCGCCCGGCTGGAACAACAAGGCGGCCTCGGCGCTGGACGCGGGCCTGGCCTTCAACGGCACCGGCGTGCCGGCCCGGCCGCTCAAGGCGAACGAGGTCGCGGAGCTGAAGAAGATCTTCGGCAATTCGCTCGACTACACGAAGATCGACCTCGCCATCGGCACCAACAACATGATGACGAAGGACGACCGGCCGGTCGCGGTGCCCATGTCGAACGGGCGCACCACCATCAACTACCCGCGGGGCGGACGCTTCGCGGATCCGCCGCCGACCTGGTCGCTGGTGCACGAGTCGCTCCACGCCTGGCAGCGCCAGCACGGCGCCGCGCGCTACGCGCCCGACTCCGTCCACGACCAGCTCTCCAAGGGGACGCACGAGGCGTACAACTGGCAGCGCGCCACCGGCAAGCCGTGGGAGAAGTGGGGCCCGGAGCAGCAGGCCCAGTTCATCGAGGAGGCGTACCAGGCCGGGGCGTTCAACACGCCCGACCTCAAGTTCGTCCACGAGGGCACGGACTACACGCGCCTGCTCAACGAGGTGGTCCGGGAGATCCGCGCCGGCCGGGGCGCGCCGTAGCGCCGGCCCCGCTCACGCGCGCGCGCCGGGCATCCGCATCGACGGCTTGAGGATGACCTTGGTGTAGCCGTCCGCGCGCCGGTCGAACTTCTGGTACGCGTCCGGCGCGGCGCCGAGCGGGAGCCGGTGGCTGACGATGAAGCTGGGCCGCGCCCTCCCGGCGATGATCAGGTCGCGGAGGAAGACGTCGTACCGCTTCACCGGGCACTGGCCGCAGCCCACGGTGATCCCCTTGTCGAAGACGTCCGCCCACGGGAGCAGCAGCCGGCCCTGGCGCGCGTCCTGGCTCGCCGCGCCGGGGTCGGGCGCGAGGTACACGCCCACGATGCCGATCCGCCCGGTGGGGTTGACCACCTCGACCAGCTCGGTGAGCACCTGGGACGGGTTCTCGCGCGACGGGTCGCGGATGTCGCGCGCCTGGTACCCCACCGCGTCGATGCCGCAGGAGACGCCGATCATCTTCTCCTCGCCCGGCCGCATCGCCCCGGTGATGAGCGGGTTCTTCCGCCGCAGGTCCTTGATCTGCTTCGCCGGGCTGCCCTGGGTGAAGTCGATGGGGATGGCGCCCATCTCCCGCACCTTCGCCAGCCGCTCCTTCACCGAATCCACCACGTACACCTCGGCGGCGCCGCGCAGCTGCGAGCTGTAGGCGGCGAGCAGGCCCACCGGCCCCGCCCCGAACACCGCTACCGTCGAGCCGGGCTGCACCCCCGCCAGCTCGGTGGCGTGGTAGCCGGTGGGGAAGACGTCGGAGAGGAGGAGGAAGTCGTCCTCCATGTCGTCGCCCGGGTAGCCGGGGAGCTTGAGGCAGTTGAAGTCCGCGAACGGCACCCGCAGCAGCTCCGCCTGCCCGCCGCGGAACGGGCCCATCCCCGCGTAGCCGTAGGCGGCGTGCGCGTCGTCCGGGTTGGCGGTGAGGCAGGCGCTCGTCTCCCCGCGCGCGCAGTTGAAGCAGGTGCCGCAGGCGACGTTGAAGGGCATCACCACCCGGTCGCCCTTGCGCAGGCCGGTCACCGCCAGGCCCGCCTGCTCGATCACCCCCATGTTCTCGTGGCCCATCACCAACCCCGGCCCGGCGGGCGTGCGCGCCTCGTACATGTGCAGGTCGCTCCCGCAGATGCCGGTGGAGGTGATGCGCACCACCACGTCGGTCGGCTTCTCCAGGCGCGGGTCCTCGACCTGCTCGACGCGCACCGACTTCTGCTGCAGCACGACGGCTTGCATGGCTGACCTCGGGGTGAGGGTGTGAGGGTGGCCCCGGCATGTCGCACGGGCCTCGAGGTGCCGTCTGTCGTCCGCCGGTCCCAGGCGAAGACCGGAAGTGAACGGCGGCGGGAGGCGGCGCCCAGGAATCAGGGAGTTGCCGGGAGGGTTCCCCGGAGGCCCCTTCCATGAATGGTTTGGCAGAAGACGCGCTCCACCCCGACGAGCAGATCCTTCGCCTGCGCCGCGGCGAGCGCGCGCCAGGACTGGAGGCGTTCCTCTCCTGATGTGGCTAGAGCAGCTTGAAGCCCAGCGCCTGGTTGATGGGGTCCTTGAGCGCTTCCAGCGCGGCGGACAGCGCCTCCCACGCCACGGTCTGGCCCACGCCCTTGATCACGGCGAACACCGCCGCCGAGGCGTTCTTCTGCATGTCGAACAGGATGGCGGCCTGCTGTTCGGTGATGACTCCGTTCACCTTGTCCAGCTCGATCTTCGCCACCACGGCCGCTATCTTCGCGGCCTCCTGCGTGGCGTACGGCTGCAGCTCGAGCCAGCGCTGGCCGAGGATGGGCTTCAGCCTGGCCAGCAGGTCGTTCGCGAGTTGTTTCACGTCGAGGGCCATCGTTTTCGCTCCGGGGAAAGTCGAGGGGGATCAGGGGTTGTCGTTGCCCGACCGGAGCTCGGACTGCAGCTTGGCCATGGCGCGCAGCTCGGTCTCGAGGGCCGCGCGCGCCGGTTCGCCTACCTCCTTGGTGAGCCCGGCCTTCCCGCCGGCCTCGTGGAGCTTGCGCAGGTTCTCCACGTCCTTGGACAGCAGCTCCATGATCTCCACCGAGCGCGCGCTGCCGCCCTCCGCCTTGGTGTTGGCGATCTGACCGCCGATCTTGTTCTGGAAGTCCTCGTAGAACTGCTTGCTGGCCGCGTATTCACCCTCCGGCGTGCCGGCCTTGCTCTCGGTGTCGGTGATGAAGGTGCCGAGCTGCTGGCTCCAGTCGGCGGAGGCGACCTCCATCTTCGGGTCGTACCTGGGCGGGGGGCACGCCGACAGCACCACCGCCGCCGCCACTCCCCACAGCGCCATCCGCCAGCCAACGTTGCCGCGAACCATCGCCACCTCCGCACCGCGTCGTCGGGTCCGGAAGAGAACGAAGCACAGCGGGAAAAGCGCTGGCAAGGCCGGCGGCGCGGGGGGCTGCCGGGCGGCGGGGCGATGATTAGACTTGGAATACGAATTCATATAGAATTCGAGGTAATTCATGGAAGCAGTGACTCTGCGGGGCCCCTTCGATCTCCCCGCCGCCATCGCCCTCCAGGCCAGGTTGAAGAACACCCCCGCCGAGGGCGCCCTGCGGGTCGACTTCTCCGACGCCGAGGTCACCGGCGTGGCGCTGGCCGGGCTGGGGGCCTGGCTCAAGAGCTGCGGCCGGAAGGTGCTCGCGGTGGGCCTGCGCGACGGAGAGGTGCAGCTGCTCCACTTCCTGGGGTACGGCGCCGCCTTCGCCTGCGAGCGGTGAGCCCGTGAGTGGGGCTACCCCACCCCCTGGGCGGCCCGGCACATCTTCTCGTAGAGGCCGCGCAGGCGGTTGTCCGGGTCCACCCGCCCCTTGACCGCCTCGTAGTTGGGGCGGTTCCAGGTCCGCCAGAACTCCTCCTCGGAGTAGAGGTTGGTGGAGATCAGCGTCTTCACGCCGCCGATCTCCATCAGCTTCTCCTCCAGCAGGCGGTAGGGGTTGGCCCCCGGCGCCGGGTGGAAGCCGTAGATGGCGAGGTCCAGGAAGAGGTCGTCGCGCATGCCGGCCACGAACCGGTCGGACAGCCAGGCGTAGGGGCGGTCGATGCGGTAGGGCACGCACCACAGCGGGAAGTGGCCCACGGCCTCGCGGTACCAGCCCAGGAACTCCGCCGCCCGCGAGTACGGGACGAACACGTCCACCGTCACCGGCGGTGGAAAGCGCCCGAGCAGCCAGTGGAAGCGGTCCGCCAGCCAGAGCACCCGCGAGGAGGAGAGGAGCTTTCCGAACAGCAGCCGGCCCGGGAACGACCGCGGGTGGACGTTGGTGACGCCGCGGTCGTACCGGTAGAAGTAGTCCGCGGTGCGGAGGTAGTCCTCGGTGCGCGTCCGCGTGCTGTCCGGGTAGATGCGCATCCAGTCGTAGCGGTGGGCGTAGGGCGCCTCGTCGGTGAAGTGGCCCATGCTGAGGACCAGCTCCGCCGGCGAGTGGATGATGCCGTCCATGAAGTCCGCGTCCCTGAGCTCCGCGTGGCGGCGGATGGACGCCAGGTACGAGTCGAGCGTGGCGTGCTTCTCGTACTGGACGCGCACGAAGGGCCTGGCCGGCATGAGCTTGAAGGTGAGCCGGGAGAGGACGCCGAGCGTCCCGAACGCGCCGTGCATCATCTCGAACAGGAGGCGGTGCTCGTTCTCCCGGGTGCAGGTGAGCACCTCGCCGCGGGCGGTGATCACCTCGTACTCCAGGCAGCTGTCGTGGAAGCCGCCCGAGTAGAAGGAGGTGGACTCCAGCGAGCAGCCGGCGACCGCGCCGCCCACGGTGATGGTCTTCAGCTCCGGCACCACCACCGGCACCAGGCCGTGGCGCAGGGTGGCCTCCACCAGGTCCACGAAGGCGACGCCCGGCTCGGCGACGCAGGTGCGGCGGACCGGGTCGACGTGGAGGATCTCGTCCAGGTCGGAGAGGTCGATCTTCCGGTCGCGGTGGCGGAGGTCGCCGCTCTTGGGCACCTCGTGGGAGACCGCGCGCTTCTTGAACGACAGCGGGCCCGGGCCGCGGTGCGCGCGGAGCTGCGCGGCGACGCGGTCCACCTTGTCGCGGTGGCGGGCCTCGCGGGTGGCGCGCCCGGCGGCGTCCTCGGGGACGGACCGCCGCCGGGACCGGCCGCGCGAGGCGCTCAGCCCGTACGCCGCCGCTCCACCCGCCACCAGCACGCCCGCTCCGGCCGCCGACACCCAGGGTCCGCCGCGTCGCATGTCCCCTCCCGCGCGCCAATGTGGGGCCTGTCCGGCGGCCGGGCAGCGCACGGGCCGCCGCGCGCTCGCTGGGCGGGCGGGCGCGCGGGCCGGGCCACTGGCCGCACCGCTTTGACTCCCGCCGGAGAGCTCCTTGTGGTGGAGTGCGCCGCCCTCCGGAGGACCGACCGTGCTCACCGCCGCCGCCCTGCTCCTGCTCGCCGCCGCGCCCGCCGCCGACGGCGCGCCCCACCCCTTCACCACGCAGGACCTGATCTCCTTCCACCGCGTCTCCGACCCGGAGGTCTCCCCGGACGGCAAGCAGGTGGTGTTCGCGGTCAGCGAGCTGAACCTGGAGGAGAACCGGCGCCGGTCGGACCTGTGGATGGCGGGGGTGGACGGCCGCGGGCTGAAGCACCTCACCACCAGCCCCGCCAGCGACACCCAGGGCCGCTGGGCCCCGGACGGCAGGTCCGTCTACTTCCTCTCCGGCCGCCAGGGCGACACCAGCCAGGTGTGGCGGATCCCGGTGGACGGCGGCGAGGCGGAGCAGGTCACCAGGCTGCCCGGGGACGTGAACGCCTTCGCCGTCTTCCCGGACGGCAAGCGCCTGCTGGTGGCCATGGACGTGTTCCCGGACCTGCCGGCGGCGACCACGCTGGACGCCACCGCCAAGCGCGAGGAGGAGCAGCGGAAGAGCAAGGTGAAGGCGCGCGGCTACGACAAGCTCCTCTTCCGCCACTGGGACGAGTGGGAGGACGGCAAGCGCAGCCACCTCTTCGTGGTGACGCCGGGGAGCGCCGCCGCGCCCGTGGACCTGATGGCCGGGATGGAGGTGGACTGCCCGCCGAAGCCGTTCGGCGGTTCGGAGGCGTTCGACGTCTCGCCGGACGGCAACGAGGTGGCCTTCACCGGGCACGCGCTCACCCGCGACGCCGCCTGGTCCACCGACCTCAACGTCTACGTGGTGCCGGCCAGCGGCAAGTCCCCGCCGAGGTCGATCACCTCGGACAACCGCGCCGCCGACGGGACGCCGCTCTACTCGCCTGACGGGACGATGCTGGTCTACCTGGCGATGAAGCGGCCCGGCGCGGAGGCGGACCGGCGGCGCATCGTGGTGGTGGATCGCAAGACGATGAAGGCGCGCGTCCTCACCGAGGGCTGGGACCGCTCGCCGGGGGACCTGGCCTTCTCGCCGGACTCGAAGACGCTCTACGTCACCGCCGAACAGATGGGAAACAACGCGCTCTTCACCGTGGACGTGGCCGGCGGACAGGTGACCACGCTGTGGGAGAAGGGCAACGCCGACTCGCCGCGCGCCGCGGGCGATCGGGTGGTCTTCTCGCTCGACACGCTGAAGATGCCCGCCGAGCTGCGCTCCATCTCGCGGGTGGCGGGCGGGGCGCTGGAGAACGTCACCAGCCTCAACGCCGAGCGCCTGCGGGCGGTCCAGATGGGCGACTATGAGCAGTTCTCCTTCAAGGGCGCGAAGGACGAGACGGTGCACGGGTACGTGATGAAGCCCGCCAACTTCCGCGCCGGCCAGAAGTACCCGGTGGCGTTCCTCATCCACGGCGGGCCGGAGGGGTCGTTCGGGGACCACTTCCATTACCGGTGGAACCCCCAGTCGTACGCGGGCGCGGGGTACGCGGTGGTGTTCATCGACTTCCACGGGTCCACCGGGTACGGGCAGGCGTTCACCGACTCCATCGCGAAGGACTGGGGCGGGGCGCCGTTCGAAGACCTGATGAAGGGGCTGGACGCGGCGCTGGCGAAGTACCCGTTCCTGGATGGGAGCCGGGTGGGCGCGCTCGGGGCGTCCTACGGCGGGTACATGATCAACTGGATCGCCGGGCACACCGACCGCTTCAAGGCGCTGGTCTGCCACGACGGGATCTTCGACACCCGCGCCGCGTATTTCGAGACGGAGGAGCTGTGGTTCGCGGAGTGGGACATGGGGGGGACGCCCTGGGACAACCCGGAGGCGTTCTCGAAGTTCAACCCGGTGGAGTACGTGAAGAACTGGAAGACGCCCATGCTGGTCATCCACGGGTCGCTGGATTACCGGCTGCCGGAGACGCAGGGGATGGGGGCCTTCACCGCGCTCCAGCGCCGGGGGATCCCGTCGAGGTACGTCTCCTTCCCGGACGAGAACCACTGGGTGCTCAAACCGCAGAACTCGCTGCGGTGGCACCAGGAGGTCCTCGGATGGCTCGACCAGTGGGTGAAGGCGCCCAAGCGGGCGCCCCTGGCGGAGGCGAAGGCGAGGGAGATCAGGTCAGCGGCAGCTTCCGGATCGGCTTCCCCGTGAGCGCCGCCAACGCGTTGACCACCGCGGGCGCCGCGGGCGGGGTGCCCAGCTCGCCGACGCCGCCGTGCGGCTCGTCGCTCTGGAGCACCACCGTCTCGATCTTCGGCATGACGTTCATCCGCACCACCGGGTAGTCGGCGAACGTCCGCTGCACCGGGCGCCCACCCTCGAGCGTGATCTGCCCGTACAGCGCCGCGGAGAGCCCGTAGACGATCCCGCTCTCCAGCTGCGCGGTGATGGTCCTCGGGTTCACCACCTTGCCGCAGTCCAGCGCGCAGGCGACGCGCAGCACGCGCGGCGTGTTCCCCTCCAGCGCCACCTCCGCGGCCTGCGCGACGATGCTGCCGAAGCACTCCGCGACCGCCAGCCCGCGCCCGGTGCCGCCGGGAGCCGGCTTGCCCCAGCCGATCTTCTCCGCCGCCGCCTGCAGCGCCCGCGTGTAGCGAGGGTGGTCCCCCAGCAGCCGGAGCCTCGCCTCCAGCGGGTCCTTCTTCCCCAGCCGCGCCAGCTCGTCGAAGAAGCACTCCGCGACGTACGGGTTGACGCTGTGGCCGACGGAGCGCCAGAACCAGACGGAGATGGGGAGGTCCACCTGCGCGCAGGTCACCCGGAAGTTCGGGATGGCGTACGCCAGGTCGGCCGCGCCCGACACGGACGTCATGTCGACCCCGTTCCCGGACTTCGGTCCGAACCCCGAGAAGGAGGCCATGATCGACGGGCTGGTGATCTGGTGGACCCACGCCGCCGGCCATCCCTGCGCGTCCAGCGCGCCCGCCAGCCGGTGGTACGACGCCGGCCGGTACCAGGCCGCGGCCATGTCGTCGTCGCGCGTGTAGATCACCTGCACCGGCTTGCCCGCCGCCTTCGAGCAGTGCACCGCCTCGTCGGTGTAGTCGGTCTGCGCCTTGCGGCCGAACCCGCCGCCCAGGAACGTCGGGTGCACCTGGATGCGCTCCGGGGCCAGCCCGGTGATCCGCGCGGCGCCGCCGCGGACGAACCCGGGGGCCTGGGTCGGCGCCCAGATCTCCGCTCGGTCGGCCTTCACGTCCGCGGTGGCGTTGAGCGGCTCCATCGTCGCGTGCGCGAGGTACGGGACCTCGTACACCGCCTCCAGCTTCTGCTTGGCGCCCGCCAGCACCTTCTCCGGGTCGCCGCGCTTGGCCGCCTCCTGGCCGGTGGGGGCCAGCTTCTCCATCTGGGCGCGGATGCCCTCGGAGGAGAGCGCGGCGTTGGGCTCGTTCCACTCCACCTCCAGCGCCTCGCGGCCGGTCTTCGCGGCCCAGAAGTGGTCGGCGATCACCGCCACGCCGGACGGGATCTGCACCACCTGCCGCACGCCCGGCACCGCCTTCGCCTTGGCGGCGTCGAAGCGCTTCACGGTGCCGCCGAACGACGGGCTCCGCGCCACCACCGCCTGGAGCATCCCGGGCAGCCGGACGTCGATGCCGTAGGTGGCCTCGCCGCGGATCTTGGCCGGCGCGTCCAGCCGCGCGGTGGGCTTGCCGATCAGCTGGAGCTGGTCGTCCGGCTTCCACGCCGGCTTCGCCGGGGCCGGGAGCTTCGAGGCGGCCTTGACCAGCTTCCCGAGCGAGGAGGTCTTCCCCTCGGGGCCCATCGCCTTCCCTCCGGCGATCCGGCAGGTGGACGGCTCCACCTTCCAGCCCTGGGCCGCGGCGGCGACGAGCAGCTCGCGGGCGGCGGCGCCGGCGTCGCGCAGCGACTTGTAGCGGGTGCGGATGCTGCGGCTCCCGCCGGTCACCTGCCGGCCGTAGCGCGCCTCGTCCACCGGGGCGAACTCGGTGCGCACCTTGTCCAGGGGGACGCCGACCTCGTCCGCCACCACCATCGCGAACGAGGTGACGACGCCCTGGCCCATCTCGGCTTCCGGGATGATGACGGTGACCGAGTCGTCCTCGCCGATGCGCAGGTAGCCCTGCTGCTCCAGCGCCGCGCCGGGCTCCTTCGCCTTTCCCGCCGCGCTGGCCTTCCCGGCGCGGGTGAGCGTGAACGCCAGCACCAGGCCGCCGCCGCCCGCGAGGAACTTCCGCCGTCCGAATCGAAGGGAAGCGCTCATCGCGAGGACCCCGTCTTCGCCATGGACTCCGCGGCGCGGTGGATCGCGCGGCGGATGCCGCTGTACGCGCCGCAGCGGCAGATGTTCCCGGACATCGCCGTGTCGATGTCCGCGTCCGTGGGCGCGCGGTTCTTCGCCAGCAGCGCGCACGCGCTCATGATCTGCCCGGGCTGGCAGTACCCGCACTGCGGCACGTCCTCCTCCAGCCACGCCTGCTGCACCGGATTCAGCGCCGCGCCGGGGGCGGACAACCCCTCGATGGTGGTGATCTTCTTCCCCGCCACCGACGACACCGGGAACTGGCAGCTGGGCACCGCCTCCCCGTCCACGTGCACGGTGCAGGCGCGGCACTGGCCCAGGCCGCACCCGAACTTGGTGCCCGTCATGCCCAGCAAGTCCCTGAGGACCCACAGCAGCGGCATGTCTTCCGGTCCGGTGACCTTTCGCTTCTTGCCGTTGATGGTGAGCTCGTAGCTCGGCATGGCGCGGGCCCTCCCGGGTGCCCGGGCCGCGTTTTACCGGAAATGGCGGGCGCCCGCCTCAGTACGCCGGGGCCAGTCCGATCCCGAACTGCACCGACCCGTTGGCCGGACTGACGGAGATGGGCAGGGTCCCCACCTCAGCCTCGGAAGGCGACCCCCGGTAGATCTCCACCCCGCCGGTGCTGCCCACCGCCACGTCGTCGTAGGAGTCCCCGGTGAGGTCGCCCGCGCCGGCGAACGAGACCCCGAAGTTGGGCCGCGCGCCGTTGGAGAGGACCGCCACGGACTTCGGCGCGCCGGTGGCCTGGCCGAGGTAGATCCGCACCTGCCCGGTGGACCCCCCGCCGGTGACGAGGTCCGCGAGCCCGTCGTTGTTCACGTCCCCCGCCGGCGCGACCGTCCCGGCGCCGATGTCGAAGGCGATGGGAGGCGGGAACTGGCCGCTGAACCACTGCGGCCCGCCCAGGTACAGGTAGGCCTTGCCGTTGCCGCCCGCCACCACCAGGTCCCCGTGGCCGTCGCCGTTGAAGTCGCCGCCGGCCATCGAGGAGCCGAAGGTGGTCGCGCCCACCGGGCTGGGGATGTCCACCGAGGAGGTCCATGGGCCGAAGGCCTCCCGCCCGCGGAAGACCGAGACCTGGCCCGTCCCCGACACCACGATGTCGTCGTACCCGTCCGCGTCGACGTCCAGCAGCGCCGCGAAGGCGCAGTTCGCCTTGCTCAGGTCGGCGTTCGGCACCGGGAGGGTGGCCTGCATCGCCACCGCGTTGGAGGGCCCGGATGAGCCGCCGTAGTAGACGACCACCTGCTTCAGCGTCGCCTGGCACACCGCGAGGTCCGAGTAGCCGTCGCCGTTGACGTCGCCCGCGCGCCCCAGCGGGAGCCCGAACCCGTCCGTCTGGGGGCCGAGGGTGATGGGGGTGGCCGATCCGGGCCCGCTGCTGCTGCTCAGGAAGACCTGCAGCGGCACCGCCTCGTCGAGGCCGGTGCCGAAGCTCGGGCGGTAGGCCACCGCGAAGTCGGTGTAGCCGTCGCCGTTGAGGTCTCCGGCGCCCGAGATGACGGTCCCGTAGGCGGGCGAGGAGGTGAGGCCCGGCGGCGGGCCCACGTCCAGCTCCTTCCAGAACTGGATGCCTTGGCCGTCGTTCCTGTCGCGGAAGAGGTAGAGCGGCTCCGGCATGACGCCGTTGGCCGGGTGCTGTCCCGCCACCACCAGCTGGCCCCTCCCGGTGCCTTCGAAGTCGTTGGGGATCGACTCCGGGCGGCCCACGTCGAAGTAACGCGCGTCCGACCACGGCCCGCACGGCGTGCCGGGCTCCGAGGTGTGGCACCCCCGCACGCGCCACCAGTACCGGCTGCCGATCTGCAGGTCGCGCTCGAGGCTGTAGGTGGTGCCCGGGATGTCGGGTTCGTCGGCATCCGAGACCTCGGTGCTGAACGGGCAGTCCGCGAGCGCCTGGCCGTGGTCGCATTGGTGGACCTGGATCCGGAAGAGCCAGGTGTTGTCCCCCTCGAAGTCCCAGGCCAGGTACGGCCGCGTGGGCGACCACGCGAGCTGGGTGACGGCGCTGGCGCTCCCCAGCCCCGCGCCGTTGTGCGGGAAGCGGAGCGTGGGCTTGGACGCGTTCGGGATCAGGCAGCGCTCGGCCTCCGCGCAGGCCTTCAGCTGGGCGTCGAAGTCGCAGCCGGCGGCGAGGGCCAGCACGGCGAATGGGAGGATCCTCATGGCCAGCTCCAGCTCAACGCGACGCCGTTCCCGGTCGGCACCACCTGGGCCCCCGCGACCGGCTTGGGATCTCCGCTGAGGAAGAAGACGCCGGCGAGGACCAGCCCGGCGCCGGCGACGCCGTAGGAGACCACCGCCAGCGTCTGGTCCAGCTTCCCCGCCTCCGCCGCCACCCTCGCGTCCGCGTACGAGCCGGCGTCCAGGATGGCCGAGTACCGCTGTCGCGCCTGCACCGCGAACACCGTCCCCACCACGGCCACCGCGCCCGCGCCCGCCGCCGGCATCCACCACGCCGGCCGCAGCCCCCAGCCGGGCGACGGCGCGGCGGGCCGGACGTTGCCGGGGTTGGCGCGGTCCTCCCGGAGCAGCCGCTGCAGCTCGCCCGCCATCTGCCTGGCGGCGGTGGTCAGGTGCTCCAGCACCTCCTCGCTGGTGGCGGCGCGCGCGCTGTACGCGGCCAGGGTGCGCCCGTCCGAGGCGGCCACCACGCTCACGTTGATCCGGTAGGACGTCTCGAACTTCCCCACGCTGCCGGTCACCACGCCCTCCACGCCCAGCGCGGCGGCCAGCTCCGCCATACAGGAGGTCGCCGCGTCCTTGCAGCCCACGATCTCCCGCTGCCGCTCCATCCCCAGCAGCGAGGAGATCTGCTTGGCGGTGGTGACCTGCAGCCCCTGGAGGTTGAGCTGCTGGGCGAAGTGCTCGGTGAAGAACTCCAGCTCCGCCTGGTTCACGTTGAAGCCGCTCAACCCCGGCGCCGCCAGCTTCACCGGGCCGGCCGGCTTGGCGGCCAGCGCGGCCGCCACCACGAGTGTCCACACCACGAGAAGCCCTCCCCCGGAAAAGGGCGCAGCGTACACTGCGCCGCCGATGACCGGCGACGGACGCACCCTGCTGGCGATCGACCTGGGGACCTCGGGTCCGAAGGTGGCGCTGTTCAGCGCGGACTGCCAGGCGGTGATCGGCTCGGAGGTGGAGCCGACGAAGCTGATCCTCGAGCCGGGCGGCGGCGCCGAGCAGGACCCGGAGGACTGGTGGCGAGCGATCTGCGCCGCCTCCCGCCGGCTGCTGGAGCGGCACCCGGACGAGGCGCGGCGGATCGCCGCGGTGGGCTGCACCGCGCAGTGGTCGGGCACGGTGCCGGTGGACGCGGAGGGCCGCGCCATCGGCAACGCCGTCATCTGGATGGACTCGCGCGGCGGGAAGCACGTGAAGCGCGCCTTCGGCGGGTTCCCCGGCGTGATGGGGTACGGCGCCGGCAAGCTGCTCAAGTGGATCCGCCTCACCGGCGGCGTCCCCGGCCACTCGGGGAAGGACTCGCTGGCGCACATCCTGTTCCTGATGGCGGAGCGCCCGGAGGTCTACGCGAAGGCGGCCAAGCTGCTGGAGCCGAAGGACTACCTGAACCTGCGCCTCACCGGGAAGGCGGCGGCGTCGTTCGACTCCATCACGCTCCACTGGGTGACCGACAACCGGCGGGCGGACCGCATCGACTACCACCCCGGCCTGCTGCGGGCGATGAAGCTGGACCGGGCGAAGCTGCCGGACCTCCGGAGAGCGGTGGACGTGCTGGGGCCGCTGACCGCGGAGGCGGCGCGCGCGCTGGGGGCGCCGGAGGGCGCGCCGGTGGTGCTGGGGACGCCGGACGTGCACTCGGCGGCGGTGGGCTCCGGCGCGGTGCGCGACTACGAGCCGCACCTCTACCTGGGCACCTCCTCCTGGCTCACCTGCCACGTGCCGTTCCAGAAGACGGACGCGGTGCACAACATGGCGTCGCTGCCCTCCCCCATCCCGGGGCGCTACTTCATCGGCAACGAACAGGAGTGCGCGGGCGCCTGCCTCACCTTCCTCCGCGACCAGGTGTTCTTCGCCCAGGACGAGCTGGGCACCGCGCCGCCGGAGCAGGCCTACCGCCGCTTCGACGAGCTGGTGGAGAAGGCGCCGCCGGGCTCGCGGAAGGTGATCTTCACCCCGTGGCTCTACGGCGAGCGCACGCCGGTGGAGGACCCCACCATCCGCGGCGGCTGGCACAACGTCTCCCTGGGCACCACCCGCGGCGAGCTGATCCGCTCCGTCTACGAGGGGATCGCCTTCAACGCGCGCTGGCTGCTCCAGGCGGTGGAGGGGTTCATCAAGCAGCCGCTGGGGGCGATCAACGTCATCGGCGGCGGGGCGAAGTCGGACGCCTGGTGCCAGATCCAGGCGGACGTGCTGGGCAAGCCCATCCGGCAGATGGCGGACCCCGTCCAGGCCAACGCGCGCGGCGCCGCCATCCTCGCCGCGGTGGCCATGGGCTTGGGCACCTTCGAGCAGATCGCCGGCAAGGTCCCGGTGGCGCGGGTGTTCCAGCCGGTCCCGGAGCGGGCGGCGCTCTACGGCGAGCTGTTCGCGGAGTTCGTCCGGCTCTACAAGGCGAACAAGGCGGCGCACGCGAAGCTCAACCGGCGCGCGTGATCGGAGGTATACCGCGCCGCATGCACGACAAGCGCTTCCCCGCCGAGACGACCGCCTATCGGAAGGCGCGCGACCAGCTCCTCCGCGCCGAGACCGACCTGATGGAGCAGACCTGGAAGGTGGCCGCCCAGCGCGCCGCCCTTCCGGCGGGCGGCGAGGTCCCCACCGACTACGTCTTCGAGGCGGCCGGCGGGAAGAAGGTCAAGCTCTCCCAGCTCTTCCAGCGCGGGCAGGACACGCTGATCCTCTATAGCTTCATGTACGGGCCGAAGATGAAGGCGGCCTGCCCCATGTGCACCTCGCTGCTGGACGGCCTCGACGGGCAGTCGGACCACGTCCGGCAGCGGGTGGGCTTCGCGGTGGTGGCGAAGAACCCCATCGCCAAGATCCGCGCGCACGCCAAGAAGCGCGGGTGGCGGCGGCTGCAGCTGCTCTCCTCGGCGAGGAACAGCTACAACCTCGACTACTTCGGCGAGGACGCCGAGGGCAACCAGTGGTCCGTGCTCAACGTGTTCAGCCGGCGCGGCGGGAAGATCCGCCACACCTACGGCACCGAGCTGGCGTTCATCGACCGCGGCAGCGACACCTGCCACGTGGACACCGTCTGGCCGCTCTGGAACCTGTTCGACTTCACGCCTGAAGGCCGCGGCTCCGACTGGTACCCGGCGCTGAGCTATCCCCGCCGCTGAAGACGCGCCCATGGGCCTCACGGACCGATTGAAGGACGCGCTCTCCCGCGTCGACCCGCGGCTGCTCTCCGCCGCGGAGAAGCTGCTGCGCAAGGTGCCGATGGTGCGCCACCGGATCGACCGCGAGACGGACGAGCTGCTCTCGGAGATCGAGCCCAAGCTCAAGCCGTACCGCGGGACCTTCCCCTCGTATCCGCGGCTGCCGGAGGAGGGCCGGCCGCGCGAGGAGCTCCTCGACCAGATCGACCGGATGCGGCAGCAGGAGGCGTCGCGCTGGCAGGAGGGCTTCGTCTCCGGCGCCGTCTACCACGGCGACCCGGAGCACATCGCCTTCCTCGACCGCGTCTACGCGCTGGCCTCGCAGTCCAACCCGCTCCACGCCGACCTCTGGCCCTCCGCCACCAAGTTCGAGGCGGAGGTGATCTCCATGACCGCGCGCATGCTGGGCGCGGACGCGGCGCCGGGCGCCTGCGGATCGGTCAGCTCCGGCGGCACGGAGAGCATCCTGCTGGCGATGAAGGCGTACCGGGACCAGGCCCGGCTGGAGCGCGGCATCCAGGCGCCGGAGATGGTGGTCCCCACCTCCGCCCACGCCGCCTTCGACAAGGCCGCCCAGTACTTCGGCCTCAAGCAGGTCAAGGTGCCGGTGGGCCCCGACCTCCGCGCCGACGTGGCCGCTACCCGCCGCGCGATCGGGCGCAACACCGCGGTGGTGGTGGGCTCCGCGCCCAGCTTCCCGCACGGCGCCATCGACCCCATCCCGGAGCTCTCCGAGCTGGCCCGCGCCCACGGCGCCGGCTTCCACACCGACGCCTGCCTCGGCGGCTTCCTCCTCCCGTTCGCGAGGAAGCTGGGCTACCCGGTGCCGGCGTTCGACTTCACCCTGCCCGGCGTGACCAGCATCTCCTGCGACACCCACAAGTACGGGTACGCGGCGAAGGGGACGTCGGTGGTGCTCTACCGGACGGAGGCGCTCCGCCACCACCAGTTCTACACGGCCACCGAGTGGCCCGGCGGCCTCTACTTCTCGCCCACCTTCGCCGGGAGCCGGCCGGGCGCGCTGATCGCCGCCTGCTGGGCCGCGCTGGTCTCCGTGGGCGAGCGCGGCTACCTGGAGGCGGCGAAGCGGGTGCTGGAGACGGCGCGGCGGATCAAGGACGGCCTCCGGCAGATCCCCGAGCTGCAGCTGATGGGCGACCCGCTGTTCGTGATCGCCTTCCGCTCCGACGCGCTGGACGTCTACCGGCTGCTGGACGCCATGGCCGAGCGCCGCTGGAACCTCAACGGCCTGCACAAGCCGCCCGCGCTGCACCTGTGCGTCACCCTCCGGCACGCGCAGCCCGGCGTCGCCGAGCGCTTCCTCGCCGACCTCCGCGCGTGCGTGGACGAGGTCCGCAGCCATCCGCCGTCCAAGGGCGGCATGGCCCCCGCCTACGGGATGGCCGCCAGCCTCCCCCTGCGCGGCGTCGTCTCGGACCTGCTCAAGCGGTACATGGACCGGCTATACCGCCTCTGATGCGGACGTCGATCCTGGCCCTGGCGGGCGCCGTGGCGCTCTGGAGTGGATGCTCGTGCGGTCCCACCCGCGGCGGCCCGGCCGCCTGCAGCGCCGACGGCGGCGGCACCTGCGGCTGCGACGGCGGCGGCTGCACCTGCAACAGCGGGGGAAGCGGCGGCTGCGCGCAGCAGTGCGCCAACGGGTGCTCGCTCACCTGCAACACCTCCGGCCCGTGCGAGCAGAGCTGCGGCGCCAACTGCGTGATCGACTGCCACGGCTCGGGCAACTGCGTGTCGGTGGTGGGGCCGGGCGCCAACGTCACCTGCCGCAACTCCGGCGAGTGCCGGGTGGACTGCGACGGCCAGTGCCTGGTCACCTGCTCCAGCTCCCAGGGCTGCATCGCCCTCAACTGCGGCGGCGGCAACTGCACCATGAGCTGCCCGGGGATCCCGTCCACCGCCTGCACCACCACGAGCGGCATCCCGGCGCTGGTCTGCAACCACACCTGCAACTGAAAAAAGCGAAGGGCGCCCTCCTCGCGGAGAACGCCCCTCGTTCAAAATCGGGAAGCGACTACTTCTTCATCGGCGGGGTGGCGTCGGCCTTGGGCTTCATCTCGGTGCCCGGCTTCGCCATGTCGGCCTTCTTCATCTCCTCCATCTGCTTCTTGGCCATGTCGCCCCAGCCGCCCTCGACCTCGCCCTTCATCAGCCACTTGCCGTCCTTGAGGATCATCATCTGGACGTTGCGGACCTCCATCTTGTCCTTGCCCATGGGCATCATCATCTTGGAGTCGACCATCGCGATGGTGTCGGTGACGAAGAACACGTCCGTCTTCGGCTTCGGCATCTTCGCCATCATGTCGTGCATGCCCTTCATGGCCTCCGGGGTCATGCTCGGCTCCATCATCTTCTTCCAGGCGGCGGCGTCGACGGTCGTCATCATGACGTTGCCGTCCTTGTCGTCGGTCATCATGAAGACCGGGAAGTCGTGCGCGGCCATCATGTCGTCCATGGTCCCGCCGTTCATCATCTTGTTGTGCATCGCCTCCATCGCGTCGGTGACGGCCTTCTTGTCCTCCTTGGTCACCTTGCGAGGAGTCCAGCCCTCCATCATCCCGCCCATCGCCTTGGCGTCCGCCGGGGGCGCCGCCGGCTTGTCCGCCGCAAACGCGACCGCCGAAACCAGAGCGCCAATCAGAGCAAGCTTCTTCATTGTGTGAGTCTCCTGGGTTGTTGCTGAAAAGCGCGCGAAACCTAGGGATCGGGGCGGGGGCCGTCAACGCGACGACGGCGTCTCCAATATGGCGGATGAGGAGCCCTACTCGCTCTCATCGTGCGCCTACTGACCCGAGAAGACCTCACGCCTCGAGCAGCGGCTCCAGCTCCTGCAGCGCGGCGCGCAGCTCGGCGGCGGTCTGGAACCTCCGCTCCGGCTGCTTCTGCAGCGCCTTGTTGAGCAACCGCTCCGCCTCCCCCGGCAGCGAGGGCGCGAACCGCTGGAGGGACGGGGGCTCGGCGTCGGCCGTCACCTGCTTGCACAGCTCCACGTTGGAGTCCGCGTGGAACGGCCGGTCGCCGGCCAGCATCTCGAAGAGCATCACCCCCGCGGCCCAGAGGTCCACGCGCTGGTCCTGCTGCTCGCACCGCCACTGCTCCGGGGCCATGTAGCCGGGCGTGCCGGCGGCGGTGGGCGGGCTCCCCATGGCCAACGCCATCTGGGCCAGCCCGAAGTCGAGGATCTTGATCCGGCCGTCGCTCAGCAGGAACACGTTGCTGGGCTTGAGGTCGCGGTGGACGATGCCGTGCCGGTGGGCGTGCTCCAGCCCGTTGAGCACCTGGCACATGACGGCCACCGCGCGCAGCGGCGGAAACTGCTCGCGGCGGAGGAACTGGTACAGCGGGCCGCCCTGGAGGTGCTCGATCACCAGGTACGGGACGCCGCGCCACACCCCGGCGTCGAACAGGTGGATGATGTTCTCGTGGTTCAGCCGGGCGATGGCGCGGGCCTCCACCAGGAAGAGGCCCGCGGTCCGCTGCGGTGAGCCGGAGGAGTGCAGGCGCATCATCTTGAGGGCCACGGTGCGCCCCAGCAGCAGGTCCTTGGCCTCGTACACCACCCCCATCGACCCGGCGCCGATGGTCGCCTTGACCCTGAACCGGCCGCCGTCCGAGCCGCCCAGGGTGTCCCCCTCCTCGGGCAGCCGGGACTCGCCCAGGACGCGCTCCCCGCCCGGGAACGAGCCCTGGAGGGAGGACTCCTCCGCCAGCTTCATCGGCGTCGCCGCGGCGACGGACGACGGATGCCGGCCGGGGCCGACGTCGGGGCGGGTGCTGGCCACCGCCAGCGCCAGCGCCACCTGGCCCGACAGCTCCAGGGCCCAGAGGGCCTCGTGCCCCTGCCGGCGCTCCGGGAACCAGGCCAGGAAGGTCATGGTCCCCACCAGGCGGCCGCTGACCATCAGCGGGAAGATGCCCGCGGCGCGGGGGGCGGCCGGCTGGGTCCACCGCCCGGGCAGCCGGAACGACCGGAGCGCCTCCTCGGAGATCTCGGTGAGGAGGACGACGTCGCCGGGGCTCTGCCCCCGCAGCGGCTCCTCCAGGGCGGGGAGCAGGAGCAGGTCCTCCAGCCACGGCTCCGGCGGGCGCCCGTCCAGGGAGACCGCCGCCACCCGCCGCACGACGCCCTCCTCCGTCACGAGGTCGATGAGGCAGCCGTCCGCCATCGCCGGCACCGCCAGCTTCGCCACCGCCGACAGCGTGGCGTCCTGGTCCAGGGAGGAGGCGAGCGCGCGGCTGGCGTCCGCCAGGAAGCGCGCGCGGCGCTCGTCCTCCTGGGCCCGCGCCCGCGCCGCCCGCTCCAGCGTGAAGCGGTGGGCGGCCGCCTCCGTCCGCTTGCGCTCGCGGGCGTAGCGAATGGCGCGGGCGAGGAGCGTGCGGTCCACCTGTCCCTTCACCAGGTAGTCCTGCGCACCCTCCTGCATCGCCTGGACGGCCTTCGCCTCGTCGTCCAGCCCGGTCAGCACGATGATCGCCGCGTCCGGGCGGGCGGCGTGGGTGCGGCTGACGGTCTCGATCCCCTGGGCGTCCGGCAGGGAGAGGTCCAGCAGGACCAGCTCGATCGCCCGGTCCCGCAAGAGCTCCAGCCCGTCCTGGAGCTGCTCGGCGTGGTGCAGCTTCATCCGGGGGTGGCTCTGAAGGATCAGGTCCTGGAAGAGGAACGCGTCGGACGGGCTGTCCTCGATCAAGAGTCCGACGAACTCGTCATCCGACACGGGCAAGGTGGGGAGCCCCCCGGTTGGCCAGGGAGGGATGTACCGCACTCTCCCGGAGCGTGACAACCGGGCCACGCGCCAAAGCCTGGATTTCCAGGGCCTTACTCGGCTTCCCCGGCCTCCCCGACAGCCACCAGCCGCCCGTTCTCCAGGGCCACCGTGGGGCCGTAGGGCCGCTCCGGGCCGCGGGTCCACCAGGCGCCACTCGCGCGCCAGTCGGCGAAGGGGGCGAAGCGGTAGGGCGCGATGCGGGTGCGGAGGTAGCGCGGCGGCGCGTCCGGGAAGGGGTCCTCCGCGAACAGCGCGCGCACCGCGGGCTTCCCCTCCAGCAGCCGCCGCTGGAGCAAGAGCAGCCACTGGTTGCTCCGCCACGAGCCCAGCGACGCGAACCACATCTGCCAGTCCAGCCGCGGCATGTGCAGCGGCGCGAAGCGCGGCCGTTCGTCCAGCGCGCCCGGCTTGTAGCGGAAGCGGTACCGCCTCCACGTCCGGCCGTCCGCGGACCCCTCGAGGTCGATCTCCTCGCGCCCGGTGGTCATCACCGCGAACAGCCCGTAGGTGTTGGACGCGTGGAGCGGGTCCGCCCACTCCAGCGCGACGTCCGCCCACTCCGGCAGCTCGCCGCGCCCGCCGAACCGCCGCCACACCTCGATGGAGCCGGTGAGCACCCACAGCGCCGCGAGCACCGCCCACCCCACCTGCGCCCAGGGCGGTCGAGGCGCCGCCGCCGCCGGCGCCTGGGGCCTCCGCCAGGCCGCGTCGTCCACCTGCATGGCGCAGAGCGCGGCGGTGAGCAGGTTGAAGAAGCCGTAGTTCCCGGTCGCGGCGATGCAGAGCTGGAGGAAGGCGATGGCCGCCACCCCGGCGTGCCGGAGCCGCCGGGGACCGAAGAGGAGGAACGGCGCGCCCAGCTCGATGGCGAACATCACCGCCTCGCAGAGCCGGTCGAACCAGAGCGGCGCCAGGTCCGCGAAGTACGCGCTCCAGGTGGGCAGCGGCTGGCTCCAGTAGTGGTACTGCAGCCCGGTGAGGCCGCGCCACGTGGGGTCTCCCGAGGCGAGCTTCACCACCCCGGAGAGGAACATCAGCTTGAAGAGGAGCAGCCGCAGCAACCACACGCCGGCGACCGGCGGCGGCCGCTTCCCGGAGGCGGCGAAGGCGGCCAAAAAGCCCGTCTCCAGCAGCAGGATGTCCCACTGGAAGCCGAGGAACGGGCCGCCCAGGAACACCACCGCCGCGTAGAGCGCGTATCCGATCACCGCCGGCGCCCGCGGCCACCGCCCGTGGATGAGCAGGAGCCCGCAGCCGATGCCGGCGACGCAGACGGCGATCAGCAGCCCATCGCTGGGCCACAGCGGCAGCACGCCCCCTGGGCCCACCAGCCCGCGGCCCTGCACGGCGAAGGAGGCGAAGGCGGAGACGTAGCAGAGCCCCAGGAGCGCCAGGAACACCCGGCGCGCGAACGAAAAGGCCGGCGCGTCCACCACCGCGCCGGCCCAGAGCTCCATCGCGCGCTCGCTACTTCGACGACCCGCTCTTCGCGGCCGCCGGGGCCGGCTCGCCGAGCGAGACGACGTAGTCGCGGAGCGCCTCGATCTGCTGGGCCTGGTCCCCTCCGAAGAAGTTGGGGTAGGGCTTGGCGCTCATGTCGTCCGCCTGGAAGAACGACGGCATGCGGGTGCCGTCCTGCAGCGCCTGCGGGTTCTTGAGCCAACCGAGGATCCAGTCCGGGCGCAGGCGCGTCTTGGCGCGCACCAGGTTGGGCGCGGCGGACTGCGGGTCCTGGTCCGGCCGCATGGTGCCCACGATGTGGCAGGACACGCAGCGGAGGTTGTCGAACAGCGCCTTGGCCTCCGTCATCTCGGAGGCGGCGCGCTTCGCCGGGTGGACGCTCACGTAGGGCCACGGCTTGTCCGCGGTGGCGGAGAAGCCCTTCACCACCTTGGTGGCGCGGTCGTCGCCCAGCGGGAAGGTGGGCATGCGCACGTCCAGCCAGGGCCGCAGCTTGTCCGACGGGTCGTTGAGGAAGCCGAACAGCCAGCCCGGCTGCACGCGCCAGCCCTCCGACTGGAGGATGGGCGGCGCCCGGAACAGGTCGTCGTCGGTGAAGATGTCGCGGATGTTGCCGCCCTGCCCGTCGACGACGTGGCAGCCGCGGCAGTTGAAGTACTCCATCACCTGGTCGCCCTGCGCCATCGCCACCCGGCTGTCGTTCTTGGCCACCAGGTAGGCGGCGGGGACCTTGTCGCCGGTGCGCGACTTGAGGAACGTCATCACCGCCTGGACCTCGTCGTCGTTGAGGTCGAACTGCGGCATGCGGGTGTCCACGCGCTCGTACTTGTAGGCGCGCGGCGCGCGGAGCTTGAGGTCCACGAAGTTGTACCAGGTGTGGTGGCGCGGGTTGGGGATGGCGTTCCCGAAGTCGATCAGGTCCACCGACTTGCGCCCGTAGTCGTTGATGTCCACGCCGATCTTCGGGTCGTTCTCGTGCCCGCGGATCTCGTGGCAGCCGGCGCAGCCGTACTTGGTGATCAGCTTCGACCCTTCCTCGGCGTCGCGCGCGAACTCCTCGGACGACGGGTCCGGGAAGCGGTGCTCCGCCAGCGCCGGGCCCTCCTTGAGCGTCAGCAGGTAGGAGACGATGTCGGAAGCCTCCTGGTCCGACAGCCGCAGGTTGGGCATGCGCGTGCCGGCCCACATCGAGCTGGGGTTCTTCACCCAGGCGAACAGCCAGCGCGCGTTGGTCTTCAGGCCCACGTTGGACAGGTTGGGCGCGAAGTCGCGCGCCGCGGAGCCGGACATCCCGCGCGGCACCTCGCAGTCGCCCGGCTTCTGGGCGGTGCCCTTGCTGGCGCCGGAGGCGATCTGCTCCTTGGTGCACAGCTTGTCGGTGGCGACGGTGTTGTGGCACCCGCGGCAGCCCACCTGCTGCACCAGCAGCTGTCCGCGCGCCGGGTCACCCTTCACCGGCAGCTCGGGGAGCGTCTCCTCCGGCGAGCTCTTCCACAGGTAGGCGGCGATCTTCCGGACCTCGTCCTCGCGCTGGTTGGCCTCCGCGGTGCCGACCCGGAGCTGCATCTTCTCGTCCAGCGACTCCGGCCAGAAGTTCGGCATCTTGGTGCGAGGCCGGAACCCCTTGGGGTACGCGATCCACGTCTGGAGGAACTCGGGCGTGGTCTTCCGCCTCAGGTCCGTCAGCGTGGGGCCGATGCGCGGGAAGTCGCGGAAGGTGTCCACCGGGTGGCAGCCGTGGCAGCCGATCTCCGCCACCAGCCGGCGGCCGCGCGCGTAGGTGTCCGCGTACTTGAGGTGCACCTCGTCCGCGTGGCACTTGGCGCAGGACGACTCCACGAAGTGCCGCTCGTGGGTGACCCACACCCCGGGCACGCCCTCGCTCACCGCCGGCGGCCCCCAGCCCTTGGGCCGGTACTTCTTGTGGGCCACCAGGTCCAGCATCGGCTTCTCCCAGTAGTGGTCGTCGTAGCCGTGCTCGAAGTGGCGGCCGGCCACGCCCTTGGTCTGGGCGCCCTGGCCCTCGTGGCAGGTGGTGCAGCCGTACTGGTTCGTGGGGTGGTTGGAGCCCAACAGCTCCGTCCGGTGCGGGTGGGTCTGCGCCCAGTCCTCCAGCTCGAAGAGGACCGGCTTGGTGGAGGCGAGCAGCTTGCCCTGCTCCCCGGAGGCGCAGGCCTTGGGCGTCTTCGCCGCCAGGCCCTTGAGCGTGGTGGACGTCTCGCCGCACTTGCGCTCGAGGTAGGTGAGCAGCTGGTCGCGCGCCGCGCCCTCCACGCAGGTCTCGCCCTCCGGCTTGAGGTCCAGCTTGCAGGCGCCCCGCTTCTCCGGGTCCTCGCGGTAGGGCGAAAGCTTGGCCCAGCCGTCCCCGGCGATGCAGGCGGACGGGAGGTCGCGGTCGCCCAGCACCGCCAGCGCGGGCACCGCGTCGCCGCAGTAGTCCCGGAAGAAGGCGCGCAGGTCCTCCTTGTTCTGCCCGGTGAAGCAGACGCCGCCCTCGGGGGCCTTGCCCGCCATGGACGCCGCCTCGTCGAACGCCACCTGGCACACGTCGTCCGAGACGGCCTTGTAGTGGTCCAGCGTCTCCGGGTTGACGCAGAAGGTGTCCGCCACCTTCTCCGGCTTGGCGTCCGGCTCGCCCAGCGCGGCCACCAGCTCGAACGGGCGGGAGTAGCCGCAGCGGTCCACCATGGAGTGGCAGTTCTGGCAGCGGTCCACCGAGTTGTCGTAGTCCCTGAGCCAGTACTGGGTCAGCTCGGTGCGCTTCTTCAGCGCGGTCTCCAGGGTCTGCTTGGCGGTGACGAACGGGTCCACCGCGCCGTCGATGGCGGCCTTGAGCCGGTCGCGCTCGCCGTAGTGCTTCTTGCGCTCCTCCTGGAGCTTGCCCAGGGCGGCGGTCTGGTTCGCCAGGTCCTTCTCCGCGTCGGCGATCTTCTTGCGCAGCTCCTCGCGCTCCTTCGTCACCCGCTGGAACTCCGCGCCGTGCTCGTCCGCGGCGCGGTTGGCCTCGGCGGCCTGCGCCTTGTCCCCGGCGGCCATGGCCTTGGCGGCGCGCGCCCGCTCCAGCATCTCCTCGTGCTGCGAGCTCTGGAACTTGTAGAACAGGCCGTCGTCGTCGCTCTTGAGGAACTTGACGTGGATGTCCGCGTCGGAGACGACGATCTCCTGCTCCTTGAGCTGCTTCTCCAGCTTGGTCAGCTCCCCGCGCTGCTGGGCCAGCTGCTCGTCCAGCGCGGTCAGCCTCTTGCGCGCCTCGGCGACGGTGGTGGTCTGGGCCGGCTGCTGCGGATCCAGCGCGACCTTGATCTGCCCGTCGTCGATCTTCCGCTCGAAGAAGCGGAGATCCATCCCCAGCTTCTCCCGCTCGTGGGCGAACGTCTGCTCCTGGTAGTCCTTCCAGGGCCGGCGGCCGATGTACTCGTCGTAGAACGACCACGCCGTGCAGATGGCGATCAGCGTGGCGAGGATGAAGAAGGAGCCCGAGTGGTTCTGCCGCTCGACTGGTTTGGCCATGGGTAGTAGTCGCTCAGGCGATCAGATGTTGAAGACGTTCGGCCAGACCCAGATGTATTTCACCGAGAGCGTCAGCCGGAGGATGATCTTCACCACCGTCCCCCCCATGCACAGGTAGAGGAAGGAGACGATGCCGTAGCGCACCCCGCCCAGGCGGCGCATGAACGGGGCGTTGCGTTTCCACACCCAGATCAGCGGCCCGAGCGAGAACCAGGCGCCGATGAGCAGCAGCCCGGTGAGGAAGTCCATGGTCGGGTCGCGCACGCCCAGCAGGTAGGGCAGGTTGACGTTGGTCATCGGCACCACCTTGTGCGGGTCCCAGAAGTGCCAGGGCCAGTACAGGTTCCAGCCGGGGCCGCGGAAGAAGACGCCGATGACGATGAAGCCCACCCACTGGACGAGGAACCCGAACAGGAAGGTGAGCACCGCCATCGGGCGCTCGCGGAAGGTGTAGTAGCCGTTCCCGTTGGGGTTGATGTCCACGTAGGGGATGACCATCAGCCCCACGATGATCAGCGACGGCAGGATGACGCCGGCGATCCAGGGGTCGAAGTAGACCAGCATCTCCTGCAGGCCGAGGAAGTACCACGGCGCCTTGGAGGGGTTGGGCGTCTTCGACGGGTTGGAGGGCTCCTCCAGCGGCGCGTCGATGGTGATCGACCAGATGAGGAGCAGGAGGATCATCACGCAGCCGGCGATGAACTCCGCCCGCACCAGGTACGGCCAGGTGTGGACCTTGTCCGGGAGCTGGGCGTCGGAGGCGGAGCGGTTCTTCCCCGCGTCCACCTTCACCTGCTCCTGGTCCTTCGGGATGGGCTTGACGCTGACGGCCTCGGCCATGGCTTCTCTCTCGCTCCCTTGGCTCTTCTACAGCGGACCGGAGATCCCGCCGTCCTTCCGGACGCGCCAGAAGTGCAGGATCATCAGGATGCTGACGACGATGGGGATGGCAATGCAGTGCAGCACGTAGAAGCGCATCAGCGCCGGCGGTCCCACGACGGAGCCGCCCAGCAGCAGCGCGCGGATGTCGTAGCGGGGGCTCATCCCCAGCTCCGGGCCGAACGGGCCTTCGTGGCCGATGAGCGGGGTGGCGCGGGCCATGTTGGTGCCCACCGTGACCGCCCAGATCGCCAGCTGGTCCCAGGGGAGCAGGTACCCGGTGAAGGACATCAGCATGGTGAGCACCAGCAGGTTGACGCCCACCACCCAGTTGAACTCTCGCGGCGGCTTGTAGCTGCCGGTCATGAAGACCCGGAACATGTGGAGCCAGATGAAGATGATCATCCCGTGCGCCGCCCAGCGGTGCATGTTCCGCATCAGGATGCCGAAGGGGATGTCGAAGTCGAGGTACTTGATGTCGTAGTACGCGAACTCCTGCGTCGGCCGGTAATAGAACATCAGGATGACGCCGGTGACGACGGTGACCAGGTAGAGCAGGAAGGTCAGGCCGCCCGCGCACCAGGTGTGGCGGTAGCGGATGCCGTGGCGGCGGATCTTCGACGGGTGCAGGTGCAGCCAGACGTTGGCGGACACCTGGAGCACGCGGTTGCGCGGGGTGTCCGCGTAGCCGTGGCGGAAGACGGAGCGCCACACCGCGCTGGTGGCGATGCGGTCGGCGAGGCTCTGCTTGGCGGGCTTCTGCAGATCGGGCATGGGAGTTGGGGGCTCTGTTCTGGTTCCTACGCGTTGCCGGAGAACTTGAGGTACGAGCCGGGCTTGGTCCACTCGCCCAGCTCCTTGCGGAACTTCACCGCCTTGTCGATCAGGATCTGCCCGTCGTCGGCGCGGACGATCTTCACGCGCTCCAGCGGGCGGGGCGCCGGGCCCTCGAAGTTGGTGCCGTCGCGCCGGAAGCCGGAGCCGTGGCAGGGGCACTTGAACTTGTTCTCCGGGCCCAGCCAGCGCGGCGTGCAGCCCAGGTGCGTGCAGATGCCGGAGAGCGCGTAGAAGCCGCTCTCCTCGCGGACGATCCACACGCGGTAGTCCTTCATGAAGCGCTCGGAGACCTCGCCCACGTTGAAGGTGGACGGCGGGCCGACCTTGAAGGCGGTGGGCGGCTCGAAGAGGACGCGCGGGAACAACATGGCGACCAGCGCGGCGCCGCCGGCGTTCAGCGCGCCGATGATGCCCAGCCAGCCGCCCAGCCCCAGCACGTTGCGCCGGGACCAGATGTTCTCGCCGCTTCCGCCTTCCTGCAGATCTGCCATGAGGGTGCCTCGGAGCGAGGGGACCGAAAACGGTGGCGTATTAGCAAGGCGGGTCTGGTGTGTAAACGGCGACGGCGGGTGCGGTGCGAGCAAATCTGATGGGGAATCACAGGCTTGAACGACCTTGCCCGGCGCCCTCCCACTTGACGGTGGCCTCGCGGTTGCCTAGAGACTCGGGCCCATGAAGATGTTGCTCCCGCTCATCCTGGCATCCGGCGGTCAGGTCACCTCGGACGTGGAGCCCAACTCCGGCTGGGAGAACCTGGGCCTCATCCTCACCAAGCCGGACAACGTGCCGATCCTGATCATGATCGTCACGTTCACCTTCTTCACGTACATGGCGCTGCGGGACGGCTTCAAGCACGACCGGCTGATCAAGGAAGGCCGGAAGCAGGACATCCTCAAGGCGATGCAGGAGTAGACGCGTCCGGCGCTTCTCCCGGCGCCGGCGCCGGCGGGGCCTCCACGGCCACCGCCTTCGCTTTCGGAGGCGGACGAGGCAACGCCGCCCGCCGCCTCGCCTCCTTCTCCACCGCCTTGTACAGGTCCGGGATGCCGGTGCGGTTCCCCAGGTCCGCCAGCCACGAGGGGATGTTCCCGCCCGGGTCCACGATGAAGCGGTAGATGGCGCGGCACTGGCCGTTGGGCAGTCGCCTCACCTCCCAACTCCCGTTGGAGAGCAGCGTGCGCACCGCGCCGGGCGTGTGCGGGACCACGCCCGGCACCGCCTCCCAGCGGTTGCGGAAGCGGTTGCTCCCCTCGTCGTCGAGCGACGCCTCCACCCACACGTGGAGCACCACGTCGCGCACGGCCACCAGGGGCGGCGCCACGCGCTGGTAGGTGAAGAAGCTGCCGTCGGTGGTCGGGAGCTTCAGCGCCCGGACCTCCTTCACGTAGGGCATGAACTTCGGGTAGCTCTCGCCGTCCAGGATCACGTCCTGGACGAATTCGGCGGGGGCGTCGAGCAACCCGCTGGCCCAGTACTCCCGGACGCGCGTGCCCGGGCGCACGCGGGTGCGGATGATGATCGGCCGCGACGAGACGAGCGTCCACGGTTCCGAGGGGGGAACGGTCGCGGCGCCGGGCTCGGCGGGCGGGTCGGGCTCGGGGGCGTCCGGCGGCTCCGGCGAAGGCTCGGCTCCGACCGCCATCGAGGCGGCGAGGGCGAGCGCGACCGCCGGAGCGCGCGCGGGCCTCATCCCCCGCGCCTCCGCGTGTCGGGCGGGCGCGCGGTCACGGCATGTTCCTCGCGCGGAACTGGACGGTGGAGCGGAGCATCTCGCCGCTCTGGCCGTACTCGCGGATGGTCCGCTGCTCCCCCACCACCTTCGCCACCACCCGCACCACCGCTTGCAGCTGCCCGCTGTGGTCGGGGGCGAAGCGGAGGGGCTCGGGCACCTGGGCCACCGGCCGAGCGTGCTCCTGCCCCGTGTTCTCGTCCACGAACACGATGGTTCCTGGATGGGGGGGCTGTGCGCTCATCGGCCACCCCCGATTCTACTGGGTCGGCAGGGGCGCGGCGAGCACCGCCTCCAGCGCGGACCACCGCTCCGGGAACATGGAGCGGTACTCCGCTTCGTACGGGGTGCCCTTGCTGAGCTGGTAGAGCGTGAGCGCTTCGGAGAAGTCCTCGGTGCGGCTGGAGCGCGCGTACTCGGAGGGCGCGAGGCCGTCCTTCTGCGTGGCCGCGTCCCAGCCCGACCAGCGCGGGTCGCTCTGCCAGTTGCCCCACGTGCGCCCGGAGAGGATGTGGCCGGTCTCGTGGATGAGCGACGCGTCGCAGGCGTGCTGGGTCTGCTGGTAGACGGTGGGGTAGATGTCCACCACGCCGCTGGCGCCGGCCGTCATGTACGAGCGGAACCCGGGCTGGTTGTAGACCTGCTCCCAGTAGGCGTCGGCCGGGTTGCGCTTGCCGTCCATGTTCACCTGCTTGATCAGCGCGCGCGAGGAGGCGGGCAGCGCGGACAGGCCCTTCACCACCTCCTCCAGCGAGTGCATCACGCCGTCCTTGGGCTCCACCGACTGGGAGAGGTAGACGGGGATGGTCTGGCCGGCGATCTCCACGTCGTAGCGGGCGGCGGGCGCGGCCCCGGAGGCGAAGGTGTTGTCGACCTGGGTGGGGCCGTTGATCTGGTACGGCTCGCGGGCGGGCTCGGCGATGGCGGGCAGGCCGGCGACGACGGACGGCGCGCCCGGCTCGGTGGCGAGCAGGTTCCGCAGCTGGTCCGCGGTGGTCTTCGGGCTGGCGGAGAGGCGCGCCAGCTCGTCGCGTCCGGAGGTGGAGATGGGGTTGCGGCCGGAGGCGTAGTCGACCAGCTTCCGCTGCTCGTCCGGGTTGAGGCCGGCGAACGCGGCGGTGCCGAAGGCGGTCTGGAGCTGGGCGCGCTCGGGGGCGCCTTCAGGCCAGGCGGCGAGGCGATCCGCGATGTGCTGCTGCACCTCCGGCGGGAGCGCGGGCGGCGGCGCCGGGGGCGCGGGGACATGGAGGAGCTGGCCGGCGCGGAGCTTCTTCAGGCCCGGGTTGGCGGCCTGCAGGGCGTCGGCGGAGAGGCCCAGCTTGTCGGCCACCGACTGGAGCGTGTCGCCCCGCTTCACGCGGTAGACGGACGGCTGCGGCGCGCCCAGCTCGTGCACCGCGCCGGCGAACGGATCGCCGGACCCGGGCAGCGGGCCGTGCGGCGCGGCCTTCTCGTGGAGCAGGCCGGAGATGTCCATCAACGGCATCGGCAGCGCCCAGGACTCGAGGCTGGGCCGCGGCGGAGGAGCGGCGGGCGCCGGCGTGGCGCCGATCTGCGGCTCCGGGAGCGGCGGCGAAGGCGGGGCCGTGGGAGTGGCGGCGGGTTTGACGTCCATCGGTGGCGTGCCCTGGCAGGGTAGTTAGAACACCTACCTTGTAGTTCTCGGCCCGACCGATGGGTCAGTCCCGTCGCGATATGTCAGGAATATTGACTAAATAGACCAATCTATCCGCGGTCTTTCGCGTCGTACGCGAACAGGACGGGGGTCGCCTTGCCGCCCATGATCGTGATCTGGGTGGTCTTGGTGCCGAACAGCTCGTGCCAGGCGGAGACGGTGTACTGGCCCGGGGGGAGGCCCTTGATGGTGAACTTGCCGTCCGGGCCGGTCACGTCGTGGAAGGGGGTGGGGACCACCACCGCGAAGGCCTTCATCCACGGGTGCACGTCGCACTTGAACTGGAGCGCGGGGCCGGCGGCGACGGCCTCCGCGATGTCCGCCGAGCCCGGGGGCTGGGCCTTGTTGAAGAGGGTCTTGGTGCCGCGCACCGCGCGCACGTTGTGGAGCGTGGTGTCGCCGTTGTGGATGGAGAGGGTCTGCCCGTCCTGCACCGCCTGCACGCGCGGGCGGTACATGCACGAGGTCTGCTGGAGCTTGGCCTGCTCGGCGGGGGCGGGCTGCGGCGGGATGCCCTCGGAGACCCAGACCACGACGTTCTCCAGCTTGCCGTCCTTGGACAGGACCTGCTCGTCGTTCATCTGCGTCTTGGCGCAGACCGGATCCACGCCGCGCTTGAGCGGCTGCATCTCCGGGGGCGTGCCGGTCAGCTTCACCTCGCCGGTGATGGTCGCGTCGCCGCGCACGGGGACCGCGGTGCCTGGTGGCTGGACCGCGGACTCCTTGGCCTTCTCCTCCTTCTTGTCCGCCATCGCCACCCTGGTGCCGGGCGCCTCTCCGCCGGCCCCCTCCGGCGCCGGAGCTCCTGCCGTGGGCGCGCCTGCGGGCGTGGCCGTCCCACCGGAGGCTTCACCGGCGGCCGGGGGTGACGCCGGGGCCTGCGCCTGCGCTGCCGGCGGCGGTGAGCCCGCGGACGGCGCCGGCGCCTCCTCCTCCTTCTTGCTGCAGCTGCTGTAGGCGAGCGCGATCAGGAGGGCGGCCGCCGCCAGCGTGGCGAGCGTGATGGTGCGGGAGCGGGAGTTGGGCGAGGACATGCCCGAACGTCTACCTACGCTCCCGCGCCCGCGCAAATTCGCGCATCAGCGCTTCTTCTCGCCGGTTACTTGAAGTCGCGGAGGAAGTCGCTCTGGGTCATGTCGGGGGTCAGCGCGCAGTTCTCGCCAGAGCCGCTCCAGACGACGAGTGGCTGGGAAGGCGGTACCAGGCTGCGGAACCAGACCGCCATTGCAGCGAGGTCCTCCTGAGTCGAGCGGCTGAGGAAGAGCGACCGCCCGTTCCGACCGAACGAGCCGACGACGTGGTAGTCCTCGGTGTCCCATTCGAAATCGAATGCCGAGGCTGGGTCAGAGTCCCGGGTCCACTCGATGTGGGCCTGCGGCCACCGTCTCTTCATTTCTTCGGCCATTCTCTCCGGGTCGATCCGCCAGTCCGTTTTCTCGGGCGGCATCATGACGATCGTGTTGGACATACGCTCACCCTATGGCTTGACCACGACCCGGCCCGGAACTTCGGCCTCCTGCATCAGTTCCTCGAAATAACCCACGGCTCCGGGTTCGTTGGTGATGATCTCCAGGCCCACCGCGGGCGTGCTCGGATCCCGGATGACGGCTGCATAGCGCTTGAGTTGCGCCAGTTCCCGGACCCGTACCTGGGCGCGGACGTCCGGTGGGAGCTTGGACCCGGGGACGAAGGGGCTGCGTTCCACATCACCTACGTACTTTGCTTCGAGCAGCATCGCGTCCTCTTGCCCGTGTGCCGTCCGCCCAGACCTTGCTTCCGCTCTCTGCTTGCACGAGTGGCTCCTTCTCTCCTCCGCATTGCTTCACTTGGTACTCATCCCGTGGTTTCCCTCGGTCAGCCGGCCTCTTGGGCTGCAAGTCCACCCACTGCTGGAACTGCTTCGGGTCCGCCCGCTTCGACTTCCCCGACGCCATCATCATCAGATTCCACGACGCGGCGGATAGGATCCCCGCATTCACCAGCGCCGCGATTTCCACTTCCGTGAGCGCGATGGCCTTTCCAGCCGCGGCGAACTGGAGCGCCACCGCTCCGCCCTCCCCCACGACCGCCAGCGCGCCGAACTCCGTTCCACCCGCCTTCATCATTTCGATCAGCCGGGTGAACATGACCGCGCCGCCGAATGAGAGCTCGACCATGCCCAGCGCGCCGCTCGTCACTGCCGCGGACTGGACGCCGGCCCGCATGAAGTTGGCGTTCGCGAGCTGATCGGCCGCGTTGTCCCGGATCTGGGCCATCCGAAACACGGAGCGCTCGATCGTCTCGACGTCCCTGTTGGCCCAGGCGGGCTCCGTCTCGAAGCGATCCATCGCCTCGACCAACTCGTCCCGCAGCTTGCGGGCCGATCGGTGCACCACTCCGCCCAGTCCAATGTAGGTCCCGCCTGCGTCGAGCCGGATGACGTCGTAGGCGAGCCCCGCGAGGTTCACGCCGACGGCGCCCGCCTGCAGTTCATCCTGCGTCGCGCGCTCCGGAAGCCGCCGCGCGGTCACCGCCACGTGCCGGGAAACGCGATCGACGGCATTGAGTTGGAACGACTTGCCCTGGTCCGCCACCAGCAGCGGCTTCACCCGGTCCAGCCCCACCTGGATCTGCGCCAGCCGCCCCAGCAACTCTCCGCGGCTGAAGAAGTGGTCCTCCCGCAGGGGCTCCAGCCCTGTAGTGCATGCCAGCAGCAGCGCCGGAATCAGCGCGGCGGACCTAGTACTCGTCCTCGTGGGGCGGGATCCACTCGTAGAAGACCAGCTCCACCGAATGAGCCCCGGCATCGGTGGAACAGTAGTCCTTGTCGAGGACCGTGAGGATCCCGCCGTCCAACTCCCAGTGCATGTGCGGGATCGCGCTCTCGTCGTCGATGTGGCAGGAAAAATGGGACCAGCCGTTGTCGTCCCGGTGGGGCACCTCCCCCACCACGAGGTACTGGCAGGGGTTGATCTGCTGGATGGGGACCGTCACCGGCGGCTTGTACGGATCCGAATACGACCGCTGCCGACGGCACCCGACCGGGCACCCCGCCGCGCTCAGCAGCACCACCCCCGCCACCACCAACCCGACCCTGCTCACGCCCGCCCGGCGCCGCCGTCCACCATCAGCACCAGGAAGATCGCCGACAGGTAGACCAACGACGCCAGGAACAGCTGCCTCGCCCACGGCCTCCCCAGCCGCTTCGCCACACCCCACGCGCCCAGCCCGAACAGCGCCGCGCCCAGCGCGAAGGCCGCCACCAGGTACAGCCGCCCGGCCACGCCGAGGAAGGAGGGCACCAGCGCCACCGGCCAGAGCACCGTGAGGTAGACCAGGATGTGCGCCCGCGAGGTCGCCTCCCCGCGCTCGATGGGCAGCGACTTCAGCCCCGCCGCCTCGTACTCCTCCTGGCGGAACAGCGCGATCGCCAGCGAGTGCGGCAACTGCCACACGAACATCAGCGCGAACAGCGCCAGCCCGCCCGGCTCCACCCCCCCGCTCACCGCCGTCCACCCCATCAAAGGCGGCAGCGCGCCCGGCACCGCCCCCACCAGCACCGCCGCCCAGGAGCGGGCCTTCATCGGCGTGTAGACGAAGACGTAGGACGCGAAGGCCACGAACCCCAGCGCCCCGGTGAGCAGGTTGGCCGACAGCGCCAGCGCCGGCAGGCAGACCGCCGCCAGCCCCGCGCCGAACCACAGCGCCACCTGCGGCTCCATCCGCCCCGCCGGCAGCGGCCGCGTCCGGGTGCGCGCCATGAAGCGGTCCGAGTCCCGCTCGATGAAGCAGTTCAAGGCGTTCGCCGCGCCGATGGTCCCCGCGGTGGCGACGAGCGCGAGCAGCGCCCGCACCACCGAGAGGTGCCCCGGCGCCAGCCACATCCCGCCCGCCGCCGTCGCCAGCACCAGCGCCGACAGCCGCGGCTTGGTGAGCGACAGCAGGTCCGCGGCCGCGCCGCTGGTCGCCAACGCGCGCTCGCTCATGCCAGCCCCACCTTCGTGGGCGCCGGCGCCGCCGCCCGCTCGCCCGCGACCGCCGCCGCGGCCACCGGGGCCGGCCGCGCCATCCACGCCAGCGACCACGTCGCCGCCAGCAGCGCCGCCCCCAGCGACGAGTGCGCCGTCATCACCGCCAGGTCCCGGAACGAGGTGACGGTGAGGAAGCCCAGCGCCACCTGCGCCACCACCCCCACCACCGCCGCCACCGCCAGCCGCTTCATCCACGCCGTGCCGCCCCGGCGGAACGTCGCCCACGCCAGCCACCCCACCGCCGCGCCGGCCGCCATCCCCAGCGCCCGGTGCAGCATGTGGATCTGCACCCCCAGCCCCGCGCTCAGCGGCCACACCGTCCCCAGGCACCAGGGAAACTCGAAGCCGCAGACCAGCCCGCTGCGCGTGTGCCGCATCACCGCGCCCAGGACGACCTGCGCGTAGACCAGCGCCGCCACCCCCACCGCCGGCCGGAACAGCGCGGGCGCGGACGACGCCGGCGCCTCCAGCCGCTGCCGGGTGACGAACGCCAGCGACACCGCCAGCGAGAAGAACGCCATCGCGATCGCCAGGTGCGTGGACGACACCCACCACGGCAGCTTCATCTTCACCGTCAGCGCCCCCAGCAGCGCCTGGGCGATGACGAGCGGCACCGCGGCCGCCCCCATCCGCTTGAGCAGCCGGTCCTCGCGCCGGTACTTGAAGATCAGCGCGCACAGCCCGAACGTCATCGCCCCGACGAAGGAGGCGACCAGGCGGTGGGTGTGCTCGAACTGCTTCCCGTCCTTCATCTCCGGGATGTACTGGCCGTTGCACAGGGGCCAATCCGGGCAGGCCAGGCCGGACTCGGTGGTGCTGACCAGCCCTCCGGCGACGAGCAGACAGAAGGTGGCGAGCGCGGTGGTGACGGCAAAGCGGTGGACGCCCATCGGTGGCCGGCGGGGATACCACAAAAACGAACGGGGCGACCCGTCGCCAGGTCACCCCGCCCTACTGCGAACCGACGTCCGGGCTACTTGAACGAGATCTTCGGGTCGGCGGACTTGCCGTCCTCGACGGTGACCTCGAACTTCTGGGAGCCCAGCTTCTCGTGCCAGGCCTCCACGGTGTACTTGCCGGCCGGGACGTCCTTGATCTCGAACGAGCCGTCCGCCTTGGAGACCGCGAACAGCGGGCTCTTGCTGTACACCACGTAGCCGCGCATCCAGGGGTGCACGTCGCACTGGAGCTTCACCACGTCGGACGCCTTGGGGTCCTTGTCCATCGCCGCCGCCTTGGGCTGCTGGGGCGCGTTGAACAGCGTCTTGGTGCCCGAGAAGGCGTGCACGTTGTGCATCGTCTGGTCGCTGTTCTTGAACTCGATCTTCTGGCCGTCCACCGCGCCCTGGACGCGGGGCCGGTACATGCAGTCCTCCTGGTCCACCACCACCGGCTCCGCCGGGGCCTTCATCCCGGCGGGCGGGTTGGTGATCCGGACCAGCACGTTGGCGACCGCCTTGCCGTCCTTGGACAGCTGGACGGTCTCGTCCGCGAAGTCCTTCTTGGCGCAGAACGCGTCGCCCTTGCGCTTGAGCATCTCCGCCTTCACCGGCGCACCGGCGTACGCGACGGTGCCCTTCACGGTTCCGTTGGCGAAGGCCGCGCCGGCGCCAATGACGCCCGCCAGCCCGATCACCAGGTTCAGCTTCTTCATGTGCGTTGCTCCTTTGCGGATCCCGACGCAGCGGCGCGCCGGATATTCGAGCCGCGCGCGCTCTTTAGGTGCCGCTGTGGGCGCCGTCAACGGTCAGACGTGCCGCGCCACTGCCACGGGCGGTAAGTGTTTCTTCACCAGCGAAAGGAGCGAGGCCCCGTCCAGGAGCTCGAGGGGCGCCCCTTCGGCCGCCGCGCGCGCCTCCGGAGAGAAGCCGCCGCCGGTGGCCACCAGGGCCTTGCCCGCCATCTCCGCGCGGGCGGTCTCCAGCGCGGTGCGGACCTCGTCCTCGTCCACCAGCCCCAGCGGCGGGTGGCACACGCCGCGGATGTAGATCCGCCCGCCGGTGATAGGCGTGGGGTTCACCGCGAACAGGTCCACCCCGTTGGCCGAGACGCGCGTGTCCTGCACCTCGAACTTCAGCTCCGCGAAGAGCATCTCCAGGAGCTTGCCCAGCTCGTCCGCGTCCAGCTGGGCGATCCACGCGTGCGGCGCGGCGTCGCCGGGGTTGGGCTGGTTGGCCGGGTCGTCCTCCGGGCGCGGCGCGGTGATGGAGATCAGCGCGATCAGCACGAAGCCGACCACCAGCGAACCGACGCCGATGAAGACGATGCCCACTTCAGCTCATCGCAGCAGCCGCTGCGCCTCTTCGGCGTACGGGCCCTTGGGGTCCATCTGCATGTACTTCTGCAGCGCGGCGTGGCCCTGGATGTACGTCTTCCGGTCCTCCACGAAGAACTTCCCGAGGAAGAAGTACCCGGGCGCGTAGTCCGGGTCCGTCTCCAGCGCCTTCTTGAACAGCTCCTCGGCCTTCGTCCGGTCGCCCTTGTCCGAGTAGACGCGGCCCAGCTCCGACTGCGTGCCGGCCACCTTGTAGTTCTGGCCGATGTACTCCTGCCCCGCCTTCTGGATCTCCTGCTCGGCGCGCGCCCAGTCCCTCTTCTCCCGGTAGAGCGAGCCCAGCGCCAGCCGCGCCTCCGGGTTCTTGGCCTTGGGGTCCGCCAGCGCGCGCGTGTACTGGAGGATGGCGTCGTCCGCCTTCCCCTGCCGGCGGTAGGCGTCCCCCAGCATGACCAGGATCTTGGGCGATTCGCCCATGGTCTTGATCGCGGTGAGCAGCGCGGACTGGGCCTCCTTCTCGCCGCCCGACCGCTCCATCAGCACCTTCGCCAGCTCGATGTGGAAGTGCGCGCGGGACGGGTCCTGCTTGATCGCCTCCCGGATCTCGTTGGCGGCCTGGTCCAGCTGGCCCTCGCTGCGCAGCCGGCGGGCGCGGATCAGGTGCAGCTCCGGGTCGATGCGCGCGAAGTCCAGGCCCTCCTTCTCCACCTTCAGCATCTCCGCCTTGGCCTTCTCCGCGTCCATGGGGACGCCGGTGGCGTCGGAGAGCTGCTTCTGCACGTCCGGCGCCAGGGTGGGCATCACCTTGGTCACCCGGGAGATCAGCAGCGCCTGCCCCAGCTGCGCCGCCGCCAGCTGCCGCGGCGAGGGCGGCGGATCGGCGGTGATCAGCTTCTTGAGCATCTTCGCCGCCGTCTCGTAGTTGGGGCTCTCCTGGTCCAGCATCAGGATCGCCTTGCCCAGCAGCGACTCGTGGTGGTCGTGCTCGTAGCGCAGCGCGAAGTCGAAGCTCTTCCAGGCGTTGGCGTCCTCGCCGCGGTCGCGCTGCAGCCGCCCCAGCGCGGCGTAGATGCGCGGGTCGTCCGGCGACTGGCCCTGGGCGACCTCCAGGCTCTCGCGGGCGTGCTCGAGGTCGCCGGCGTTCATCTGGATCAGCCCCAGCGTGAGGTACATCAACGGCGAGCGCGAGCCCTTGGCGTCGAACGCCTTCACCCGCTCCTCCAGCTCCTTGAGCGCGTCCACGCCCTTGCCGCCGTAGGTCTTGATCAGCGCCTCCGCGGAGTAGAGGTAGGCGGAGACCTCGCCCGACTTCTTCGCCTCCGCCAGGTGCTCCTCCGCCTGGGTGCGCGCCGCGTCCCCGCCGCCGTGCTCGCCCCAGCGGATGGCGTAGGCGTAGGCGAGGTACGCGTGGGCCGCGCCCGAGCTGGAGTCGAACCCGAGCGCCGCGTCCGCCTCCTTGGTGGCCTTCTGGTAGGAGTCGTAGCTGTCGTGCTTGAGCTGCTCGGCGGCGGAGGCGAGGTGGCGGTTGCGCTCGCGGTTGTTCCGGGCCTTGTACTGGCCGATCAGGTAGTAGCCGCCCATGACGAGCGGGACCAGGACCAGCAGGGCGATGAAGGTGGTCCGGGTGTTCTTCTTCTTCTCCTTGTCCGACCCGCCGCGGCGGCGGGTCCTCAGCCCGGACTCCTCGTCGTCCGCCTCGTAGTCGTCGTCCGCCGGCCGGTAGGCGGCCTGCGGCGGCGGGGCGGGGCGAGAGGGCGCGCGCGGGACGGCCGGCGCCTGGGCGCGCTGCTGGGGCGCCTGCGTGCGCGCCGGGGTGGTCACCGGCGCCTGGGTGGCGCGCGCGGGGGACCCGTTCGGGGCCGGCGGACGGCGGCTGGCGGTGCCCGGCTCGCGGCCCATCTGGGGCGGCGCGGCGGCGGGCGCGCCCGGGCGGCGGACGCCGCTCTTGGGCTCCGGGGCCAGCTGCGGCGGCGCGGAGGGCGGCATCACCTCGTTCTGCTCGGTGGCGGCCAGGTCCTCCACCGGCAGGTCCTCGGCGACGGGCTTGGGCGGCTCGATCTTGTACTGCTTGAGCGCGGCCTCGGTGTCCTTGTCCGCCGGGTCCTGCTCCCACGCCTTGAGCAGGTTGGCCTTGCCGGCCTCCGCCTCGCCGCCCTTGAGCTGCAGCGAACCGGTCATCCGGAGGACGTTCTTGTCGGTGGGCGCGACCTGCAGCGCTCCGGCCAGCTCCTCCAGGGCCTTCTTGTCCTTGCCCTGCTCGGCGTAGACGCGCGCCAGCAGCATGCGCGGATCAGGCGCGTTGGGGTGCGCCTTGACGCCCTTCTTGCAGACCACCATCGCTTCCATGAAGCGGCCCATCCCGAGGTACGCCTCGGCGAGCGGCTTGTAGGCATCCGAGGCGGGTTCCGTCGCGAAGGCGTGCTCCAGCTTCGCGAGCTCGGCCGGGCTCAAATTCTTCTGAGGCGTTGGGGGCATTCGTCAGGCTGAAAGGGATTTTTTATGGCATCCGCTCCCCGGTCAGTCAAATGTAGAAACGAGGCCGGGAGGGCAGCTTGACAGGGGTTTTTCGCCCGGGTACTCACCTGGCGCGGTTCCCCGCCGGGGGTGTAGCTCAGTTGGGAGAGCGTCGCGTTCGCAATGCGAAGGTCGTCGGTTCGATCCCGTCCACCTCCACAGCGTGAAAGGTAGCCGAGGGGCGCAGCGCTCCGCCCCTCGGCTGCCTGCCGTCACCCGGACAGGATCGCGTCCACCAGCGCCTCCAGCGCCACGGCGTCGAACGGCTTCTCCAGCCGGCGGTTGGGGATCGAGTCGAGGAACTGGCGCGCCGCGCTGGTGAACGCCCCGCCGGTGAGGAACACCATCCGCTCCGCGGTGGAGGGCGAGCGCGCGTTCAGCCGCTCGTAGAGCTCCGCGCCGCTCAGGCCGGGCATCATCACGTCGCACAGGATGAGGTCGAACGCCTCCCCGCGCTCCAGCAGGCGCAGCGCCTCGTTCGGGTCGTGGATCGCCGTCACCTCGTGCTTGCGGCTGAGCACCCGCTTGATGGCGCGACCCACCAGCACCTCGTCGTCGACCACCAGCACCCGCCGGCGCCGCGCGGTCGCGCCCGGCCCGGCCCCCGGCTCCGGATCGGCCTCGTCGCCGGCGGCGGGCAGCAGCACCTCGAAGATGGTCCCCCGGCCCGGCGAGCGCCGCACCCGCAGCTCCCCACCCATGGCGGTGATCGCCGTGTGGCCGACGAGGAGCCCCAGCCCGGGGCCGGCGCCCGGCGAACCGGACGCGAGGTCGGGGCCCAGGCCCGAGCCGGTGTCGCTCACCGAGACGAAGACCCGCCCATCCGGCGCCGGCCCGCAGCAGACGTGGACCTCGTTCGACTCCTCCGCCCCCGGCGGCAGCGCCTGCGCCGCGTTGGTCAACAGGGTGATGAAGACCTGGCCCAGCCACACCTCCGAGGCGAGCACCCTCGGCGCGGCCTGCAGGTCGCTCGTCAGCCGGCCGCGGACGCGCACCTGGTTGCCGGTGGCCCGCAGCGCCCACCGGAGCACCTCGCGCACGTCCACAGGCGCGCGCTGGTTCGAGGCGGGGCGGCCGAAGACGTCGAGGTCGGAGACCACCTTCCGGATCCGCTCCGCCCCCATCCGCACGTCGTCCACCACCTCCACCATGTCCTCCACCTGCGAGGCCAGCTCCGGGCCCAGGTGGCCGTCGTGGATGGCGGCGTCCACCCGGTCCAGCCCCGCCGCGAGCACGCCCATGCTGGAGTGCACGAAGGCGAGCGGGTTGTTGATCTCGTACCCCACGCCGGTGGCCATCAGCCCCAGCGACGCCAGCCGCTCGGTGGCCTCCGCCTGCCGCTGCAGCTGCCGCTGCTCGGTGACGTCGCGGAAGCACAGCACCGCGCCCAGCACCGCCCCGCCGAGCTCGATGGGCGCGGCCGAGTCGTCGATCTCCGCCGGCTCCCCTCCTTCCCGCGGGACCAGCAGGGTCCCGGGCGGGAGCGTCTGCCGCGCCCGCGCCTCCAGCGCGTCCTGGAGCGGGCGCCGCGGGCCGGCCGCGGAGCGGATCTGGACCACCTCGTCCACCGGGCGGCCGCGCGCCTCCGCCTCCTTCCAGCCGGTGAGCGCCTCCGCCGCCGGGTTCATCAGCGCCACCTTGTGCTCCGGGTCGCAGGCCACCACCGCGTCGCCGAGGGAGCGGAGCGTGGTGGACAGCCACCGCTCGCGCTTCGCCACCTGGGCGTCCGCGGCGTGCTTGTGCCGGGCCACCTCGATGGCGCTCCTCACCTCGCGGCTGGTGAACGGCTTGACCACGTAGCCGTAGGCCTGGGAGCGGGCGGCGCGGGAGAGGGTGGCGTCGTCGGTGTAGGCGGTGAGGTAGACCACCGGGACGTCGAACCGCTCCGACAGCGCGGAGGCGGTGGCGATGCCGTCCGCGTCCCCGTTGATCCGGATGTCCATCAGCGCCACGTCCGGCCGCCGCTCCGCCGCCACCCGCAGCGCCTCGTGGCTGGAGTCCACGGTGGCGATCACCTGGTAGCCCATCTCCTTCAGGCTCCGCTCCAGGTCCCAGGCCACCATCCACTCGTCCTCGACGATCAGCACCGAGGTGGGGGGGCCGGCCTCCAGCTTCTTCGCGGTCGCTTCAGTCATGGCTTCACCTGGAATGCGAACCGGACGCGGGCGCCCGGCTCTCGGTCCACGGACAGCTCGGCTCCCAGCTGCTGCGACAGCTTCTGCACCATCGCCATCCCCAGCGTGTCGGGGGCGGTCAGGTCCAGGGACGCCGGCAGTCCCACGCCGTCGTCCTTCACCTCCACCACCACCGACCGCTCCCCCGCCCGGCGCACCGCCACGTCCACCCGCCCGCGCCGGCCGCCGGGGAAGGCGTGCTTGAGCGCGTTGGTGAGCAGCTCGTTGAGGAGCAGGCCGCAGGGGATGGCCTGGTCCACCCCCAGCGACACCGGCTGCGCCTCCACCTGGACCTGCACGCGCCCCGGCTGGCCGATGGCCGCCTCCACCATCCGCACCAGGTCCCGCGCGTAGGTGGCGAGGTCCACGTCCGCCAGCGACTGGGACTCGTAGAGCTTCTCGTGCACCAGCGCCATGGAGCGGATCCGGATCCGCCCCTCCTCCGCCGTCGCCGCGGACACCTCGCCGGAGGCCATCTGCAGGTTGATCAGGCTGGAGATCAGCTGGAGGTTGTTCTTCACCCGGTGGTGCACCTCGCGCAGCAGCACCTCGCGCTCGCGCAGCCGCGCCTCCAGCTCCTCGTTCAGCCGGCGGGCGCGCTCCTGGGCCTCGCGCAGCTCGGTGATGTCGATGCAGGAGCCGATGAAGCCCTCGAACTCGCCGCGCAGCGAGAAGCGGGGGACGCCGGTGTCGAGGACCCACCGGTACTCGCCGTCCCCGCGCCGGAGCCGGTACTCCATCCGGAAGCCGCGCCGCTCCACGAACGCGTCCATGTACGTGACCATGCACCGCTGGACGTCCTCCGGGTGCACGCCCTCCGCCCAGCCGGAGCCCAGCTCCCGCTCCAGGGGCCGCCCGGTGAAGGTCAGCCACACCTGGTTGAAGTAGTCGCATTCGGACGTCCGGCCGGAGCGCCACAGCATCACCGGCGAGGAGTCCGCCATCAGCCGGAAGCGCGCCTCGCTCTCCCGCAGGGACTCCTCGGCCAGCCGGCGGTCGTGGACGTCGCGCACCACCGCCAGCGCGTTGCCGTTCTCCAGCCGCACCAGCCGCGTCTCGCAGTGGCGGCCCTCGCTCGCCGGCCCCAGCGCGTGGTCCAGGACGCACAACCCGCCGTCCCGGCAGACCTGCGCCACCGCCTCCGCCGCCTTGTGGCCCACCGCGGGCGGGAGCACCGCGCGCACGTCGCGCCCCAGCAGCTCCTCCGGGCGGGCGCGCCACCACTCCAGCTTCCCGTAGCATCCCAGGTAGCGGCCGTCCGGAGCGAGCTCGTAGGCGACGTCGCCCAGCGCCTGGAACACGGCGTCCATCCGTTCCGGGGGCACGGTCGGCCCGGCGGTCACGGCCCTGCCTCCGAAGTCGTCGGTCACCAGCTCCTCCATGCTTCGCCGCTTCGCTGGAAATCCCCAGATAGTCCAGGCGCGGGCGATGCGCTGCAAGCGGCTCAGGGCGCGCCGAGCCCCACCGCCCCGGACCGGGCCAGCGCGTCGATCTCCGAATCCCCGTATTTCAGCACGCCGGCGAGGATCTCGCGGGTGTGCTCCCCCAGCGCCGGCGGCGGCGACGGCGGTGGAGGTGGGGTGACGCCCTCCAGCGGGAGCGGGTTCGCCACCAGTCGCACCGACCCGGCCTGCGGGTGTTGCATCTGGGCGATGCCGCCGCGCGCCAGCAGCTGCGGGTGGGAGAGGGCCTCCTCGAGGTCGCTGATGGGGCCGGCGGGGATGCCCGCCTCGGCCAGCCGGTGCAGCCAGTGGCGGACGGGGTGGGCGCCGAAGATGTGGGCCAGGAGCGCGGCCAGCTCGGGGCGGTGCTGCACCCGGAGCGGGTTGGTGGCGAAGCGCGGGTCGGCGGGCCAGGCGGGCTGGGCGATCAGCTCGCATAGCTTCTTGAACTGGGCGTCGTTGCCGACGGCGAGGTTGAAGTAGCCGTCCTGGGCGCGGAACGTCTCGTAGGGCGAGATGGACGGGTGCCGGTTCCCCAGGCGCGTGGGCCGGGTGCCGGCGGTGAGGTGGGCGGCGGCCTGGAAGGTGAGCACCTGCACCGTGGAGTCCAGCATGGCGATGTCCAGGTGCTGCCCGCGGCCCTCGCGCTCGCGGACGAAGAGCGCCACCGCGATGGCCTGGAAGGCGGTCATCCCGGTGAGGATGTCGGCGATGGGGACGCCGGCGCGGGTGGGCGGCCCGTCCGGGTCGCCGGTGAGGTGCTGCAGGCCGGACATGCCCTGCACCACCACGTCGTAGCCGGGGAGGCGGGAGTGCTCCGGGAGGCCGCGGTGGCCGAAGCCGGAGATGGAGCAGTAGACGAGCTTCGGGTTCTCCGGGTGGAGGTCGCCGTAGGAGAGCTTGAGGCGGGCGGCGACGCCGGGGCGGAAGTTCTCCACCACCACGTCGGAGATGCGGGCCAGGCGCTTGACGATCTCCAGCCCGCGGGGGTCCTTGAGGTTGACCGCGAGGGACTTCTTGTTGCGGTTGATGGAGAGGAAGTAGGTGGAGACGCCGCCGGCGAAGGGCGGGCCGAAGGCGCGGGTGTCGTCGCCCTGGCCGGGCTCCTCGACCTTGATCACCTCCGCGCCCAAATCGCCCAGGTTCATGGTGCAGAACGGGCCGGCCAGCACGCGGGAGAGGTCGAGGACGCGGAGGCCGTGGAGCGGCTTGGGGGGTGGGGTCATTCCAGGAGCCTTCCCAGGGTGACGTCGAGCTGGCTCTGCACCAGGCGCAGGATGCTCTGCAGCTGGTCGTCGGAGACGCGGAGGCGGCGCTGGAGGTCGTCGCGGACGCCGCGCTCGAGGCCGGCGCGGGCGCGCTGGAGCCAGCGGCTGACGGTGTTGACGTGGACGTCGTGGGCGGCGGCCAGCTCCTCCATGGAGAGGCGGGAGGCGAAGCGCTGGTGGAGGAGGACGCGGTCGTCCACGTCCAGCGCGGACACCGCGGCGGCGAAGGCCTGCTTGAACTCGGCGCGGTAGAGCCGGCGCATGTGCTCCAGCTCCGGGTCGGCGGTGGCCAGGGGCTCCGCGGCGAGCAGCTCGTCCTCCAGCGGGGTTTCGCGCGGGCCGCGGGTGACGAGGTTGGTGAGCAGGCGCAGCGCCGCCACCCGGAGCCAGACGCGCAGGGGTCCCTGGCCGGAGTAGTCGAGGATCTTCGGGCGTTCGCCCACGAAGAGCTTCTCCAGGACCTGCTGGCGGACGTCGGAGAGCTGGAGCGCGCCGGCGTTCATCCGGCGGAAGGCGCGGTCGATCTCGCCGCCGTACGCGCGCTCGAAGCGCTCCATCGCCGGGCGGGAGCCGCGGCCGCAGGCGAAGGCCAGCGCCAGGTCCTCGGAGAAGAGGCGCTCCAGCGCCGCGGGCGGGTCCTCCTGGGACGCGGCGCGCTCGGCGAGGGATTGGGCGAAGGGCTCCGGCTCCACGCCAATGTCCCCCAGCGCCGCGAGCGCCGACCGCGCGCGGGCCCGCGCCGGCTCGAGGAGGTCTGGGTTCGGGGCGACCATGGGGGGACCCGCATCATGCCTCACGCGGCGCGTGGCCGCCGCCGTCGCGTAGCATCGCGCCCCCGTGGACCACCTGGACGAGAACGCGCTGTCCGCGTACGCGCGCCGCGAGCTCTCGGGGGCCGCGCGGGCGACGGCCGAGGAGCACCTGCGCCGGTGCGCCGAGTGCCGCTCGCTGCTGGAGGACCTGGCCGCCCTCTGCGCCGATCCGGAGGCGGAGCGGCCCGCACCCGCAGCGCCCACCACCTCGGCGCTGTCCAGCGGGACCGCGGTGGGCCGCTACGTCATCCTCCGCCCGGTGGGCGCGGGCGGCTTCGGCGAGGTCTACGCCGCGTACGACCCGAAGCTGGACCGGCTGATCGCCCTCAAGCTGCTGCGCGCCGGCTCCGAGCAGGACCGCCTGCTCCGGGAAGCGCAGGCCATGGCCCGCCTCTCCCACCCCAACGTCGTGCACGTGTTCGACGTCGCCGCGCTCGACGACCGGATCTGCGTGGCCATGGAGCTGATCGAGGGCCGCGACCTCCGGCAGTGGCTGGCCGAGGGCCCGCGCTCCTGGCGCGAGGTGGTGGGCGTCTTCGCCCAGGCGGGAGCCGGCCTGGCCGCCGCGCACGCCGCCGGCCTCGTCCACCGCGACTTCAAGCCCGCCAACGTGCTCATCGGCAAGGACGGGCGCGTGTCCGTCACCGACTTCGGGCTGGCGAGGCTGGAGCGCGGCCAGGCCGCCCCGTCCGCCGCCGCGGAGATCGCCGCCCGACCCGAGGCGCTCCTGGACCTCACCCTCACCTCGGCGGGGATGGTCGTGGGCACGCCGGCGTACATGGCGCCGGAGCAACTCGGGGGTGATCCGGGCAGCGCCCGCGCGGACCAGTTCGCCTTCTGCGTGGCGCTGTACGAGGCGCTGCACGGCCAGCACCCCTTCCGGGCCGAAGGCGAGGGCGCGGCGGCGCTGATCCGCGCGGTGCAGGCGGGCGCGCTGAAGGAGCCTCCGGCGTCGAGCGCCGCGCCGGGCTGGGTGCGGCGCGCGGTGCAGCGGGGACTCCAGCGCGATCCCCAGGCGCGCTGGCCCTCGATGGACGCGCTGCTGCGCGAGATCTCCGTGGCGCCCCGCGAGCGCCGGCAGCGGCTGCGCCTGTGGGCCGCCGGCCTGGCGCTCCTGGCCGCCATCCCGGCGGCGCGCGTCTACGACAGCTACCGGCAGCGGGCCAGCCTCTGCACGGGGGCGGCGGCGAAGGTGGACGAGGTGTGGGGGGACGCCCGGCGGGCGGAGGTGCGCCGCGCCTTCGCCGCCTCCGGGCAGCCGCGCGCGGAGGCGAGCTTCTCCTCGGTGGACCGCGCGCTGGCCGGCTACCTGTCGCGCTGGGCGGAGCTGTTCACCGAGTCGTGCCGGGAGACGCGCCTGCGCGGCGAGCAGTCCGAGCAGGTGATGGCCGCGCGGCTGCTGTGCCTGGAGCGCGCCCGCACCGGCGCCCGCACCCTGGCGCGAGAGCTCCAGGCCGGCGACGCCGACGTGGTGGAGCACGCGCCGGGCGCCGCGGGCGCGCTGCCGGACCTGGAGGAGTGCCGGAGCCTGGAGGGGTTGTTGCTCCTCCCCACGCCGCCGGCGGGCTCGCGCGCGGCCATCGACGCCACCTTCGACCAGCTGGCGGAGGTGAAGGCCCTGAGGGCGGCGGGCCGCGCGGACCGGGCGCTGGCGCTGGGCGGAGAGGCGCTCAAGGCGGCGCGGCAGCTGCAGTATGCGCCGCTGCTGGCGGAGGCGCTGCTGGTGCACGCGCGGGGGCTGATCGTCCGCGGGGACGCGAAGGCGGCGGAGGCGGAGTTGCACCAGGCGGTGCGGGCGGCGGCGGAGGGCCGGTTCGACCGCATCGCCGCCGAGGCGTGGGTGGCGCTGGTGACGCTGGTGGGGGTGGTGGAGCGGGACCTGCCGAGGGCGCTGGCGCTGGAGGAGGCGGCGCAGGCGGCCATCGCGCGCGCCGGGCAGGACCGCGCCCTGGAGGCGGAGCTGCGCGGGGCGCTGGGGATGGCGCTGCTCTACCAGGGGCGGGCGCGGGAGGCGCTGGCGCACGAGGAGCGCGCGCTGGCGCTGGCCGGGGACGAGGGGCCGGGCGCCGGGCCGCGGCACGCGCGGGTAGCGGAGGCGCTGCGCGAGCTGGGGCGCACGCAGGAGGCGGAGGTCCACGCCCGGCGCGCGGTGGAGCTGATCGAGCGCGAGTCCGGCGCCGACCACCCGCTGCTGGCCCTGCCGCTGGAGATCGCCGCGGAGGCGCAGTGCGCGCGCGGCGAGGCGCCGGAGTGCTTCCAGACCATCCGGCGGGCGGGGGCGCTGCGCGCGGGCCGCGGCGCGGAGGACCCTGCGCTGGTGCCGGAGCTGTGGGTGCTGGCGGAGGCGCTCGAAGGGATGCATAGGTCCGCCGAGGTGCGCCCGGTGCTGGAGAAGGCGGTGGAGCTGGCGCGGCGCGGGCTGCGGCCCGAGGACCCGCTGGTGGCGCTGGCGGACGCGCGGCTGGCGAAGGCGAAGGGAGAGCCGGAGGCGCTGCGGCGGGCCATCGCGGCGCTGGAGAGGGTGGAGGGCGCCGGGCACCCGGACGTGGCGCGGGCGCGCGACGCGCTGGGGGAGACGCTGCGGGCGCGTTCGGACTGGACCGCCGCCCGCGCCGAGCACGCCCGCGCGCTGGAGCTCCTCCAGTCGGCCCAGGGTGAGCGCAGCCCGCTGCTGGCGCGGCCGCTGGTGGGGCTGGCGGCGTGCGAGGCGAAGCTGGGGCGGGCGGACGCGGCGAAGGCGGCCCTGGAGCGCGCGCTGGCGGTGGCGGACCCCGGGGAGATCACGCTCGCGAAGGACGCCCGGCGCGCGCTGGAGGCGCTCCCGCCCCGGTGATCTACGGGGTAGCGGAGGCGGAGGCCGGCGCCGGCGCGGTCGCCACCGCGGCCGCCTCGGCGCGCTTGCCCAGGGTCTCCAGGCCCTTCTGCATCTCCTCGCCCAGCCCGTCCTCGGCCAGGAAGGCGCCGAAGTAGCGGTGGACCGGGTTGTTCCCGTAGTCCATGTCGCACGTCCAGGTGACCGCGGTGGTCTGCCCCTTCGGCTCGCAGCTGAAGCTGGAGCCCAGCCGGTAGCTGCCGTGCATCAGCACCACCTCGTAGTCGACGCCACGGGTCGGGTCGGCGCGGAGGATCTTCATCGTCCCCTCGCCGGTCGTCTTCCCGTCCCAGGCCTGCATCGCGCCCACACCCTCCTCGGGGCCCGAGTAGCTGACCTGGTAGGTCTTGTCATCCGGAGAGACGAACGGGTTCCAGGTGGCGAACCCCGTCTTGAGGTTGTTCAGCAGCGGGAAGACGGCGGCCATGGGCGCCTTCACCACCACCGTCCGGTGGATGGTCGCGTGCGACGGGAGAAGGAAGCCCACCGCGGTGAGCACCACGAGGAGCGCCACCACGGACGCTCCGGCGATCTTGAGTTTCTTCATGACGGGACTGCTCCTTTCGTCAGGGAGGACACGCCCGGCGGGAGGATCCACCATTTCGGGCGCGCAGATCCGCCCCGCCGCGGCGCGCGAGGTGGCTCGGGCGCCGCGTTCGCCAGGCGATCCGGCGGGTTACGGCCAGTTACGCCGCTGGCCCTTCGACCGGGGAGGCAGCCTCCGCCGGGGCGGAAGGCTCGGCCGCCGGGGCCTCCCGCGGCGCGGGGCCGGAGGGCGCGGGCGTCTCCGCGAGCAGATCGGCGTCCGCCTCGGCCGGCGCGACCTCGACCTCCGCGGCCTCCGGGGACCCGGCCGCCTCGATGACCTCGATCTCCGTGGCGGGCGCCTGGGCGCGGTCGACCTTGGGCTTGGGGACGCCGGCGCCCGAGCGGCACCCGCGGCACCACGGCTGGTTCCGGATCGCCCCGTCCGCCATCTTCCGCAGCCCGAACTGGGCCAGCGGCTTGATCGACCGGCACTTGAGGCACATCAAGGTGATCAGCACCTCGTGGCCCTCGTGGTCGTAGACGGCCGACTTGCGCTTCTTGCGCGGCTCCCCGGGCTGCCGCGGTTTCTTCGCGGCCTTCTCGGGGGGCGCCATCATCGGCGTCACCTTGTAGAGCATTGTCGAACTCCCCTCATCGCCCCTGGGGACAGATCCCGCCCGCCCGCTCTGGCGGAGATCGGTCCCAGGCTGCGTTCGACGCTAGATCCGGGCTCTGACATTCCGAGCCCAACCCGCGGAATCCCCCGCCATTGCGAGGGCTTGCGTGGGGTGATCGCCGGGCCGCGCCCGCCCCCGCCTCCCCGCCGCCGCCTGATCGGCCCCGACCGGATCAGCCAGGCGCCTACGGCCGGTTGTGGAGGTCCAGCGCCGCGCCCGGGTTGCACCCCGCGCCGTCGTCCACGAACTGCACCCTTCCCGGCTTGGGCACCTGCAGCGTGGTGTTCTTCTTCCCCTGCCAGTACGCCACCAGCGCGTCGCGGAAGTTGTCCTCCCGCTGCATCCCCATGTCGACGGACTCGGGCGCGATGGAGGACATCACCGGGCCCAGCCCGTCCCCGCCGCGCGCGAGGAAGTCCGGCATCACCACCTTGTACTTCTTGTCCTGCTTGAGCGGCTTGCCGTTCTCCAGCGTGAAGCCGCGCAGGCGCGCCTCGCTGGGGCACTTGGCCAGCTGGATCTTCAGCCCGGAGACCTGGAACACGCCCTTGCGCGAGCCGTACGCCGCGTTGAGCAGCCGGCGCAGCTCCTCGTAGCTCAGGGTGACGGTGGCCACCGTGTTGTCGAAGGGGATCACCTCGTAGAGGTCGCCGTAGCGCAGCTCGCCCGCCTTGAGGTCCGCGCGCAGGCCGCCGGGGTTGAGCAGCGCGATGTCCGCCTTCTCCCGCTCGCGCAGCGCGTCCGCCAGCACCATCCCCAGCGCGCTCTCCGACTCGTAGCTCCGGGTCAATGGCGCCGCCGCGGTGACCCCCAGCGGGCGGTTCTGCAGGTCCTCCACCTTCGCCAGGGTCGGCGCCATCAGCGCGGTCATCCCGTCGTCCAGGGCCACCGGTTCGCCCATGAAGGCGGTCTGGACCAGCTTCACGTCCGACCGCTCCTTGAGCGACTTGGGGTTGCAGCTCAGCGACTTCTCGTCGACCTTCTCGCAGATGGGGACCAGCGGGATGATCCTGGTCTTGTCCTCCATCACCCGGTGCTTCACCGGGTCCACCGCCAGGTCGATGACGGAGAAGTAGCGGCCCAGGCCCCACGTCTCCACCACCGGCGTGCCGTTGACGAAGTGGCCCATGGGCGCGTGGGTGTGGCCGGCCACCACCGCGTCCAGCGTGTGCGGCGGGATGTTGTCGAGCATCTCGAACACCTCGCCGTGGGCCCGGTCGCACGAGGAGAGGTCCTTGGGATCGTCCCACTTGGCGCACTTTCCGCCCGCGTGCACGATGCCGATGATCACCTCCGCGCCGCGGTCGCGGAGCATGCGCGAGGACGCCTCCGCCTCCGGGGCGAGCGCGCCGAAGCGCAGCGACTGCACGTTCACCGGGTTGGTGACGGTGGGGGTGGAGGGCGTGGTGAGGCCGATGAGGCCGATCCGCAGCCCCTTCATCTCCAGGATGAGCGTCCCGGGGTTGCCCAGCCACTTGGGCCGCCCGCCGGTCTCCGCCTCGGCGATGTTGGCGGAGAGCACCGGGAACCTGGCCTCCTTGAGCCGCGCCTCGAGCGCGCCGAACGGGTCCTGCTCCGGCCGCGTCGCCACCGGGGACGGACCCTCCGGCCCGTAGTCGAACTCGTGGTTGCCGATGGTGGCGGCGGTGTAGCCCAGGCGGTTCATCGCCTGGATCACCACCGACCCCTCGGTGAGGTTGGAGGCCAGCGTGCCCTGGAACATGTCGCCCGCGTCCAGCAGCAGCGTGCCGGTGGGGTTCTTCTTGCGGAGGATGGAGACGTAGCCGGCGAAGGCGGCCATCCCGCCCTCGCTCCCCTCGGTGCCGTCGGGGAGCTTGTACTTCTGCGGGTAGATCCACCCGTGGACGTCGTTGGTGGCGATGAGGGTGAGCCGGATCGGATCCGGCGCCTTCTGCTCGCGCCCGGAGCCGGCCCGCCCCTGGCTGAACGGGGAGATGTGGCAAGCGCTACCGATCAGCACGGCGAGGAGGGCGGCGAATCGATGGGAACGCATCATCGAGCGTCGGTACCCGACCCGTGACGCCATGGCAAGAGTGGTAGACGTCCCGGGAAGATGCGATCGCCGCCACCCCTGAGACTCGAGAGAAAGCTGGACAGCCGCCTGTGGGGAGGCCGCGCGCTGGCGCCGTACCTCGGCCTGGCGCTGGCGCCGGAGAAGCTGGCCGAGGTGTGGTTGGTCTACGAGGAGAACCGCGTCGACGGCGGCCCCTACGCCGGGGAGCCGCTCCGCTCCGTGGTCGACCGGGAGGGCGAGGCGCTGCTCGGGCGGCGGCCGGTGGCGCGGGCGGAGGCGCGCGGGAAGCGGCCGGAGTTTCCGCTGCTGGCCAAGCTGATCGACGCCGCGGACCACCTCTCGGTCCAGGTGCACCCGGACGACGCGTACGCGCGCGAGCGCGAGGCCCACACCGGCTTCCAGGGAAAGAACGAGGCCTGGTACCTGCTGCGGGCGCAGGGCGGCGCGGAGCTGGTGCACGGGTTCGCGAAGGACACGGCGCGGGAGCAGGTGCGGCGCGCCGCGCTGGACGGCACGCTGCTGGACCTGTGCCGGCGGATCCCCGCGCGCGCCGGCGACACCGTGCTGGTGGAGGCGGGGACGGTCCACGCCATCAACGCCGGGGTGATGCTCTTCGAGATCCAGCAGAAGTCGGACCTCACCTACCGGCTCTACGACTACGGGCGGACGGACGCGTCCGGCAAGCCGCGCGAGCTGCACGTGGACCGCGCGCTGGACGTCCTCCGCTACGGCGCCGCGCCGCCGCGCGAGTCCGCCGCGCCGGCCGCGCTGGGGCCGGGGCGGGAGCTGCTGGTGACGTGCGCGCACTTCGCGATGGAGAAGCTGTCCGGCGCGCGGGCGCAGGCGCTGGAGACCTCGCCGGAGACGTTCGAGATCCTCGCGGCGGTGGAGGGTTCGGCCGACGTGTCGTGGGACGGCGGGGAGACCTGGTTGAAACAGGGTGAGGCGGTGGTGCTGCCGGCTTCACTCGGGGCGTACCGCGTGGCGCCGCAGGGGAGCGCGACGGTCCTCCGCTGCTACGTGCCCTGAGCGGCGCGCTACAGTTCCGCTCCCATGACGGACCTCCCCTGGACCGACGAGCAGCTCCAGCCGTACCGCGAGATGGGCGATCCGCCGGCGGACGAGATGATCGCCGCGCTCGTCCAGGGCGGGCAGGTGCCGGCGGTGAACGTGCTGATGCGGCACCTGGTCCAGAACGAGTACCCCATCCCGGAGTCGCTGCCCCCGGCGGTGCGCGCGTACCTGGACCGGACGGACGACCTGCCGGACTGGGCGGACCGCGCGCGCCTCGAGGCCGGCGAGCGCGTCTTCGTGCGCTACGGGCCGGAGCTGGTGGTGATCCTCCACTGCTACTCGCTGCCCTTCTGCTACCTGGGGGTGAACGGCGTGCAGGTGCTGAACCTCACCGACCGGCTGGAGAGCAACCCCACCCGGCGGATCCTGGAGACGGCGCAGATGCTGGTGGACGTGATGCAGCCGGGCGGGCTGGCCGGGAAGGAGGGCCGCGGGCGGCGGACGATCCAGAAGGTGCGGCTGATGCACGCGGCGGTGCGGCGGATGGCGCGCCTGGCGCCGAGCTGGAGAGAGGCCTGGGGCCTCCCCATCAACCAGGAGGACCTGGCGGGGACGCTGATGTCCTTCTCGTGGGTCGGGCTGGACGGGCTGAAGAAGCTGGGCGTGGAGCTGAGCGCGGACGACCGCGAGGCGTACCTGCACTGCTGGAACGTGGCCGGGTGGCTGCTGGGCATCCGGCGCGAGCTGCTCCCGCGCGACGAGGCGCGCGCCACGGACCTGGCGCACGCGGTGGCGCGGCACCAGTTCGGCCCCAGCCCGGCCGGGCGCGACCTGTGCGGCGCGCTGGTGAAGCACACCGCCTATCACCTGCCGGGCAACGCCTTCGAGCACCTCGCGCCGGTGATGATCCACTACTTCCTGGGCGAGCAGTGGGCGTCGTGGCTGGGCCTGCCCCCGGGGCTGAGCTTCGAGCGCCTCGCGGGGCTGGTGCGGGCGCTCGACCTCCGGGTGAGCGAGCTGTTCGCCGGCTCGCGCGCGCTCTCCAGGCTGGTGGAGCTGGCGGGGCTGAAGTTCCTGGAGGCGGCCATCTACTGCGAACGCGGCGGGAACCGCCCCAGCTTCGCCATCCCCCAGGAGCTGCGGCAGGAGTGGGGCGTGAGCTGCGTGCCCTGAGGGTCGCGCCTCAGGGCCTGGGCGCCGCCACCAGCTTCACCCGGATCTCGATCTCCTCGGCGTTGGCGATGGCGCCGAAGAGCAGGCTCACCGGCTTGAAGCCGAACTGGGCGTGGGTGATCTCCAGCTTCCCCTCGCCGCGCAGCGACCCGTCCGAGGCGGTGAGCGTGACCGGGAGCTTCACCTCCTTGGTGACGCCGCGGATGGAGAGCTGGCCGACGACCTCCAGCTTGCCGCCGGGGAGCGCGCGCACCGCGGTGGACTTGAAGGTGAGCCTGGGGACCTTCGCGCCGTCGAGCTGCTCGGCGGACTGGATGCTCTCGCCCACCTTCTTCCGGTCGTCCGCGGAGAGCTTCGCCTCCAGCCCGTGGCGCTTCAGCGTCGCCGGGTCGTCGTTCACCAGCTTGTTGGTGGGCGCCGAGATCTCGACCGAGGACTTCTCCGGGGCGGCGGCGTCGTGGACGATCTGCCCCTCCAGCCCCTTCGCCTCGATGACGTGGTGGTGCGAGAGGCCCGCGCCCACGCCGGAGGGCCTGGTGATCGCCACCACCTCCGACTTGTCCGGGTCGATCCGGTAGGTCACCGGCTCCGCCCGCGCGGCCACCGAGACGACCGCCACCGCCACCACGAGAATGAAGGAGCGATTCATGGCGCGCAGTGTACCTGCGAGGATGAGCGGGTGCGCCTCTCGATTCGCGGGGACGGGCCGGTGGAGCGGGCGGCGCTGGCGGCGGGGCTGGGGCCCTTCCCGCTCGCGCTCGCCTTCCACGGGATGGCCGCCGCGCGGGCGGTGATGGCCGGCGAGGAGCTGGGGCTCTACGCGCGGCTGGCGCGGGGGCCGGCGGCGGCGGCGGAGCTGGGCGGCGCCGGGGTGGAGCACCTGCTGGAGGCGCTGGCGGGGCTGGGCGTGCTGCGGCGGGACCGCGCCTCCCGGTACCGGCTCGCGCGGCGCGCGGCGCGATGGCTGGACCCTGCCTCGCCCTGGTGCATCGGCGATTTCTTGAAGCTCAACCGGGCGCAGTGGGACTGGTGGGCGCGGCTGGACGAGGTGGTGGCGGGGAAGGTTCCGCCCTTCGACCTCCACCGCCTCCCTCCGGAGGATCCGATCTGGCCGCTCTACGGGCGGGCGATGCGCGTGCTGGCGCGGATCGCCGCGCCGGAGGTGGCCCGCGCGGTGAAGGTGCCGCGATCGGCGGCGCGGCTGCTGGACGTGGGCGGCGCGCACGGGCTGTACGCCGCGGCGATCTGCAAGCGGCATCGGGGGCTGCGCGCGGTGGTGATGGATCTCCCCGGCGCCGTGCGCGAGGCGCGCGCGGTGGGCGCACCGGTGGACTTCATCGAAGGGGACGCGCTGGCGGGCGAGCTCCCGGAGGCGGACGTCATCTACTGCGGTCAGCTGGTGCGGCACTTCGCGCCGGAGCAGGTGGCGGCGCTCTTCGCCCGCTTCCACCGCGCGCTGGCGCGGGGCGGGACGGTGAACGTGCTGGACACGTTCTCGGGCGACGGCGGCGATCCGCTGGTGGCGCTGCACTACCACCTCGTCTCGGGCGTCGCGCGGTACACCGCCGACGACGCCGGGCGCTGGCTGCGCGAGGCGGGGTTCCGCGACCTCCGCCGCGCGCGGGTCCGGAGGTTGCCGGGCGCGACGCTGCTCAGCGCTCGGAGAGCGGCTCGGTGAGGCGCGCGGGCTCCGGGAACAGGGCGGACTCCGCCAGCGACACCAGGAAGTTCCCGGCCGGGAGCAGCCCCGCGAACATCAGCGTCATCGCCAGGGAGAAGTTCCGCTCGGTGAAGAGGCGGTCGAAGACGTTACCGGGGTACGCGATGGACGTCCCCAGGCTGTAGCCGCCCAGCTCCAGCAGGCCCAGCGCCAGCAGCCCATACAGGTACTGCTGGTCGACGCGCAGCCTCCGCACGAACAGCGACCACGGCACCAGGTAGAGCACGTAGCAGGTGAGCACCTGCCACCAGTGGGCGAAGCGCGCGAGCTCCCAGACATGGCCGAGGCGGTTGTTGAGGAAGCCCCACGCCGCGTAGAGGGCGACGTACAGCGCGTACTGGCGGGGCGTGGCGCGAAGGCGTTCGAGGAAGGGGGCGAGAGCGTTCACGCCAAAGTGTTTACCACTTCACATTCAGAGATCGATCGGGATGGTGAGCTGGCCCAGCCCGACGTCGAGCGCGATCTCTCCCTGCAGGCGGGGAGGCAGCGGCCCGCCCCCGGACTGGAGCTGGGCGAGCAGCCCACCCAGTTGGTCCCAGTGCAACTCGGTGGTCAGCGCCATGTCCACCACCCCGCCGGCGGGGATGACGATCCCCTCGGCGGTCGCGGACGTCGCGCCGGAGAGCGCCACCGCGCGCACGGAGCTCACCAGCTTCTGGTCCTCCGGGCGGATCGCGTTCAGGCGGAGGCCCGGCAGGCGGATGGAGAAGGTGTTCGGGTTCTTGAGGCGGAACGGCACCGTCACCTTGATGCCCTGGGGGAAGCTGGTGGGGAGGCCGGGCGTGGAGAAGGCGGCGGGGTTGAAGCGCGAGAACGCGGTCTTGAAGCTGCTCCAGCGGTCGCCCGCGAGCGAATCCACCCGCTTCAGCCCGTCCATGGGCGTGGGCGGGTTGATGGGAAGGGTGATGGAGGCGTCGTTCTTCGCGATGTTGATCCCGATGTTGCTCAGGGCCGTCCGCGCGGCGCCCAGCTTGTCGGACGGGATGCCGGCGAGCTGGAGCACTTGCGACCCGGAGAGCGTGAACGACGGCGGCCGCGAGTCGAGCGCGTTCTGGAGCGTGTCCACGAACGGCTGGAGCGCGGACTTGAGCTGCGCCAGCGCCGCGGACGGATCGGGGCCCGGCTGCACCGCGCCGCCGATCATCTCCACCTTCGGCTGCGCGCTGGTCGAGCGCGAGAGCTCCGGGAGCTTCGGCAGCCGGAGCGTCCCCTCGTGGAGGAAGGACACCTTCCCCTCGCGGAATTCGGCGGGCAGCTGCGCCCAGGCTTCCTTGACGGCGCCCGCCTCCGGCCTGGGCGAGCCGATCTCCTTCAGCACCCAGTCCGGCAGGTCCACCTTCGCGTCCGCCTCGAACGTGTAGGGCACGTCGCGCCCCAGGAGCGGCTGGAGGGTGGCCACCGCGCCCGGCCCGGAGAGCACCAGCGCGAAGCGGTAGGGGAACGCCTGGTTCTTCCCCGGCTCGATGACGGTCTCGCCGAGCGACGCCACCTGCGCCGGCCCGTCGCCGAGCTTGAGGCGGTACTCGTGCGCGGGGACCACCAGCCGCGCCGGCAGCGGGTTGCGCACCAGGAAGTCCAGCTCCAGGTCGATGCGGAGGGAGCGGTCCACCAGGTTGGGCTGGACCGCCTTCACCTGCGCGCCGGTGAAGGCGGCGCTGGGGATCTGCTTCGGGCAGCCGGCGAGGAGCACCACGAGGAGCACCGCGGGAGATCGGAGGAGGGGCATCCGCGGACGATGCCAGATGCCCGGCCGCGCGCCTCAGTACTCGTTCGCGCCGGCCATCCGCAGCCCCGGCACCGAGTACTGCCCGATCACCACCCGCCGCCGCGCGCCGGAGACATTGAGCGCGCCGGAGTGCCAGAGGTGCGAGCTGAAGACGACGACGTCGCCGGCGCGCGCCTGGAGGTGGATCTCCCCGGGCTGGTGCCCGTGCGGCTGCGCCGCCGACCCGCGCGGCACCTTCCCGGCGCGGTGGCTGCGGGGGACCACTCGGGTGGCGCCGTTGGAGGCGTCCATGTCGTCGAGCGCGAAGAAGCAGTTCGCCAGCAGGTGCTCGCCCGGCTCCACCGGGGTGGACCAGTCCACGTGGAGGGCCTGCTGGCCGTGGCCCTGCGGCGGCGCGCGCCCGTGCAGGCCCCGGAGGGTGAGCTGGGCGCCCAGCAATTCGCGGACGGCCTCCACCACCAGCGGGTGCTGGAGGCAGGGCTGGAAGGCGGCCTCGGCCTCCAGCTCCTCCGGGCCCCAGTTGCGGCCGACCTTCTCGGGTCCCACGCGCTCCTGCCAGCGGTCCCACGCGGCGTTCATCTCGCGGACCTGGGCCGGGGAGAGCGCCTGCTCCAGGCGAAGCCACCCCTCGGCGTGGAGGTGCGCGCGCTGTGCCCCGGTGAGACCCATGAAGGGCAAGTCTGGTAGAGAAACGCGGCCCATGCCAAAGCGAGCGTTGATCACCGGCATCACCGGACAGGACGGCAGCTACCTGGCCGAGCTCCTCCTCGAGAAGGGGTACGAGGTGCACGGGATGGTGCGCCGGTCCTCGGAGGAGAAATTCGAGCGCATCGCCCATCTGCGCGAGCGCATCCAGTTGCACCAGGGGGACCTGCTGGATCAGTTTTCGCTCGCGGCCCTGCTCTCCCAGGTCCAGCCGGACGAGGTCTACAACCTGGCCGCGCAGTCCTTCGTGCCGACGAGCTGGAACCAGCCGGTGCTCACCGGGGAGTTCACCGCGCTCGGGGCGACCAAGGTGCTGGAGGCGATCCGGCACACCCGGCCGCAGGCGCGCTTCTACCAGGCGTCGTCGTCGGAGATGTTCGGAAAGGTCCGCGAGACGCCGCAGTCGGAGCTGACGCCGTTCTATCCGCGGTCGCCGTACGGGGTGGCGAAGGTGTACGGCCACTTCATCACCGTGAACTACCGGGAGTCGTTCGGGCTGTACGCGGTGAGCGGGATCCTCTTCAACCACGAGTCGCCGCGGAGAGGGCTGGAGTTCGTGACGAGGAAGGTCACGTACGCGGCGGCGAGGATCAAGCTGGGGATGCAGGAGCGGCTGGCGATGGGGAACCTGGACGCCCAGCGCGACTGGGGGTTCGCGGGGGATTACGTCGACGCGATGTGGCGGATGCTCCAGCAGGAGGAGCCGGACGATTACGTGGTGGCGACGGGTGAGACGCACACGGTGCGGGAGCTGTGCGAGATCGCGTTCGCGCGGGTGGGGCTGGACTGGCAGAAGCACGTGTTCGTGGACCAGAAGTTCGTCCGGCCGGCGGAGGTGGATCTGCTGGTGGGGAACCCGGCGAAGGCGAAGCGGAAGCTGGGGTGGGAGCCGAAGGTCCGGTTCAAGCAGCTGGTGGAGATGATGGTGGACGCGGACGTGGAGCGGCTGCGGAGCGGCGCGAAGTGAGGATCGCCGTCACCGGAGCGGACGGGTTCGTCGGGCGGCACCTCTGCGCGCTGCTGCGGGAGCGCGGCGACCAGGCGGTGGAGCTGGTCGGGCCGCGGCGGGACGGATTCCCCGCGGCGGCGAGCGGCGTCCCGGTGGACGTGACGGACGCGGCGTCGGTGTCGGCCGCGCTGGCGGACGCGGCGCCGGATGCGGTGATCCACCTGGCGGGGTTCTCGTCGGTGGGGAAGAGCCACGAATTGCCGGGGATGGTGTTCGAGGTGAACGCGGTGGGGACGGTGAACGTCCTGCGGGCGGCGCGGGGGAAGCGGGTGGTGGTGATCGGGTCCGGGGAGATGTACGGGGCGGTCGCGCCGGGGACGCGCGCGGGGGAGGACCACCCGATGCGGCCGCTCAGTCCCTACGCGGCGTCGAAGGTGGCGGCGGAGGTGGCGGCGCTCCAGTTCCACCGCAGCTACGGGGCGGACGTGGTGTGCGCCCGGCCGTTCAATCACCTCGGCGTGGGGCAGGATCCGGCGTTCGTGGTGCCCGCGTTCGCGGCGCAGATCGCGGCGATCCGGAGGGCGGCGGCGGAGCCGCTGGTGCGAGTGGGGAATCTGGAGCCGGTGCGGGACTTCTCGCACGTGCGGGACGTGGTGGAGGCGTACCGGATGCTGGTGGAGCGGGGGCGGGCGGGTGAGGCGTACAACGTGTGCAGCGGGGAGGGACGGAGCATCCGGGCGCTGCTGGACGAGATGATCGCCATCGCGGGGGTGAAGGCACGGGTGGAGGTCGACCCGGCGCGCGTGCGGCCGGTGGATCTGCCGAGCCTGGTGGGAGATCCGGGAAAGCTCCGGGCTCTCGGGTGGACGCCGCGGCTCACGTGGAAGGACGCGCTGGCCGAGGTGCTTCAAGCGGCGAATTGACTTGGCGCGCTGTGCACGCACCTCATTCCGACGGTGAGCGCGCCGCCGCCACGTGTGATCGCGCCAACCGTCCGCGCGCAGCCGCGCAACGTGGGAGGGAAGCCGCGCGTTCTGCCGCGGCGCACCTTGTGGTCACCGGAGCGATGGTTACAGTACGCGTGATGCGCTCCCGCTCCCTCGCCCGCTGGGTTGCGCTCACCGCGGCGTGTCTGTCGCTGGTGGGCTCGGCGGCGCCGGCGTGGGAGTCGTCCCGGGCCGAGGGCCCGGTGGCCGCGATGGTGGTCCGGGCGAGCCCGGTCCGCGCGGTCGCAGCCGCCGTCGCCCGGACGGATGCCCCGAAG
>DASRBA010000438.1:0-7122 GCA_035637895.1 Myxococcaceae bacterium
GAGAGCCTCCGCCGCCGCGACCCGCCGGCCGGTGAGGATGAGGTCGCGCGCCCGGCCGGGGCCGATCAGCCGGGCCAGGCGCTGGGTGCCGCCGCCGCCGGGGATGATCCCCAGCTTCACCTCGGTCAACCCCATCTCGGCGGAGGGGGCCGCCAGCCGGAGGTCGCAGGTCAGCGCCAGCTCCGTCCCGCCCCCGAACGCCGTCCCGTTCACCGCGGCGATGAACACCGCATCCGCCGTCTCCATGGCGCGGAGGGTGCGGCGCAGCCGGTCCAGGAACTCGCGGACCTCCGCCTCCGACATCCCGGCGCGCTCCTTCAGGTCGGCGCCGGCGCAGAAGGACTTGTCCCCCGCCCCGGTGAGGACGACCACGCGCGAGGACCTGGCCGCGCGCGCGACGTTCGCCTCCAGCTCCGCCAGCATGGCGCGGCCGATCGCGTTGCGCCGCGCCTCGCCGTCGATGGTCCACAGCTCCACCCCGGGGCCGCGCGGCTCCACCTTCCATTCAGGCATGCGCGAGCGATTACGCGAGCGTGCGGTCCGGCGCAACCGGGACGTCCTGGAACGGCCGCAGCCCCACCTCGCGCGCGAGGATGGCCAGCTGCGTCCGGTTCTCCACCTGCGTCTTGCGGTACAGCCCGGTGACGTGCGCCTTGACCGTGCGCTCGGAGATGTCGAGCTGCGCGGCGATCTTGAGGTTGTCCGCGCCGGCGCCGATCAGGCTCAGCACCTGCCGCTCGCGCTGGGAGAGCCGCGACAGCAGCGGCGCGGGCCCGGCCACCGGCCGCGGCTCCGGGCGCAGGCTGGACTGCGTCAGCGACGACGGGAACAGCCGCACCCCGCCGGCGGCGGCCTGGAGCGTGCGGAGCAACTCGTCCGTGGAGCCGTGGTCCGCGTCGAACCAGGCGGCGGCGCCGTCGCGGTAGCACGCCTCCGGGTCCGGCTGCCCGGCGCCCGCGATGACCACCAGCGGCAGCATGCGGTACTGGTCGCGCACCTCGCGCACCATCCCGTCCACCCGCGCCACGTCCGCGCCCGGGCCGCGCGCGTTGAGGCCCAGGTCCGCCAGCGCCACGTCCGGCCGGTCCGTGGGGAGCGCGGCGAGGAACGCCACCGGATCCGGATACCCGCCCAGGACGTCCATCCCCGCGCCGGAGAGGAGCCCCTGGAGGCACTCGCGATGGAGCCGGACCGGCTCGAAGAGGCTGATCCTCACCCGCTGACCCGTGGTCATGAAGCCCGCTCCTTGGGGCGCGCTTATGGATCCGACAGAGCGCGAGATGTCGTGAAAAAGACTCACACTGTTGGCCGGCCGATGCCGAAGGACCGGTGGAGTCCCCCGCCCCCAGAGGTAGTGACTGCCTGGCGCGCTGCGCAAGCGGACCCGCAGACACCGTCCAAGTCGGTCGCCACACGATGCATTGGCGCGCCGTGGATGAACGCGCTAGACGCGATTGGCGATCGGCGGCCGAATCCGCAGGTTGGCGCGGGCCGGAGGGAGCTTGTTGATGCGGGAGATCGCTGGGGCGCAGGCGGTGGTGCTGGGCGGCGCGGGGTTCGTCGGCTCCCACCTGTGCGAGCGGCTCCTGGCCGACGGCGCGCGCGTCCTCGCGGTGGACAACTTCGTCACCGGGCGGCGGGAGAACGTGCGGCCGATGGAGTCGCACGCCGCGTTCTCCTTGCTGGAGCACGACGTGACCCGGCCGATCCCGGTCGACGGCCCGGCGCAGCTCGTGTTCAACCTGGCGTCGCCGGCGTCGCCCGTCGACTACGCGAAGCTGCCGCTGGAGACGCTGCGCGTGGGGTCGCTGGGGACGGAGAACGCGCTCCTCCTGGCCCGCGACAAGCAGGCGGTGATGCTGCAGGCGTCGACGTCGGAGATCTACGGCGACCCGCTGGTGCACCCGCAGCGCGAGGACTACTTCGGCAACGTCGACCCGACCGGTCCGCGCGCGGTCTACGACGAGGCGAAGCGGTACGGCGAGGCGATCGTCTCCGCCTACCGCCGGAGCTTCGGGGTGCAGACGCGGATCGCGCGCATCTTCAACACCTACGGCCCCAGGATGCGGCTGGACGACGGGCGGGTGGTGCCGGCGTTCGTCAGCCAGGCGCTGGAGGACAAGGACTTCACCGTCTTCGGTGACGGGTCGCAGACGCGGTCCTTCTGCTACGTGCGCGACCTGGTGGACGGGCTGGTGCGGCTGGCGCGGTCGGAGGTCGCGGACCCGGTGAACCTGGGGAACCCCGCGGAGATGACCATCCTCCAGTTCGCCGAGGCGGTGCGCGCGGCGGCCGGCGGCGGCGGGAAGATCGTCCTCCAGCCGCTGCCGCAGGGCGATCCGAAGCAGCGCAAGCCCGACATCACCCGGGCGAGGAAGCTGCTGGAGTGGGAGCCGAAGGTGCCGCTGGCGGAGGGACTGCGCGAGACCATCGCCTGGTTCCGGGCGAACCTCTCCACGCCCGGCGCCCGCCCGCGGAGCGCCTGAGCCCCCAGGGGCCCCCGCACCGCGTCAGGCGGCGCAAAATTCCGCACTGCGGATGTACAGCTCACTGGGCCACACCCGTCCCCGCCCGTACGTTGTCCGACGGACGGCTGCGCGTTGCGCCGCCTGCCCGAACCGCACCCGGGTCCATACATCCTGGACCGGATGGGGAAGCGGATCCTGATCACGGGCGGGGCCGGTTTCATCGGCACCAACCTCGCGGCGCGGCTGTGCGAGGACGGCGCGCGCGTCCGCGTGCTGGACGACCTCTCCCGCCCCGGCTCGGGGCGGAACCTCACCTGGCTGTTCGACCGCTCCGGCGGGCAGGTGGAGCTCCTGCGGGGCGACGTGCGCGACCGGTCCGCGGTGGCGCGCGCGCTGGAGGGCGCGGAGGAGGTCGTCCACCTCGCCGCGCGGACGGCGGTCACCGCCAGCCTGACCGACCCCGTCTCCGACTTCCAGGTGAACGCGATGGGGACGCTGCACCTGCTGGAGGCGCTGCGCGCGCGCGAGGTCCGCCCGCCGCTGATCTTCACCTCCACCCACGAGGTCTACGGCGCCCTGGACGACGTGCCGCTGTCCGTCAACGGCCGCCGCTACCGCCCCACCGACCACCACCTGAGGCTGCGCGGCCTCTCGGAGCTGCGGCCCCTGGACTTCTGCAGCCCCCACGGTTGCTCCAAGGGCACGGCGGACCAGTACGTCCTGGACTACGCGCGGACGTACCACCTGCCCGCCGCCGTGCTCAGGCTGGGCTCCGTCTACGGGCCGCACCAGTTGGGGACCGGGGAGCAGGGCTGGGTGACGCACTTCCTCCTCCGCGCGCTGGAGGGCGACCTGATCACCGTCCACGGCGATGGGCGGCAGGTGCGCGATCTCCTCCACGTGGACGACGTGGTGGAGGCCTTCTCCGCCGCGCTGTCCCGCTTCGACCGGGTGGCGGGCAAGGCGTTCAACGTCGGCGGCGGGCCCACCAACACGGTCAGCCCGCTGGAGCTGCTGTCGCTGATCGAGAGCGTCAGCGGCCGGCGAGCCGAGGTGCGGGTGGGGGGCTGGCGCCCGGCGGACCCGCGCTACTTCGTGTCCGACATCCAACGGTTCCACGAGGCGACCGGCTGGTCGCCCAGGGTCGACGTCCCCACCGGCGTCCGTCGGTTGCACCAGTGGCTGTCCTCGGAGCGGGTCACCGGTCCATTGGAGCGGGCCCTGCAGGAGGTGCGGTGATGCGGGCAGCGGTGCTGACCGGCCCAGGCCGGTTCGAGGTTCGCGACGCGGCGGTCCCCACGCCCGGCCCCAACGAGGTCCGGATCCGGCTGGAGGGCTGCGGGGTGTGTAGCTCCAACCTCCCGCTCTTCGAGGGCCGGCCGTGGTTCACCTACCCCTTCTCCCCCGGGGCGCCCGGCCACGAGGGCTGGGGCCGGGTGGACGCGGTGGGCCGCGAGGTGCGCGACCTGCGCGAGGGCGACCGCGTGGTGACGCTCTCCGGCCAGGCCTACGCCGAGTACGACGTCGCGCCCGCCTCCTGGGTGGTGAAGCTGCCGCCCGAGCTCGACGGGAGGCCGTTCCCGGGCGAGGCGCTGGGCTACGCGATGAACGTCTTCCAGCGCTCGGGGATCGGCCCGGGGGACCACGTCGCGGTGGTGGGCGTGGGCTTCCTCGGCGCGATGCTGGTGCAGCTGGCGCGCGGCGCCGGCGCCCGGGTCATCGCCTTCGGCCGGCGGCGCTACGCCCTGTGGCTGGCGCAGACCTGCGGCGCGGACCACACCCTTCCCCTGGGCCCGTTCCCCGACCTGGTGGAGCAGGTCCAGGCCATCACCGGCGGCGAGCGGTGCGACGTGGCCATCGAGTGCGCGGGCGCGAAGGAGACGCTGGACCTGTGCGGCGAGTTGCTGCGCGACCGCGGGCGGCTGGTGATCGCCAGCTCCCCCGAGGGCTCGGCCGGCGCGGCGGCCCGGCCGTCATGGAGCCGGCGCAGCCTGGACGTGATCGACGGGCGCGACCGCGACCCCTCCGCCACCGCCGAGGGCGTGCGGCTGGCCATGGACGCGGCGGCGGACGGGCGGATCGACCCGTTCGCCCTCTACACCCACTCTTTCCCCCTGGAGCAGCTCTCGCGGGCCTTCACCGCGCTGCGCGAGCGGCCCGAAGGTTTCCTCAAGGCGCTCGTGACGACATGAAGGTCCTGATGACGGCGGATGCGGTGGGCGGGGTGTGGACCTACGTCGTGGAGCTGGCGAAGGCGCTCCTTCCCCTCGACATCGAGGTGGTGGTGGCGGTGAAGGGTGGGCAGCGGCTCTCCGCCGACCAGCGGGCGGCGGCGCGGCTGGCCAACGTCCGGCTCTTCGAGAGCGCCTTCAAGCTGGAGTGGCAGGACGATCCTTGGGACGACCTGGTGCGCTCCGCCCAGTGGCTGCTGGGCCTGGAGGCGCAGCTCAACCCGGACGTCATCCACCTCAACGACTTCTGCCACGGCGACCTCCCCTTCCGCGCGCCGGTGATGGTGGTGGGGCACTCGTGCGTCGTCTCCTGGTGGGAGGCGGTGAAGCGGACGGAGCTGCCGCCCCAGTGGCACCGCTACCGCAACGCGGTGCGGGCGGGCATCCGCGGCGCCGACGCGGTGGTGGCCCCGTCGGCCGCGATGCTGGAGGCGCTGGAGCGCCACTACGGGCCGCTCCCGTTCGCCCGCGTCATCTACAACGGCCGCGCGCTAGAGGGCGCGGAGCCAGTGGGCCCGCGCAAGCAGCTGGTGCTCGCCGCCGGGCGGATCTGGGACGAGGCGAAGAACGTCACCCAGCTCTCGAAGATCGCCTCCCGCGTCCCGTGGCCGGTCGCGGTGGCGGGCGAGACGCGCGGCCTGGCGCTGCCGGGCGTGAAGAAGCTGGGGCCGCTCAAGCCGGAGGAGCTGGCGGTCTGGTTGAAGCGGGCGGCGATCTACGCGCTGCCCTGTCGCTACGAGCCCTTCGGTCTGTCCATCCTGGAGGCGGCGCTGGCCGGCTGCGCGCTGGTGGTGGGGGACATCCCGTCCCAGCGCGAGCTGTGGTGCGGCGCGGCAGAGCTTGTCCCGCCCGACGACCCGGAGGCGCTCGCCGCCTCGCTCCAGCGGTTGACCCGCGACGGGCCGCTCCGGACCGCGATGGCCGCCGCCGCCCGGAGGCGCGCCTCTCGCTACGCGCCGGACCGGATGGCCGCCGGGTACGCCAACCTCTACCTGGAGCTCATCCGTCGCGCCCACGGCCGGTTCCCGGAGGCGTCCGCCTCCCCCGCGCCGCAGGTCGAAGCCACCCTCTGAACGTGCGAAGGCCCGCGTGCTGGCCGGAGAAGCGGCCGAGCAGCGGGCCTTTTGAGCTGGAACGCCGGATGCTTACGCGAAGCGGGTGCCGGAGCCGCCCTTCGGCTTGGACTCGACGAGTTGGCCCTTGGGTCCGTGGTCGAAGCCATCGGTGATCTTGTCCCAGGCGCTCTTCGCCTTCGACTCGATGCTCTTGACCCCGTCCTCCACCTTGTGGGCCGCCCCGGAGACGGCGTCACCGGCGCTCTTCACCGCCGACTTGATGGCGCCACCGATGTCGATTCCGAAGCCCATTGGGGAGACCTCCGAACTGCGCAGGGTATGAGAATTATCTCCTTATCCTGCAAGAGGTTGCTTTTCGGGACATGGTCCTACCTGGGCTGGCCTGGGATCTCTCAGGAAGCACCAAGGGTTAGCCCTCGACTACAATCTCTCAGGACATGAGCGATGAGGCTGAACCGGCGGCATTTACCAAGGGCCAAGCCCTGGGCCGGTACATCGCCCTGGATGAGCTGGGGGTGGGGGGACAGGGCGTGGTCCTGTCCGCGTACGACCCGGAGCTGGACCGGAAGGTCGCGCTGAAGCTGCTCAAGCCGGGCGCGGCCGGCAGCAGCGGATCGGACGGGCAGATCCGCTTGCTCCGCGAGGCGCAGGCCATGGCGCGCCTCGCCCACCCCAACGTGATCGCCGTCCACGACGTGGGGACGCTGGGCGACCAGGTCTTCGTCGCCATGGAATTGGTGGACGGCGGGACGCTCAAGGGCTGGCTGAAGCAGCCGCGCCACTGGCGCGAGGTGGTGGGCGTCTTCATCCAGGCGGGGCGCGGGCTGGCGGCGGCGCACGCGGCGGGCCTGGTCCACCGCGACTTCAAGCCCGACAACGTGCTGCTGGGGAAGGACGGGCGCGCGCGGGTGACCGACTTCGGCCTGGCGCGGCTGGTGCGCGGGGACGGGCCGATCTCCGAGGCGGCGGTGGCGCTCGCCAGGTCCCGCCACGGGTCCGGGACGGGCTCCGGCTCGGGCTCGGGCTCGGGTTCCACTTCGGACGGTGAGCGCTCGGTCTCCGCGGCCTCGGCCTCGCTGGCCACCGGGGCGCTCAACGCCAACCTCACCCAGCAGGGCGTGGTGGTGGGCACGCTCAACTACATGCCGCCGGAGCAGTTCCGCGGCGAGACGCCGGACGCGCGCAGCGACCAGTTCAGCTTCTGCGCAGCGCTCTACCGCGCCCTCTACGGCAAGCGCCCGTTCGACCCGCAGGAGCTGCGCGCCGCCGCCTGGGGCTGGGACCAGGAGGTCACCCAGGGCCTCCGCCCCTCCACGGCCTCGCCTTCGCCCATCCACGAGCCGCCGC
>DASRBA010000439.1:0-3747 GCA_035637895.1 Myxococcaceae bacterium
ACTCCAGCTCCAGCTCGCCGATGTTTCCGGCCTTCCGCTGCCGCTCCGCCAGCTCCGCCGAGACCGCCGCCGCCTGGACGATCTTCCTGCGCAGCTCCACCAGCTGCTGCGCCGCCTGGAGCGAGTAGATCTGCCGGCGCACCTCCCCGGTCACCTGGAAGGCCTCGTTGGCGAGGCGGAGCTGGGCGGCCTCGAACTGTTCGTCCGCCAGCTTCTTCCGGAGCGGGAGGAAGAAGAGGTTGAGGAACTCCATCACCACCTCGACGTTGGTGTTGAAGATGGCGGTGGCGGTCTCCGGGAAGCGGAAGCTGAGGTCGAGGGTGGGGTTCTTGAGCATCCCGGCCTGGATCAGGTCCGCCTGCGCCACGCCGAGGTCCTCGTAGGTGGCCTGCAGGTGCGGGTTGTTGAGGAGGGCGATCTGGACCGCGCTCCGCTCGGTGAGGTCGTGGGAGAGGAGCTCGTCGACCCGGCGGGAGACCTCCGCGTCCTCCGGCGTCCCGCGCTCCCAGATCGTCTTCTCGCCGGTGCGCTCCTCGACGAGGTGCGCGACGCGGTCGTAGCCGGCGGACTTCGGCACCGAGGCGCAGGCGGTCAACGCGAGCGCGAGAGGGGCGAGCCGTTTCATGGCTTCGCCTCCTTCGGCACCAGCGCCATCGAGCACTTCGGGCAGCGGCCGGGGTGATCGGCGATGACCTCCGGGTGCATCGGGCAGGTGTAGGCGGTGGCTGGCGCCGCCGCGGGCTTCTCGGGCGTCGCGTGGTGCTCATGCGCGGGGGCGGGCGGCGCGGTCGGTTCAGGCGCTGTCTCCGCGCGCTCCAGTGTTCGTGAGGGCGGGCGCGCCGGGGACTCCGGCGCGTCGGGGTTGGATGGGTCATCCCCCGGCGGGAGATGGCGGGTGAGGGTGGGCGCGCAGGCCGCCAGGGACAGGGCGGCGACGCACGCGACGATGGTGCGAGGCATACGGCGAAACCTCCTGGATGAGAGTGAACGGCGACCGGTGACGGCCGGGCCGGCTCAGATCAGGAGGGCGCGGATGGAGAGATACCGCGGCGTGCGTGGAGGGGCTTGCGGTCTGGCGGCGGTGAAGGCGAAGCGCGGTTCGGCCGGCTGGACGCGGGGGAGCGCGGCGGGAGGCGCCCAGGAGATGGGTTCCGGCTTCGAAGGAGACGGCACCGCGGCCCTGGCGATGGCGGGGCTGGAGGGTGGGGCAGTGCGGAGCTCGCAACAACTCTCAGCCTGGACGGCGGGGGCTTGAGGACCCTTGCGCTGAGGGCACGAGCACGGATCCAGCACCTTGCCGGTGTACTTGCAGACGAGCACCGCCCCGCCCGGCGCGAGCGCCTGGGCGGCGGCGACGATCGCCAGGGCCAGGCCCGCGGCGCGCGAGACGAGCTTCACGCCTGCTCGTGTATCACCGGTTCACCCACTCCGCGAGCCGCCGCCGCCAGGCCGAAGGCGATCGCCATCGACGTCTCGGGGTGGAAGAGCGGGTCATGGAGCAGGCCCATCAAGGCGAGGTAGAGCAAGATGCCCAGGCCGGCCGCTCCCTGGGGCCACAGCCGGGCGGCCAGCCAGATCAGCATCGCCAGGAAGATCGCCGCGCCCGGCACTCCTGCCTCGACCGCGATGGAGAGGAGCTGCAGATGCGCCTTGCCCGGGTGCGTCCGCACGCTCTCGGGCGCATCCGGGGAGAGGTAGTCGAATGCGTGGTATCGGCCTGCGCCCAGGCCGACGATCGGGTGCTTCACCAGCGCCACCAGCCCCGCGCGACGGAGGAAGACGCGGTCCTCGTTGCCGGTGACGCTGCTCGCGGCGGCCACCCGAGCGCGCATCTCCGGATTCAGCGCGGCCACCGCGCCGCCCAGCACCAGCAACCCGGCGCCGAGGGCAAGGGCCACCCTCCGGCGGGTGGAGGCGAAGGCGGCGGTGAGCGCGACGGCCACCAGCAGCGCGATCGCGGCGGCGCGGACGACGGGAAAGACGAGGACGGAGAGGGCGCCGATGGACGCCACCGCGGCGGCGGCGATCCGCTCCCGGCCGCGGAGCTGGACCGCGAGCGCCACCGCCCAGAGGGTGAAGACGCCGCTCACGCCCGCGAACTTGAGGCGATGGAAGAGGAGGCCGCCGGCCATGAAGTGGGAGGTGGAGTCGGCGCTGGCGGGTTCGTAGACGCGGTCGAAGGAGGGGTGGAGGATCTTCAGCGGCTCCATCGCTTCGCGCGACGGCCAGGCGCCGAAGAACTGGAGGGCGGCGGCCAGGCAGGAGGTGAGGAGCATCGCGCCGCAGGTGATGGCCACCACGCGCCGGCCGCGCGCGTCGAGCTCGGAGAAGGCGAGGGCGCCCAGCGCGACGAATGCCCAGTCGAGCGTGCGAAACAGACCGCCGCTCGACGGGAGCTCCCCCGCCAACATTGGCGCTACGAGCGCCCAGGTCACATAAAGACCAATCGGCCAGAACACGCGCAGCCGCGCGAATAGATTCTCCGCGCCCGATGAGCCCGTGTCTGCCGTGTGCGCGGAGCGCGTGTCTGCCGTGTGCGGGCGGAACGCGCTCAGTCGTGCAGAACGGCGGCTGATCTGTACCCAGGCGAAGCCAATTACCATCAGCCCCATCCCCGCCGCCCCGATCGCCTCGCCCACCTGCACCCCGGCGCCCCACAGGCAGAGCCCGGCCACCAGGCACCGCCGCGCGCCGATCAAGGCGCGTGCCTCCGGGGCAGCTTCCCCTCCGCGTCCAGCCACAGCGTCGCCGCCGCCAGCGACAGGATGAGCGCGGGCGCCCACGCCGCCAGCCCCGCCGCGACCCGGTCCGTCACCACCAGCGTCCGCCCGATCACCATCAACCCCCACAGCACCAGCACGATGATCAGCCCCTCCACCACCGCCCGCGTGAGGTGTCCCCGCCGCCCCGGCCGCAGCGCCAGCCCCGCCGCCACCAGCGCCGCCGGGAACCCCGCCACCGGGTACGCGACCCGGTTGTGCAGCGCCAGCAGGAACAGGTGCGTGGGCAACCCCGCCTTCCTCCGCACCCGGATCTGCTCGAACAGCTCCGGGAACCGCATCTGCTCCGGCCGCCCCGACCGGATCCGCAGCTCGTCCCGCGCCACGCCCAGGTCCAACTCCATCGCGTCCACCGCCGAGGACGGGCTCTCACCGCCCGGCTCGAACCGCCGCTCCACCACCTCCACCGCTCTCCACCGCCCGCCATCCACCCACTCCAGCCGCCGCGCGTCAAGCCGCTGCAGCAGCTCGAACTTCTCGTTCACCCGCAGCAGCGTGACGTCGTCGAACCCCAGGTCCGCGTCCCCGCTCCGCAGGAAGAAGATCCACTCCCCCCGCCGCAGCCACTGCCGCTCCTGGTACGAGTCGAACCACGCCGACCACCGGTTGAACCGGTGCGCGAGGATGTCGTCGATCCGCCGCCCCGCCGGGAGCACCAGCCCCTCGTCGAACGCCACCATCCCCAGGCTGATGGTCACCGCCAGCGCCGCCACCGGCAGGAAGACGGCCGCCGGCCCGAACGCCAGCGACCCCACCGCGGTGAGCTCCCCGCGCTTGTGCATGGCGGACACCGCCACCGCCGCCGACAGCAGCAGCGCGGCCGGCGCCAGCTGCCGCGCCACCACCACCGCCTTGTTCGCGTACAGCCGCAGCACGTCCGTCGCCCACGTGGGCCCCTGGTAGGAGCTTCCCAGGTCCACGAAGTTCACCATTAGGTAGATGGCGACCATGGCGGCGAAGATGCCGA
>DASRBA010000440.1:0-13139 GCA_035637895.1 Myxococcaceae bacterium
CCGATCCTCCATGCACATCCTTGACCATTCCCAAGCGGGCGACTTCGCTGGACCTTCACCGGCCGGCGGGTGCGCCCGCGCAGGCCGCTTGTCAGGGCCGGCTGACATCGCGCGAGTCCCGAGGACGGCATGAAAAACGAGTGGAATCCGAGGTGGATGGGGCTGGCCCTCGCCGTGAGCGCCGCCCTGGGCTGCGGCGAACCGCCGTCCACGCAGGGGCTCCACGGGGCGTGCACGCCGGGCTCCCAGTGCGCGCGCGGCCAGCGCTGCCTCGAATACACCGGGCTCGCCGGGCCCCTGTCCACCTGCGAGATCCCCTGCTCCTCCAAGAGCGACTGCCCGGAGCCGCTCAACTGCACCGCCGTCTCCGACGGGCCCAACCAGCTCGTCTGCAACTGACCGGGACGCCTCGGCGTCCCCTGGGTTCGGGGCCGGCGCGGTTGTTGACACCCGCCCAACGCGTCCTACCGTCCCGCCCGGGAGGGACAGACGAATGACGGTCCGCGCACGACGCAGGCTGGTGACGTTGGGGCTCATCCTGGCGGCGTCCGCCGCGCACGCCACGCCCTCGCGGGTGGCGTCGCTGCTGGGCAACCCGCTCTTCGAGGACGACACGGACGCGGACCGCTACCCGTCGGTGACGGGCCGCTACGGGCGCTCCGTCTTCCTGCACCTCACCGGCGCCGGGACGACCACGCAGGCGGGCCTGTACTACGGCGGCGACCGCTGGCTGGTGGGCGCCACCTACGGCACGCCCCAGAGCTACGACGACCTCTCCTCCATCAGCGCGGAGCTCAGCCGCGCCCTGCTGCGCCCCACCCGCCTGGTGAACCTGCAGCTCGTCCGCCGCCTGGACGAGGACTCCGCGGTGGGCTTCTCCCTCAACCCGGCGTTCGGCTACACGCGCAGCTTCCCCGTGGGCGGCGTCATCACCAACTCCCTCTCGCTGGAGCTGGAGGCGATCGCCAGCTACAGCGCCTCGGGGAAGGACCTCTCCAGCGACGTCGCGCTGGCGGTCTCGTACCACCGCTTCCAGCAGCGCTCGGACGGCGTCACCCAGGCGGAGACGGGCCAGATCCCCTCGGCGGCGCTGCGCGACCGGACCATCCTCCGCGGCGTGTTCGGGCCCACCGGCGACCTCGGCTTCTACGGGGAGCTGGCCCGCCGCGACGAGAGCTTCACCCAGCTCGAACCCTTCACCTCGCGCGCGGCGCTGGCCCGCTACGTCTTCCTGGCGGGCGTGGGCCCCCGGCTCCACCCGGTGGAGTGGGTGACGCTGGCCGGGAGCCTGGAGCTGAATTACGAGCTGCTCACCGGCGCGGTGGACGACGACGGCCTGAGCTTCTCCCGCACCACCTTCCCGGCCCTCCAGTTGGGCGCCGAGGTCTCCCCGCTGAGCTGGCTGGTCCTCCGCGCCGCGGTGAGCCGGCGCTTCTCGTTCATCGCCGAGCGCCCGTCGACCGGCGGCCTCTTCGACGTCAGCAGCGACACCTTCGCCTGGGCCACCGGCCTGGGCGTGCGCTGGGAGCGCCTGGAGGTGGACGGGACGCTCTCCACCGCGCTGCTCCTGGGCGGCCCCTCGTTCATCGGCGGTGGCGCCCCCGGTTTGTTCGGCAGTCTCAGCGTGAGGTACCCCTTCTAGCCATGCGCCCACTCCTGCTCATCGCCGCCGCCCTCCTCTTCGCCTGTGGACCCACCGGTCCCCACACCGCCCCGGGCCTCGGCGCCTGCGACCAGCTCCGCCAGTGCCTGTGCGACCCGGACCGCACGTCCGACCCGGACAGCTGCAACGCGTCCGTGGATTCGATCGAGGCCAACAACACGGACGCGGACCGGACGTGCGCCTCGCTGCTCCAGTTCGGGTGCGGGCGGCCGCTCCAGGTCGATCCGCCCACGCTGTAGCGGGCGGGAAATCCCCCCGGATCTCCCCCGGGAATATCCGGGGGGTGCTCCGTTCGATCCGCGGGCCCCGGAGTCGCCGGATGGCGGGGGTCCCACGAACTGGAGCACCACATGCGCCTTCGCACGCCCGGGGTCCAGCGTCGCGCCGCGCCACGGGCACGGCTGTCGCGCCGCGCTCCCGTCCAGACCAGGAATACCAGGAGATCGGACTCCGGACGGCGGTCTTCGCCGTGAGCCCGCACCGCCTCCGCTTCGCGCCGCACCTCGCCTCCAGGCTTGACCCTGCGGCGGCGCGAGGCCAAGTATGGCTCCCCGTGGGTGGCGAGGTGCTCCAGCTCCGTTTGCCGGACACTCGCTTCGCCGCCTTCGCGCGCGAGCATCGCCCCCTGCTGCTCGCCACCGCCCGGCGGCTCACCGGCAGCGACCACGACGCGCACGACCTGGTGCAGGACGCGCTGGAGCGCGCGCTGCGGCGCTTCGCCCAGCTGCCCCCGGGCGGCAACCCGCGCGGCTGGCTCTTCACCATCCTCCACAACGCCTTCATCGACCGCTGCCGGAGCGACCGCGCCCAGCGCGCCACCCCGGTGGACCAGGTGGCGGAGCGGCTGGCCGCCCCGGACGCCGACGCGCCGGCCGCCTGGGAGCAGGTGACCCCGGAGCAGGTGAAGGCGGCGGTGGCCCAGCTCCCCGAGGAGTTCCGCGCCGTGTACGGCCTGCACGCGGACGAGCGGAAGAGCTACGAGGAGATCTCCCGCGCCCTGGGCATCCCCAAGGCCACCGTGGGCACGCGGCTGATGCGCGCCCGCCGGCGCCTGAAGGAGATCCTCCTCGGCGAGGACGAGGACGGGCCCGAGCGCTCGGCCAACGGCGCGAGCGGGAGAAGCGGAGGCGGCCATGGCGGCGCATGACGACGTCCACGCCTTCGCTGACGGCGAGCTGCCGCCGGCCGAGGCGGCCGGGTTCCGGGCGCACCTGGCCCAGTGCCCGCAGTGCCAGGCGGAGCTGAACGACATCCTCCAGTTGGTGGCCAACTCGTCCCCCGCGCCCTCGGCGATCGAGGCGCCTCCCCCGGCGAGGGTGCGCGTGCTGGCGCGGCGGAGCACCTGGGTGACGGTGGCCGGCGGCGCGGTGGCGGCGGCGCTGGCGGTGTTCATCCTCCGGGGGCCTCCGTCGCCCACCGCGGGGTGGAGCCGGACCGGGCAGCGCTCGCTGGAGCCGCGCCTGGCGTGGGAGGGCGCCTCCGGCTACCTGCCGTACGACACGGTGCGGGGCTCGGCGAAGCACGAAGAGGTGCCGATGAAGGTGCTCGCCGCGCTGGAGCAGCGGCGCGACTGGCAGGGCCTGGGCGCGGCCATCCTGCTGGCGGGCGACCCGGCGCGCGCGAAGGAGGCGATGCTCAAGGCGCCGCCCTCCGCGGCGCGCGACGCGGACCTGGCCGCCGCGGACCTCAGGCTGGGCGACCTGGACGAGGCGCTGGACCTCCTGGACGGCGTGCTGGCCTTCGCGCCGCGGCACCCGCAGGCGCTGTGGAACCGCGCGCTGGCGCTCCAGGCGCTGGGGCTGCGCGCCGGGGCCGCCGAGGCGTTCCGCGCGGTGGCGAAGCTGGGCGAGCCGGGCTGGTCCCCGGAGGCCGCGGCCCGCGCCAAGGCGCTGGCCGAGCAGGAGGCGGCGCTGAAGGCGAAGCTCCAGGCGGCCGTCGACGCCGGGGGCGCGCTGGTCGTGGACGGCGTTCCGGTGCCGCCGCCGCTGGTGCGCGCGGCGCCGATGGTGGCCCGCACGACCTTCTTCCTCGCGCTCTGGAGCCGCCCGTCGGCGGACGAGGTGCGCGCGCTGGCCCCGCTGGCGAAGGAGCTGGACGCGCTCGCCGGCGACCGCCGCTGCCAGGGGTGGATCGACCGCGTCGCCGCGCGCGACTTCACCCGCCGCGCCCCGCTGGCGGCCGACTTCCGCCGCCTGGTGCGCGGCTACTTCGACGCGCTGGGGCCCCAAGGCGGCGGTCCCCGGCTGCGCCAGGGGAGCGGCCCCGCCCCGCTCTCGGCCGAGGAGAGCGCGGCGCTGGTGACCCGCATCCAGCGCTCCACCGAGACCGACCTGCTGCTGGGCGCGCTGGCGCTCACCGGCCGCGCGCGGTCGGACATCGACCTCTACGAGCGCGAGGCGAAGGCGTCCGGCGACCTCTTCTTCCTCCGCCACGCCGCCCTGGAGCGCGCCCGGCTGGCGCACCTGCGCGGCGACGCGCAGGGCGCCGAGGACATCGCCCGGCGGGCGGTGCAGGGCTGCGCCAACGCCACCGCCGACCTCCGCTGCCTCCAGCTCCACCAGTGGCTGGCCCAGCACTACCGGGAGCAGCACCGGCTGGTGGAGGCGCAGGACCACGCCCAGGCGGCGCTGGAGCTGGCCCAGGCGCAGCTGCAGCTGACCTCGGTGGATGAGACGCTCCTTCACCTGGGGGACATCGCCCGGTTGCGCGGCTCCATCGGCCGCACCCGCGCCTTCCTCGAGGAGCGCATCCTCCGCGCACCGGATGATCCGTACGTGGCCGCGGAGGCGCGCCTCGCCCTGCACGAGAGCCTGGCGGTGCTGCGGATCGCCCGCTTCGACGCCGTGGGCGCTCGCGCCGAGCTCCAGGAGGCGGTGCGGGGCGGCCCGCTCACCCGCTCGGGCGCGTACAGCCTCTCCGACGTGATCCGGCAGGGCGGCGCGGCTCAGGACGTGGCGTGGCTGGAGACGGTGGTGGCGGCGCTCCGGTCGGGGCACGGCCCGGACGGGCACCGCGCGATGATGGACCACATCCAGGGCCGAGCGCTGATCGACACCGACCCGGCGGCAGGCGCGGCGCTGCTGCGCAAGTCCATCGAGGCCGCCTCCAAGCTGCCGGCCGACGGGGTGGCGCAGAAGGCCTTCTTCTTCAGCTTCCGCGACCTGCGGCTGGACGCGGGCCGGCGGGGCGCGCACGACGAGGTGTTCCGGCTGCTGCACGAGGAGGGCGCCGCGCCGGAGTCGCCCACCTGTGCCCTGGCGATCGAGATCCACGACGATCGCCGGGAGATCGCCGCCCGCGGCGCATCGGGCGCCGTCACCGGGCGCTACGAGACGCGCCGGGAGGCCCCGGACGCGCGGACGCTGCTGCCGCAGGACGTGAAGCAGGCGCTCCAGGGCTGCCAGACGGTGAAGGTGTTCGCCTCGCCGCCGGTGCACGGCCAGGGCGGCCTGCTCCCGGACGACGTGGCGTGGAGCTACGCGGGGCCCGCTTCGGCGGCGCCGGCGGCACCCTCCGGCGGCGGCGAGGAGTTGGTCGTGCACGACGTGGAGGCGCCGGCCTCGCTCCACCTGCCGCGGTTGGCGGCGTGGGCGGACGCGGCGCAGCCGGGGACCACCTCGCTCACCGGCGCGGAGGCGACCCCGCAGCGCGTGATGGCGGAGCTGAAGGACGCGCGCCTGGTGGAGCTGCACACCCACGGGCTGGTGGACCTGGGCGTCTCCGACGCGTCGCTGTTGGTGCTGGCGCCGGACTCCGGCGGCCGGTACGCGCTCACCGCGCAGGACATCCGGAAGGAGAAGCTGGCCGGTCACCCGGTGGTGCTGCTGGCCGCCTGCCGCGCCGCGCGCGTGGCGCCCTTCTTCCACGAGCCCTGGAGCCTGCCGCGCGCCTTCACCGACGCCGGCGCCCGCGCGGTCATCGCCGCGCCGGTGGACCTCCCGGACGACGAGGCCCGCCAGTTCTTCCGCGGAGTGATGGACCGGCTCCGCCGCGGCGAGGGCGCGCCGCCGGCGCTGCGCGACGAGCGCGTGCGCTGGCTGGCCGAGGGCCGCAGCGACTGGGTCCGCCAGGTCCTCGTCTTCGAATAGCGAATCGAGCTGTCGCAGCACCGCCGTACCGAAGGGGTCGCAGCACGGGGTCGCAGTACAACGACACAGCAACAATCCAACCAAGTGGGGGAACAAAATCATGATGCTCAAGGTGAAGGCTCTGGTGGCGATGGTCGCCGCGATGTCGATGGAGTGCGTGGGACCGATGCAGCCGCCGGCGGAGGTGCCGCGGAACCCGGTGGGGACCAGCCGGCAGGGGCTCATGCTGGAGGCGCTGCCGCAGCGGCCACCCAGCGCGCCCACGCGCGGATGGGAGCGCGGCGTCAGCACCGGGCTGGGGACCAGCGGCGCGCAGAGCGCCTACGTCGTGATGTACAAGGACCCGTCGCTCAACGGCCGCTTCCTGGCCTTCGGGTACGACGCGGTCGGCGGGCGGAGCCTGTTCGTGCTCTCCGTGGCGCTCGTGGACGAGATCAACTTCAAGAACCAGCTCACCATCGACATCGGCCAGTGGAAGGCGAGCCGCGCCACCCTGCCCAGCCAGACGGGCATCACCGACGGCACCGCCACCACCCCCCCGCCGCCGCGCCCTCAGCTGGACGACCTGATGTGGGAGCACGCCTTCTACCACCACTCGATCCAGGCGCAGATCGAGCAGGGCCAGGGGTGAACGGTCGCCGCACGTCGCGGCGCCCGGTGAGGCGCGGAGCGTCTAGGCTCCGCGCCATATGAGCGAACCAGGATTCGAACGGAGGCGGCGCCGCTGGCCCTGGGTGGTCGGCGGCGTCGTGTTGCTTCTGGGCGCCGCCGCCGCGGCGGGCGTCTTCTACCTGGACTCGGTGCTGCTGAAGGAGGTCCGCGCCCAGGCCGCCGAGCTGTCGAGGAAGTGGGGGCGCGAGGTGACGGTGGGCGGGGTGGCCACGCAGCTGGTCCCCCGGCTGGGCGTGGTGGTGAAGGACGTCTCGGTGGGTCCGGGGCAGGGAGAGCCGGAGCCGCTGGCCACGCTGCAGCGGGCGGAGGTGCAGGTGCCTTTGATGGTGGCCCTGCGCTCGCGCGGGAAGGACATCCAGGTGGAGAAGGCCGAGGTGACCGGCCTCACCGTCAACGTCATCAAGCTCCCGGACGGGTCGCAGAACGTCAGCCGCCTGCTGGACAAGATCTCCGAGGGGAAGGAGCCGGCCAAGCCCGAAGAGCCCTCGAAGCCCGCCGACCTCTCAGACGTCCGGGTGGACCTGGCCGCGGTGGAGAACGCGCGGATCCGCTTCATCGACCTGGGCGGGGAGAAGCGCCGCGAGCTGGAGGTGAACCAGCTCAACGTCAAGGTGCGGGACCTGCGCGCCGGCCAGCCGCTGGTGGTGTCCGTCACCGCCGCGGTCTTCGCGGCGGCGCAGAACCTGGAGGTGGAGCTGAAGGCCGCGCCGCTGCCGCCGACGCTGGTCCCCACCCCGGAGCACCTGTCCATCAAGGCGAAGGCGATCGACCTGGGGCCGCTGGGGCCGTTCGTGGGCAAGGACGTGGGCCTGGACCGCGGCACGCTGGACGCCGACTGGTCCGCCGACCTGGGCGGCGCGGTCCCGGGCGGCGAGGGACCGACCTCGCTCACCGGGTCTCTGAAGGTGGCGGGGTTGCACTTCCAGGGCGCCGAGGGCGGCAAGGCGCTCGACGTGTCCGTGCGCACCGACGTGAAGGGCGACGTGGCGAAGGGCGACCTGCGGATCGCCGACCTGGACCTGGTCGTGGGGCCGGTGGTCGCGCACGGCAAGGGCGCGGTGCAGGGCCTGATGTCCGACGCGCCGCGGGTGGAGGGGCTGGAGGTGTCCATCCCGAAGCTCGACCCGGGCGAGCTGGCCGCGTACGTGCCCGCGCTGCGCAAGTCCATCGGCGACCAGGTGTCGGGGCCGGCGTCGCTGTCCATCCGCGCCTCCGGCACCGCCGCCTCCCAGGCCATCGACGTCACCGCGGACCTGACCGCGATGAAGCTGAACATCCCCAAGCAGCTGTCGAAGGCGCCGGGCGCGCCGATGAAGCTGGCCGCCACCGTGTCCGGCGCCAAGAGCGCGCTCCGCTTCCAGGCGGACGCGGATATGGTCGGCGTCGACCTCCGGCCGGGCGGGGACATCGACAAGGCGCCCGGCCAGCCGCTCACCGTCTCCGCCAAGGGCACCTTCGCCCGGAAGGCCGGCGCCACGCACGTGGAGGTGGACGCGCTGAAGGTGGACATCCAGCAGTCGAAGCTGAGCGGCACCGCGAAGGTGGACATGGCCGGGAGCTCCACCACCGCGGTCGCCCAGCTGGAGAGCCCGAAGCTGGACCTGGACAAGCTGCTCTACACGGCGCCCAAGCCCCCGCCCGGGGCGCCGCCCCCGCCGGCACCACCGGCGCCGCCGGCCAAGGACCCGCACCGGTTCGACGGGCTGCGCGTCGACGCGAACGTGAAGGTCGGGCTGCTGCACGTGGAGGACATGGACCTCCAGAACGTGCGGCTGGAGGCGACCCTGGTGGGCGACGTGCTCACCATCAAGCGGCTGAACACCGGCTTCTACGGCGGCGAGGTGGTGGGGGACGGGACCAGCATCCAGCTCGGCCCGGCGCAGCGGCCGTTCCACGCGACGCTGAAGGTGAAGGACGTGGACATGCAGGCCGCCATCGCCTCGCAGACGGACAAGAAGTGGCTCGCCGGGCGGTTCACCGGAAACGTGGAGGTGGACGGCGTGGGGACCAAGATCACCGCGCTCTCGCAGACGCTGGGCGGCAACGTGGGCGGCCAGATCAACGACGGGAAGCTGCTGGGCGTGGACGTCCTCTCCGCCGCCAGCGGGCTCTTGGCCAAGGCGCTCCCCTTCGCCGGCCAGGCGCTGCAGAGCGGCGACCTCACCGAGCTGGGCAAGGAGCTGCCCTTCAGCATCACCATCGACCACGGGGTGGCGCGGCTGAAGCGGCCGATCTCGCTCACGCGCCCGCAGGGCTCCATCTCCCTCGACGGCGGCGCGCGCCTGGACGGGACCCTGGACCTGGCGGGCACGCTCAACCTGGCGCCGGAGACCGTCTCGAAGATCACCAAGGGTAAGGTGGTCCCCAAGGAGCCGTTCCCGATCCCGCTCAAGATCACCGGCCCGGCGTGGAAGCCGTCCGTGTCCATCGTGGACCTCCAGACGCCGGTGCGCGCGCTGGTGAAGCTGGCCGCCACCGAGGCCGCCGGGAAAATCCTGGGCGACAAGCTGGGGGACAAGGGGAAGCAGGTCGCGGACATCGTCAAGGGCGGCGCCGAGGACAAGGCCAAGGCGGAGGCCGCCGCGCGCGAGGAGGCGGAGAAGGCGAAGAAGCGGCTGGAGGAAGCGGCGAAGAAGAAGCTACAGAACCTGTTCGGAGGACACTGACCATGGATCGGCGAGATTTCCTGCAGTTGGCGCTGGCGGGCGCGGGCGCGACGGTGACCGGCGCGCCCCTCACGTTCGACCCCAAGAAGCTCACCGGGCTGTCCGAGAAGCTCCTCACCTCCCACCACGACAACAACTACCTGGGCGCGGTGAAGAACCTGGGCAAGGTGCAGGAGGAGCTGGCGAAGGTGACCAAGGACACGCCGGGGTTCCTGGTGGCGGGGCTGCGCGACCGGGAGCTCACGTTCACCAACTCGGTCATCCTCCACGAGCTCTACTTCGGCAACCTGGGCGGAGATGGGAAGGCGGCGGGGAGCATCACCTCCGCGCTCGGGGAGTCGTTCGGTTCGATGGCGCGCTTCGAGGAGCTGTTCAAGGCGACCGGGAACAGCCTGGGCGGCGGGAGCGGCTGGGCGGTGCTGTCGTTCAACTTCCACGCCGGTGGGCTCAACGTCTACGGCTCCGGCAACCACACCCAGGCGCTGTCTTCCGGGCAGCCGCTGCTGGTGATGGATATGTACGAGCACGCCTACGCCATGGATTACGGCGCCGCGGCGGGGAAGTACGTGGAGGCCTTCTTCCAGAACATCCGCTGGGACGAGGTCGATCGCCGGTACCAGCGGGCGAAGAAGGCGGCGGCGGCGCTGCACGCATGACCTTCGCCCTCGCCCTCTGCGCCGCGCTGGCGGCCACCCCCGCCGAGCCCGTGGAGGGACCGGTGGCGGTCCTCCCCTTCAAGAACCTCAACGCGGACCCGAAGACGGACTGGCTGAAGGCGGGGATCGCCGAGACGATGATCTCCGACCTCCGGAGGTCCGGCCGCGTGCCGGTGGTGGAGCGGTCGCAGGTGGACCGCGCCGTCGCGGAGATCGCGCTCCAGGCGCTGAAGGCGGGCGGCGCGGCGCCGGGCGAGGAGGCGTCGGCGGCGAAGGTGGGCAAGCTGGTGGGCGCGAAGACCATCGTCATCGGCACCTTCCAGCAGTCCGGGAAGCAGCTGCGCATCAACGCGCGCTTCGTGGCGGTGGAGACCGGCGTGGTGCGCGGCGCGGCCAAGGTGACCGGCGCGCTGGACGGCGTGTTCGGCTTGCAGGACCAGATCGTGGGGGCGTTGATGGGCGAGACGAAGCCCCCGGCGCCGCGGCCGCGACCCAAGCCACGCGGCGTGGAGGCGTACCGGCTGTACGCCATGTCGCTCACCACCGCGTCGGACGCGGAGAAGGTGGACTACCTGCGCCGGTCGCTGGAGGTGGACCCGACGTTCGTCTACGCGAAGGAGGACCTGGAGGCGCTGCAGAAGCGGATGGCCGGGTACTCGGAGGCGTCGTCGGCGAAGAACGCGGAGCAGGAGGGTTCGCTGGAGGCCCGCGTCCGGGACGGTTCGCTGGCCTCGTCCGCGCGGCTGGAGGCGGCGCGCACGCTGATGCAGGAGCTGACCGCCGCCAAGCGCTACCACCACCTGGCCAAGGTCGCGGAGGAGCTCTCCAGGGGCTCGCTCCCCGAGCTGCGCGAGCTGGCCTCGGAGCGGCTGGTGTTTGCGAAGATCCGGCTGAAGCAACTGGACGCCGCGCTCCAGCTCGGTGAGCAGCACCTGAAGGCGTTCCCCGGCGGGCCGACCTACCGGGCCGTCGAGTCGGCGATGAACGCCGTCATCCAGCAGCGCAAGGAGGTGCAGGACCGGCGGGCGGAGTACCAGTCGGACCTGGACGAGAAGCGGAACGGGACGAAGCCGGGCACGCTGGAGTGGGACTTCGCGCCGTGCATCTGCGCCCGGTGGAACCGGCAGGTGAACGAGCTGATGCTCAACGGCTGCCGGGAGTTCCTGGCCAAGCGCGCTTCCGACACCAACCCCGACGCCCAGGACCACGTGGAGGCGGCGCGGTTCTTCGTCGTCAAGGCGCTCGCGGAGCAGGGGGAGTTCGAGAAGGCGCGGGCCGCGGTGAAGGAGCTGTCCGAGCGCTACGCGAGGGAGGACGAGCTGCGGGCGATGATGGACGAGTGGCCGGCGGACTGACCCCGTGAATCGCCGAGGTACCCGACATCCGGTGACCGTGTCGCACCTCCGGGCCGAAGCCTCCCGGTAGATCGAAATCAGCGGCCGGTCGTTCATGGAGGCGGCGCACATCAGCGCCCTCTTCTTCCGAGGATTTCCATGAGCTCCGTCCGTTCCGTCGGCGCGCTGCGTCGCGCCGCGCTGGCCGTGGTGTGCGCGGCGTCGTTCGCCACCGCCGCCATCGCCGGCCCGAATCCGCAGCCCCAGCAACAGCAGCCGCAGTCGCAGCAGCAGCCGGCGAGGGACGCGCAAGGCCACCGCATCCCGAAGGTGCAGATCGCCATCCTGCTGGACAACAGCGGGAGCATGGAGGGGCTGATCAACCAGGCGCGGACGGAGATCTGGAAGGTCGTGAACGAGTTCGCCACCGCCAAGCAGCACGGCGTGGCGCCGCGGCTGGAGATCGCGCTCTACGAGTACGGCGACGGCGTGAAGCGGCTCCAGCCGTTCACCACCGAGCTGGACCGGGTGTCGGAGAAGCTGTTCGGGCTGACGATTCACGGTGGCGACGAGTACTGCGGCCAGGTCATCCAGGCGGCGACCAACGAGCTGGAGTGGAGCGGCGATCCGGACGACCTGAAGCTCATCTACATCGCCGGGAACGAGCCGTTCACGCAGGGGCCGGTGAAGCCGGGTATGGCGATCGAGGCCGCGAAGCGGAAGGGCATCACGGTCAATCCCATCGTCTGCGGCGGCGACGACCCGACCTGGCGCGCGGGCGCGACGGTGGCGGGCGGGGACTACCTGGTGATCGACCACAACTCGGTGGTGGCGACGGTAGCGGCGCCCCAGGACGCGGAGATCACCCGGCTGGGGCAGGAGCTGAACAAGACGTACCTCGGGTACGGCACGCAGGGCGCGGCGAGCGCGGTGCGGCAGCGCGAGGAGGACAAGAAGGCGGCGGCGGCGGCCCCGGCGGCGATCGTCACCCGGTCCGTGTCCAAGTCGGCGAAGCAGTACGACAACTCCGGGTGGGACCTGGTGGACGGCCTGAGCAGCGGCACGGCGAAGCTGAGCGGCCAGGGGGCGGTGGCGAATGATGACCTGCCGGCTGAGATGCGCGGGATGAACGAGCAGCAGAAGCGGGATTACGTCGAGCAGAAGGGGAAGGAGCGCGCGCAGATCCAGCAGAAGATCCAGACGCTGAGCGCGGAGCGGACCAAGTTCCTGGCCGAGGATGCGAAGAAGAACGCGGGCAAGGCCGAGGCCACGCTGGACAAGGCGATGACCGGGTCGGCGCGGAAGGCGGCGGAGGCGAAGTCCTTCACGTTCGAGTAAAGAGCGACGGAAGAAGAGAACACGCGGCGGCGCGGACGGTGGTTCGCGCCGCCGCGCTGCATTTGCGGGGCAGCACGTCGCCTCCGGCGCGCAGCGGACCCATTCCTCTCGCGGTGCTGGCGCCGGGCGCCCGCCCGAACAGTTTCCCCGCGGAGCGGGGTGCTATCTATCCACCGCATGGCGGACAACGAGGCGCTCCTCCGGCGGATCGGCGCCGCGCTGCGAGACGGAGATCCCGTGGAGGCGCTGGCGCGCACGCTCCCCGCCACCGACCTCGCCTCCCTCCTGCTGCACGTGTTCGCCGCGCGGACGGACGGGGTGGAGCCGCGCAAGCTCCTCGACCGCTTCGAAGCGCTCCGCGCCGCCCAGCCCAACCCGAACGACCCCCGCGCGCTGAACGCCCTCGCCGCCGAGGCGTTCGGCGCCGCGCCCACCTACGAGGCGGTGGAGCTGGGCCCGGTGCTGCCGCTGGGGACGGCGCGGGCCCTGGGCGGCGTGCACCAGAACAACGTGCTGGGCGCCGGCCGCGGGATGGAGGTCATCGCCGACAGCTCCAACGCCCTCGCGCTGGAGATCGCCCGCCGCCGCCGCGCCCTCCCCGCCGCCGAGCGCGCGCAGGCCACCACCCGCCTCTGCGGCGAGCACCGCGTCCTCCGCCTCCAGCCCCTCCCCGACCCCCGCCTCCTCCCCCACTTCCGCCTCTTCGCCTTCGCCTCCGCCGG
>DASRBA010000441.1:0-14256 GCA_035637895.1 Myxococcaceae bacterium
GACGGCTCGGCCACCTACCCGCCGCTGAACGACCTCCCCGCGGACCTGGGGGATTCGTGGTTCCGTAACTTCGTCCCCCCGCCGATGGCGAGCCAGCCCGGCGCGACCGCCGTCTTCGTGACCGGCGGCCTGGGCCCGTCCACCACCTGGAGCGTGGGGAGCCGCTGCCGCATCTCCCTCGCGCTCTCCCCCGACTCGACCCCGGACGAGCGCACCGTGGAGGGCTGCACCGCCACCCTCCGCGACATCGCCATCTCCGGCAACACCGGCTGGGCGGTGGGCGACCGCGGCACCGTGCTGCGCTCCACCGACGGCGGCCATTCCTGGGAGCGCGTCACCTTCCCCACCCAGGCCGCGCTCACCGCGGTGCTCCTCTCCAGCGGCGCCGAGCGCGTCACCGTCTTCGGCGACGGCGACACCGTCCGCTGGAGCGACGACGGCGGGCTGACCTGGCGCGGCCCGCAGAACCGGCTCTACCCGGCGCCCTGGTGCTTCTTCGCGGTGGCGCTCTCCCTCGTCCTGGGCGCGGCCGGCGCGCGGACGAAGATCCCGCCCGAGGTGGTGGGTTCGCACATCGAGGACCTCCTCGCCTCCGACGCGCCGATCACCGACGAGCGCCAGGACGTCCTCGGCCAGGCGCAGGTGGCCCGGACCATCGCCTACTTCCTCCAGAACGACCGCACCGAGGCGCCGCTCACGCTGGCGGTCACCGGCGAGTGGGGCTCCGGCAAGAGCTCCGTCCTCAACCTGGTCCACAAGCGGCTCAAGCGCTCGGGGATGCCGGTGATCCGCTTCAACGCCTGGCACCACCAGCAGGACGCGGACCCCCTCGCCGCGCTCTACGCGTCCATCGTCAAGGGCGCCGTGCCCCGCGTCCCCGCGCTCGCCGAGTACCGCCTGCGGCTGCTGGCCCGCCGCTGGCGGAGGCGCGCCTGGATGCTGGCGGTGATCGCGCTGCTCGGCTCGTTCCTGTTCGGGCTGTACTTCAAGGCGCCGCACTACTCGCACGACGCCTTCCAGTCGATCGCCCCCATCGTCACCTGCTTCTTCTCCGACTGCCCGGAGCTGGACGCGAAGAAGGAGGCGGCCAAGGCCGCCGGCGGCGAGACCTCGCAGGTGGAGAAGGCCCACGCGCACACCTTCTGGGGCGGCGGCCTGGCGACGCTGGTGCTGGTGGCGCCCATCCTCGCCAGCCTCCTGCGCAGCCTCCGCTCCTTCGGCGTGAACCCGAGCACGCTGCTGCGCGCGGTCTCCGGCAAGGGCGGCGACGACCGGGAGCTGCTCACCTTCCACGCCCAGTTCGCCGACGAGTTCGACGACGTCACCTGGGCGCTGGGGCGGCGGCGGCTGGTCCTGCTGATCGACGACCTGGACCGCTGCGCGCCGGACAACCTCCTCAAGGTGCTGGAGGCGATGAACTTCCTCGTCTCCTCCGGGAAGTGCTTCGTGGTGCTGGCCATGTCCCGCGGCATCGTGCTGGAGGCCCTGGCCACCCAACTGCCCGAGGCGGGTGGGGGGACGCCCGCCGAGCGCGCCGACCGCTACCTGCAGAAGCTGATCAACGTCGAGGTGGCGCTCCCGCAGCTGTCCCCTCACCACGGCAAGACGCTGATCACCGGCGCCAGCGCGGCGCCCGGGACCTCCGTCGAGGAGCCCGCGGAGCGCTCGCCGATCTCGCGCCTCGCCGCCTGGGGCCTGGGCGTCGCGGTGGCGCTCACCGTGGGCATCGTGATGTTCAACGCGGGGGCCAAGCTGGGCGAGGCCGCCGAGGACACGCTGGGAGTGGCCGAGGCCGCCGAACCGCCGCCCGAGGAGGCCCTCGCCTCCGCGGCCCGGCCGCCGCCGCCGCCGGTCTCGTCCACCCACGCCGGCGAGGAGAAGGGGAAGCAGCGCGGCGACGTCCGCCCGGCTCAGTCTCCCGTCGCTCCGGCGGCCCGCCCGCCCGCATCGCCGGTCCGCCTCCCGGAGCGCTGGACCATCGAGGAGCCCCCGCGGCCCACCCGCAGCCTGTGGGCGGTGCTGCCGTGGGTGTTCCTGGTCTGGGCGGGCCTGCTGTCGCTGGCGGTCTCGTCCTCGCCCCGGCCGATGACCACCGACTCGCGGGACTTCCGGGAGGCGCTGGAGCGCTGGTGCGAGGTCATCCAGCTCCGCCAGCCCACGCCGCGCGCCCTCAAGCGGTTCCTCAACCGCCTCCGCTTCTGGGCCATGCGCCTGCGCGCCGAGAAGGAGCCGGTGCAGGTGGTCTCCCCGTGGCAGCGCCTCTTCTCGCGAGGGCCCCAGGCCCGCGGCGATCCGGAGGCGATGTCCGAGGCCGCCCTGGTGGCGCTCGCCGCCCTCCACGAGGTGCACGCGGAGCTGGTGACCGAACCGGGGGCCCTGTCCGGGGCGCTGGAGGCGGAGCCGGCGGCGGTGAAGGCCGCGCTCGACGCCGAGCGGAAGGCGTCCGGCCACCCCACCGAGGAGGATCGGCTCAAGTTCCTGGAGCTGCTGGGCACCGTGAAGGCGTAGGCAGGGAAACGTCAGAGTCGTCTGCTAGACGGCCGGCATGTCCGTTCGCGACTCCTGGGACGAATACTTCATGAACATCGCCCGCCAGGTGGCCACCCGCGCCACCTGCGACCGCAAGCACGTCGGCGCGGTGCTGGTCCGGGACAAGACCATCCTCTCCACCGGCTACAACGGGTCCATCCGCGGCCTCCCGCACTGCGACGAGGCGGGCCACATGATGGAGAACGGGCACTGCGTGGCCACCGTCCACGCGGAGGCCAACGCGATCATCCAGGCCGCGCGCAACGGCGTCCGGATCGATGGCGCCGTCATCTACACGACGGCCAGCCCGTGCTGGCCCTGCTTCAAGCTCATCGCCAACTCCGGCTGCGTGAAGATCGTCTTCGGCGAGTTCTACCGGGACCAGCGGATCTTCGAGTACGCGGAGAAGCTGGGCATCGCGCTGCTCGCCATGGTGGACGGCGCGGCCCAGGCCATTGGCCCGGCGGCCATCCCCCTCGCGCCCGCGGCCGCGGGGCGTTGAAGCCACCGGAAACGTCTGGCTCTGGACAGTGCACCGGCGCCTCGCGGCTCGAATGACCGAATCGAAGACACTTCCCGGTAACTCTTACTGACGCCGGTTGACGCCCTGGGGGGGGCTCCCTAGATCCTGCTCGGGCGCGGGCGGGATCGGCGTGATGGAGAGTTCATCTTGGTCAGCTCAACGGCTCGTCGGGGCGCCGCACCTCCTCCCGATGCGCAACAACCGAACGAAGTGATCGCCGCCTCCCAGGCGGTGGCCCCGGTGCTGGTGGAGGGCCTGCTGCACGACGCGCGCAACCCGCTCAACGCGCTCGCCATCAACCTCGAGGTCCTCAACGAGAAGCTCAAGGACGAGCAGGGCGCGGTCGACCCGGCGCTGGAGAAGAACCTCCGCGCGATGCGCGAGCAGGTGTTCAAGGCCGACCTCATCCTCCGCACCTACGCCGAGTTCCTGGCCGTCGGCTCGCCCGCGATGCAGTCGGAGCTCACCCTCTCCGAGGTGCTGGAGCGCGCGCTGGAGATGCTGGTCTTCGAGGCGCGGCGGCGGGGAATGAAGGTGAAGGCGGACGTGGAGAAGGGCGTGGCGGCGCGGCTGGACGACCCGGGGGCGCTGCGCTTCCTGGCGTACCACGCGGTGCTGCGGGCGTTGGCGCGGTCGGAGAAGGGGGGCGAGGTGCAGGTCTCGCTCCGGCGGGCGGGCGACCAGGCGCTCCTGCGCGTGCAGGACGACGGCGGGGACGATGAGCCGGCCCTTCCCAGCCGGGAGGCGATGGAGGCCCTGGGCCGGGCGAGGTCCGTGGAGGTGAGCGTCCACGGGGGTCGCTGCGAGTTGGTGTTCAAGGCGGGATGAGTCCAGCCGTCATCTGAGGTTCATGTCTTCCGAGGTGCGTACTTTGGCGAGCGCCAGAATCCTTGCAGTGGATGACGAGCGGGCGACCTGTGAAGCCCTCGCGGAGATGCTCTCCCGGTGGGGCTACAAGGTGGACACCGCGGTGGACGGCAACGACGCGATGAAGCGCGCCGCCGAGTTCCGCCCGGACGTGGTCCTCTCCGACCTGGCGATGCCGGAGACGGACGGCCTGTGGCTCCTGCGGGCGCTGAAGGAGGAGATGCCCGACTGTCCGGTGGTCTTCCTCACCGGGCGGGGCAGCGTGGACGCCGCGGTGGAGGCGATCCGCCAGGGCGCCTACGACTTCATCGAGAAGCCGCTGGACTCCGCCAGGCTCAAGGTCTGCATCGAGCGCGCGCTGGAGAAGAAGGAGACCCTGCGCGAGGTGCAGGGCCTGCGGCGGCGGCTCAAGCAGCTGGGCCCGTCCGAGTTCATCGGCCAGTCGGGCGCGATGCGCCGGGTGTTCGAGCTGATCGAGCGGGTGGCCCCGGCCAAGGCGTCGGTGGCGATCACCGGCGAGTCCGGCACCGGCAAGGAGATGGTGGCCCGCTCCATTCACAACCTCTCCACCCGGCACGAGAAGCCGTTCATCGCCGTCAACTGCGCCTCCATCCCGGCCACGCTGATCGAGTCGGAGATCTTCGGGCACGAGCGCGGCGCGTTCACCGGCGCGGACCAGCGCCGGCCCGGCGTGTTCGAGCTGGCCCACGGCGGCACGCTCTTCCTCGACGAGGTGGGGGAGATCCCCATCGAGCTGCAGGCCAAGCTGCTCCGCGTCCTCGAGGAGGGCCGGCTGCGGCGGCTGGGCGGGAAGGTGGAGATCGAGGTGGACGTGCGCGTGCTCTGCGCCACCAACCGCGACCTCAAGGCGGAGATCAAGAACCAGCGGTTCCGCGAGGACCTCTTCTTCCGCCTCAACGTCTTCCAGATCGCCCTGCCGCCCCTGCGCGACCGCAAGGAGGACGTGCCGCTGCTGGTCCAGTACTTCGTGGAGAAGTTCTCCAGCGAGTCGGGCAAGCACGTGGCCGGCGTCCACCCGGACGCGCTGGAGGTGCTCAAGCACTACGAGTGGCCGGGCAACATCCGCGAGCTGCGCAACTCGGTGGAGCGCGCGGTCATCCTCTGCGACGGTGACCTGGTCGTCCGCGAGCACCTGCCGCCGGACATGGCCGGGCGGGCGCCCGAGCGCCAGATCTTCAAGGTCCCCTACGGCCTGACGATCGACATGCTGGAGAAGGAATACATCCTGGGCAGCCTCCAGCGGAACGGCGGCAACAAGGCGCGCACCGCGGAGATCCTCGGGGTGAGCGAGAAGACGCTCTACAACAAGCTCAACCGCTACGCCGCCGAGGCGCGGGGCGAACACCCACACGCCAACCAGGTGCGCGAGGAGCCCAAACCCACCCCGGCCCCCGAAGGACCGTCCCACGCGGCCGCCAACGGCGCCCGGCCACCCCTGGGGTGAGCGGCGCTGTAGGCAACCATGAGTTCTGGAGGGTTTCCCCCTCATCCTCCCTTGACTTGTGGGGGTGGAAAGAGGGACTCTTTGCCCCCTCTTGAACGCGGTAAGTTCGCGATCTGACGAAGATCGCGGGCCTCCGCACCGCCTCTCAACCCAGCGCCTGACGCGGCGTGCCAACCGATGGCGGTCGGAAGGAAACGAATGAGCGACGCGCAGACCCTTCACTTCTTCGGCGGCAAGGGCGGTTCCGGAAAGACCACGCTTGCGCTCGCCTTCGCGCAGAACCTCTCCGAGAAGCTCCAGAAGGACAAGATCCTGTTGGTCTCGCTCGACGCGAGCCACGCGCTGTCGGACGTGCTCAAGAAGAAGCTGGGCCCCAAGCCTGCGAAGCTGCAGGTGGGGAAGGGGCAGGGCGGGCTGTTCGCCGCGGAGCTGGAGCCGCTGGAGGTGGCGGCGCCGTTCATCGCCGAGCTGAAGGCCGCGGTGCAGAAGACCGCCGGCAGGGGCGCCGTGCTCTCGGACGAGGAGCTCGCCGCCGTCCTGCAGCAGCACGCGCCGGGGCTGGAGGAGCTGGCCGCGCTGCTCCAGGTGGCGGACGACCTGGAGGCCAAGGCGTACGACCGGGTGGTGATCGACCTCTCGCCCACCAGCCACGCGCTCCGCCTGTTCGACCTGCCCACGCAGCTGCGCCGGTTCATCGCGCTCGCCCGCGGCCAGTCGCTGGACAAGGTGAAGGCGAAGAAGGAAGCCGCTCCGCCGGGCCCTCTGGATCCCATCGCGGCCAAGGTGGAGAAGCTGGTGGCGCTGCTGAAGGACCCCTCGCGCACCGCCTTCCACCTGGTGGCGCTGGCGGAGCCGGTGCCGGAGGCTCAGACCCGGCTGCTGTTCGCGCAGCTGCGCGAGCGCGGGGTGCCGGTCTCCGAGGTGGTGGTGAACCAGGTGGAGGACGGGCAGGGCTGCCCGGCCTGCCAGGGCCGCCGCGGCCTGCAGGCGCCGCACGTGCGCAAGTACCAGCAGCTGGACAAGGCGGTCCCGGTGGCGCTGCTGGCCAAGCGGGAGGTCGCGCCGCGCGGGCCGGACGGGGTGAAGAAGCTGGCCAAGGAGTGGGCGACCGGCAAGGAGACCAAGCAGCTGGAGTTCGCCGCGGCGGAGGGGCCGCCGGCGCTGGTGCGGGCGCCGTCCATGCCGCCCATCGCCGCGCCGCCGCTGCCGCCCACCCGGTTGATCTTCTTCGTGGGCCAGGGCGGGGTGGGGAAGAGCTCCTGCGCGGCCGCCGCGGCGGTGACGCTGACGGAGAAGGAGGGGCCGGTGCTCCTCATCTCCACGGACCCGGCGCACTCGCTGTCGGACGTGCTGCAGAGCCGGCTCACGGACACCGAGACCCAGGTGAAGGGCACCAAGGGCCTCTACGCGCGCGAGCTGGACGTGCAGGGCTGGTTCACCTCGCTGCGCAAGCGCTGGCGCGAGAAGGCGGAGAAGGCGTTCGAGGCCCAGCCGAAGCAGGCGGAGGTCTCGCCGGACCGCGAGGTGCTGCGGAACCTGCTGGACTGCGCGCCCGCCGCCATCGACGAGCTGGCCGCGCTCTCCGCGCTCACCGACGCGCTGGTTCAGGAGCGGTTCAAGCGCATCGTGGTGGACCCGTCGCCCAGCACCAGCGGGGTGCGGATCGTCGAGCTGCCGGAGATCGCCCGCGGGTGGCTGACGGCGCTTCTGGGCATCCTGGTGAAGTACCGCGCCAGGGGCCTGGGCGAGCTGGCGGACGAGGTCTCCGCCATGCTCAAGCACGTCAAGCGCTTCGAGGAGGCGCTGGCGTCGCCCACCGAGTCCCGCTTCGTGGTGGTCAGCCGCGGCGAGGACCTGGCCGGCGCGCGCACCGAACGGCTGGTGGAGTACCTGAAGGCGCGGAAGCTGGCGGTGGAGCGGGTGCTGGTCAACCGCGTGCTGCCCAAGTCCGCCTGCCCCAAGTGCGAGAACCGGCGCAAGGGCGAGCTGGTGGCGGCCAAGAACATGGAGAAGAAGGTCGGCCTGCCCATCACCGTGGCCCCGGCGCTGGGCCGGCACCCCGCGGGCCTGCGCGAGCTGAAGGCGTTCCGGACCTCCTGGTACGCCCTCTCCGCCACGCAGAAGATCAAGGCCGCGTAGTCCTTCCGTCCAGAGGCGCTCGGGACCGGGTCGGGGTACGCTTTCACTCCCCGTCGCATGGTCTCCCGCCGCCTCGCCGCTCTCGTTCTGCTCGCCGCGGCCGCCTCGGCCCGGGCGGAGCATGACTGGTTCCTGGTGGGGGACGGCGGCACGTCGCCGACCATCTCCGCCTCCGGCGCGATCCTGAACGACTACGCGCAGGTGTCCTCGGCGGTGAACCCGGGGGACACCGTCGTCGGCGTCACCGCGGCGAGCGCGAACAGCGTCGCGGGGTTCGCCCCCGGCCGGCTGGTGATGATCATCCAGACCACCGGGACGCAGCTGGCGCTCGCCTCCGGCAACCAGGCCGCGGTGGACCTCACCAACGACCTCACCGGCCGCTTCGAGCTGGCGAAGATCGCCTCCATCACCGGCACGGCCCTGGCGCCGGCGTCGCTCACCTTCACGGCGCCGGTGGCGTACGCGTACCCGGCGCTGGTGACGCAGGTGGTGGTGGTGCCGGAGTACGACGCGCTCACCGTCAGCGCCGGCGCCTCGGTGGTGCCGCAGGACTACAGCGTGACCAACCACACCGGCGGGGTGGTGGCGCTGCTGGTGAAGAACGCGCTCCGGGTGGACGGGGCGATCGACGCCACCGCCCGTGGGTTCCGGGGCGGGGCCGCCTCCGACGACTCGCTGGCCGGCGCCTCCGGGTGCACGCTGCTGGACGAGCCGGACCCGCGGGGCGCGGGGAAGGGCGAGACGATCGCCCCTCCCCGGTTCGGGCAGACCGGGTACGGGAACGTCGGCAGCGCCGGAGGCGGCGGGGACTGCCACAACGCCGGCGGCGGGGGCGGCGGCCACGGCGGCCAGGGCGGCAACGGCGGGTTCACGTACGTGGGGGACGGCAACGGGCGCGACGTGGGCGGCCGGGGCGGCGCGGCGGTGACGTACTCGTCCTATTCGCGCGCCACCTTCGGCGGCGGAGGCGGCGGCGGGCAGGGGAACGACCTCGCCGCCACCGCGGGCGGGAAGGGCGGCGGGCTGATCTGGGTGCGGGCGGGGTCGCTGGCGGGGACGGGGGCGCTGCGCGCGAACGGCGGGGGGACCGGCCAGGCCATCGACGACGGATCGGGCGGAGGCGGGGCGGGCGGGGCCATCTACGCGCGCTTCGTCGGTACGGCGGCTTGCGGCTCGATGTCGGCCAACGGCGCGACGGGGGGCAACGTCGACCGCGCATCGATTGGCCCGGGCGGCGGGGGCGGGGGCGGCGTGGTGCTGTTCCAGGCCGCGAGCTTCAGCTGCCCTTCCACCGCGAACGGAGGCGCCGCCGGCGTCACCCCCAGCGGGCCCTACGGGGCGCAGGTGGGGGCGGCCGGCCGGAACACGCAGCAGACGGGCGGCATCGCCACGCCGGGGGCTTCGGCGGTCACCTTCCCCACGGACAGCGCGCTGCTCAACAACAACCGGCCCACGATCACCGGGACCGGGCCGCTGGGCGCGCGCGTGGCGGTGGTGGTGGACAAGGTGGAGCGGGGGCGGCCGCCGGTGGACGCGGTCGGGGGCTGGGCGCTTCCGCTCACCACCGCGCTCTCGGAGGGGGCGCACACCGTGGTGGCGAAGACCGAGGTGAACGGGCTGTTCCACCCGGGGAGCGCGCCGGTCCCCTTCACCGTGGACAGCGTCCCGCCGGACACCACCATCACCGGTGGGCCGGGGAACAACAGCTTCAGCAACGTCTCCACCCCGGTCTTCAGCTTCACGAGCACCGAGAGCGGCGGGACCTTCGAGTGCCGGCAGGACGCGGACGCCGGGCCGTACTCCGGCTGCACCAGCTCGGTGACCATGCAGCCGCTGCAGGACGGGGTGCACCGCTTCGAGGTGCGCTCGATAGACAAGGCCGGGAACGTGGACCCGACGCCGTCGGTGCGCAACTGGACGGTGGACACGGTGGCGCCGGACACGTTCTTCGACGCCGGGCCGCCGCCGCTGCTCAACCTCCGCGCCGCCACCTTCCAGATCTCCTCCAACGAGCCCGGCATCACCTTCCTGTGCAAGCTGGACTCGGCGGCGACGTTCTCCGCGTGCTCGGGGGCGCCCACGTTCACCGTCCCCAGCGACGGCGCCCACGTGCTGCTGGCGGAGGCGCAGGACCGGGCGCTGAACGCGGATCCGTCGCCGGCCACCTACGCGTGGACGGTGGACACGGTGGCGCCGGACGCCGGGTTCGCGGGCCCGCCGCCGGCGGTGACCGGGACGCTGGCGTACTTCGACTTCACGTGCAGCGAGCCGGGGTGCCAGTTCGAGGCGGCGCTCGACACCGGCCCCTTCGCCGCCGCGCCCGCGTCGGTGACGTACAGCGCGCTCGGGCTGGGGACGCACCAGGTGCAGGTCCGCGCCACCGATCCGGCGGGGAACGCGGGCGGGCCGGCCACCTTCGCCTGGAACGTGCAGCCGGACGGGGACGGCGACGGGTTGACGGACACCGAGGAGGCGGCGCTGGGGACGGACCCGGCGAACGCGGATTCGGATGGGGATGGGTTGAATGATGGGGCGGAGGTGCGGCGGTACAAGACGGACCCGATGGACGAGGACTCGGACGACGACGGGTTGAAGGACGGGACGGAGGTGAACACGGCGGGGACGGACCCGTTGAACGAGGACACCGACGGAGACGGGCTCACGGATGGGCTGGAGCTGGGGCTCACCGCGCCGGAGGGCGTGCGGGGGGGAACGTCGCTGGCGTTGTTCCGCGCCGACGCGGACCCGTCCACCACGACCGATCCGCGGAAGGCCGACACGGATGGGGATGGGTTGAGCGACGGGGAGGAGGACCAGAACGCGGACGGGGCGCGGCAGCTCACCGAGACGGACCCGCTGATCGCGGACACGGACGGGGATGGGTTGCCGGACGGCGTGGAGGTGAAGGGGCAGAACCCGACGGATCCGACGAGGTCGGACACGGATGGGGACGGCCTGGCGGACGGCGTGGAGGACAAGAACCGGGATGGGGTGAAGGGGGCGGACGAAACCGATCCCAATGTGGCGGACACCGACCAGGGTGGGGTGCCGGACGGCGCGGAGGTGCGGGCGGGGACTGATCCGCTCAACCCGGCGGATGACGTCGTGCTCGGCGGTGGGGGGCTGTGCGGGTGCCAGTTCGGGGGATCCACCGCGCCCTGGGCGCTGGCGGGGTTGTTGGTCTGGGTGCGCCTCGTCGCGCGCCGGGGCCGTAGGGCGATCGCGCGTGGTGTTGGCGCGCTTCGCGGGGTCGATAGCTCCCTTTCGCAAAGCGCACAGGCGCCCGGCTCTGATGCGCTGCGCGCAGTCGACGGTTCAGGCTCGCAAAGCGGACAGGCGCCCGGCTCTGATGCGCTGCGCGCGGTCGACGGTTCAGGCTCGCAAAGCGGACAGGCGCCCGGCTCTCATGCGCTGCGCACGGTCGACGGTTCAGGCTCGCAAAGCGCGCAGGCGCCCGGCTCTCATGTGCTGCGCACGGTCGACGGTTCAGGCTCGCAAAGCGCGCGAGCATGTGAGCTGCGCGCGACGGCGCTCGCGCCGCTGATGCTTGCGCTCGCGCTCACGGCCTCTCCGGCGAGCGCGCAGAGCCTCGACCTCCAGCAATTCAAGCCGGCTCCCGGCGCGGGCGCCGTGCTCGACCTCCACGGCGCGCGCTCGCTGCCCAACCTCCAGGTCCAGGCCGGCCTCTCCCTCACCTACGCCAACGCCCCGCTGGTCCTCCGCGCGCCCGCCTCCGGCCAGGGCACCGCCGTCGTCTCCAACCAGGCCACCGCCGACGTCCTCGCCGCCATCGGCTTCCTCGACCGCTTCGAGCTGGGCCTCGCCCTCCCGGTCACCGTCCAGGGCTCCTCGCCGGCGCCCATCCTCGGCGCGGCGTACGATACCGGCGTCGCCCCCGCGGGCCTCGGCGACCTCCGCCTCGTCCCCAAGGTGACCCTCCTGGACCTCTCCGGGTTCCGCGTGGGCCTGGCCGCCACGGTCACCCTCCCCACCGGCAGCGGCGTCGCGCTGGCGGGGCAGGGCGGGCTGGGCGCGCGCCCGCGCCTCCTCCTCGAATACGAGCTGGAGAACCGCGCCCGCTTCGCGCTGAACGCCGGCGCCAACCTCCGCCGCGAGGCGCAACTGCTCAACCTCACCGTGGGCACGGAGCTGGCCGCCGCCGCCGCCGCCGAGGTCCCCTTGATGGATTCGCTCTCCGTGGCCGGCGGCCTCTCCGGAGCGTACGGGCTGGCGGAATCGCGCCCCGAAGGCCGCCCGCTGGAGCTGCTGGCCGAGGTCCGCTACGCGCTCCCCGGCGGCCTGGCCACCTCCCTGGGCGCGGGGCTGGGCCTCACCCACGGCTACGGCACGCCCCTCTTCCGCGTAATGGCCGGCGTCACCTGGTCCCAGCGCACCGGACCCCTTCGGCTGGCCTCGCGCGCCCCCTGCCGCCCTTCTGACTCACTGCGCGACGACGACGAGGGCTGCCCTCAACCTCAACCTCCTCCCAAGTCACCACCACCCACACCCCCACCCGCGACCGTCGCGTCCAAGGTCCCACCCCCACCCGCCGCGCCTCGGCCTCCACCACCCCCCGCTCCCCCGAAACCCGCGATCAAGGACGCCGACCACGACGGGGTGGCGGACGAGCTGGACCTCTGCCCGGAGGACCCCGGCCCCGGAGACCCGGACGGGTGCCCTCCGGACTCCGACCACGACGGCATCCCCGACTACCGGGACAAGTGCCCTACCCAGCCGGAGACGCTCAACGGCTACCAGGACGACGACGGCTGCCCGGACTCCGCTCCCGGAAAAGGTGCGCCTGCGTCAAAGAAGAAGAAGCGCCCAGGCCGCCGCCGGTAGACGGGACGCGAGGTGGGGTGCTAGGTGAAACCGCGCCCATGGCCCAAACCAGCACCCCCTACGCCCTGGACTTCGAGCGCCCGCTGATCGATCTGGAGAAGAAGATCGAGGAGCTGAAGACGCTCTCCTCCGGCGGGACAGCCGACTTCACCGCCGAGATCTCCCGGCTGGAGAAGAAGGCGAAGAAGCTCCAGACCGAGATCTTCTCCGACCTCAGCCGCTGGCAGGTGGTCCAGCTCTCGCGGCACAGCGCGCGCCCCTACTTCCTGGACTACGTCGGCTACCTGTTCACCGACTTCTTCGACCTGGGCGGCGACCGCCACTTCGGCGAGGACCTCTCCATCGTCGGCGGCTTCGCCCGCTTCGACGGCCAGCCGGTGATGCTCATCGGCCACCAGAAGGGCCGGAACACCAAGGAGAACATGGCCCGCAACTTCGGCATGCCGCGGCCGGAAGGCTACCGGAAGGCGCGGCGGCTGATGGAGCTGGCGGAGCGCTTCGAACGCCCCATCTTCACCTTCGTCGACACGCCCGGCGCCTACCCCGGCATCGGCGCCGAGGAGCGCGGCCAGGCGGAGGCCATCGCGGTCAGCCTGGAGGTGATGAGTCGGCTGCGCACGCCGGTGATCTCCACCGTCGTCGGCGAGGGCGGCTCCGGCGGCGCGCTGGCCATCGGCGTGGGCAACCGGGTGCTGATGATGGAGAACAGCATCTACTCGGTGATCTCCCCCGAGGGCTGCGCCTCCATCCTCTTCCGCGACCCGACCAAGGCGGAGAAGGCGGCGGACGCCATGAAGCTCACCGCCAAGGACCTCCTGCAGATGAGCGTGGTGGACGAAGTGGTGCCGGAGCCGCCCGGCGGCGCCCACCGCGACCCGGCGCGGGCGGCGGAGGCGCTGGGGCGGGCGCTGCGCAAGCACCTCGCCGCGCTCAAGGCCATGGCGCCGGACCAGCTGGTGGCGGACCGCTACCGGAAGTTCCGGGCGATGGGCATGTTCTCCGGCGGTGGGAAGTAGGAAGCAGGAGGCCTCCTTGGTCAGGGCGCTGGTCCCCGAGCACATCGAGACGCTCAAGCCCTACGTCCCGGGCAAGCCGATCGAGGAGACCGAGCGCGAGTACGGCATCACCGGCGTCATCAAGCTGGCCTCCAACGAGAACCCGCTCGGGCCGTCGCCGATGGCGGTCCAGGCGATCGAGGCGGCGGTCCGGCACGTGAACCTCTACCCGGACGGCGCGTCCTTCTACCTGGTGCGGCGCCTGGCCGACGTCCTGGGCGTGGATCCGGACCGGGTGTTCGTGGCGTCCGGCTCCAACGAGATCATCGAGCTGCTCATCCGCACCTTCATCCAGGGCGACGACGAGGCGCTGCTCTGCCAGGGGTCGTTCCTGATGTACAAGGTGTCGCTCCAGTCGCACGGGCGGAGGTTCACCGAGGTGCCCATGCGCGCGGGGCTGCGCTACGACCTGGAGGCGATGGCGGCGGCGCTCACGCCGCGCACCCGGATGGTGTTCCTCGCCAACCCGGACAACCCCACCGGCACCGCGTTCTCGAAGGCGGAGCTGGACCGGTTCCTGGAGAAGGTCCCGGCGGAGACGTTCGTCGTCCTCGACGAGGCGTACTTCGAATACGTCCGCTGGGCGGAGTACCCCAACGGGATGGACTACCTGTCGCGGCGCAACGTGGTGGTGCTCCGGACGTTCTCCAAGATCTACGGGCTGGCGGGGCTGCGGCTGGGCTACGGGGTGATGGAGCCGGAGGTGGTGGCGTACCTCAACCGGACGCGGATGCCGTTCAATGTCTCGTCCCTGGCGCAGGCGGCGGGGGCGGCGGCGCTGGACGACCAGGAGCACCTGCGCACCACCCGCGAGACCGCGTGGCGCGGGCTGGAGT
>DASRBA010000442.1:0-5198 GCA_035637895.1 Myxococcaceae bacterium
GATCTGCGTGCGGACGACGCTGCCGGTGCGGGCGGTGCTGATGGTGCTGGTGGAGCACGGGATCAGCGGCGCGCCGGTGGTGGACGCGGCGGGCCGGCCGGTGGGGATGGTGTCGATCACCGACCTGCTGCGCGAGCAGTACGACCAGATCGAGGACGAGGAGGACGAGCTGCTGCCCTTCTTCGCGCGCGAGGCGGTGGAGCGGAACCGCGTGGGCCGGCGCTCGAACCCCGAGGGGGCCCTCACCGCGGGGGACATCATGACGCCCTCCGTGTTCTCCGTGCGGGAGGAGGCGTTGGTGGCGGACGCGGCGGTGGAGATGGCGCATCGGGCCGTCCACCGCGTGCCGGTGGTGTCGCGCGACGGGGCGGTGGTGGGGATGGTGAGCGCGCTGGACGTGATGCGCTGGATGGCGGCGCGGTTGTCCAGGTAGCGCCCATGAGCATCCAGCGTGCCGTGCGCCGGCGTTTGCTGCGGGGAAGCCCGCGGGTGGACCTGCTGCGGGCGTGGCCGCTGGAGCTGTGCGACGTCGGCGGCGGACTGGAGTTGGGGCTACCGCTGGATGGGTTGCTGGACGAGGCGCTGCGGTCGGCGCGGGAGGGGAGGGTGCTGGAGCTGGTGCTGCCGTTCGAGGACGCGGCGATCGACGCGGCGCTCACCCGCGCCCGGCTCTCCTTCTGGCTGGAGGAGACCGAGCACGGCTTCCACTACCTGGCGTACGTGGGGGCGGGCGCGATCTAGACCGGGAGGGCGTGAAGGCGAGATCCTCAAGTGCCTGGCCAAGAGCGCGCGCAGACTCATGGCTCGTGCTTCGGGCGTACGAGATGAAGACGGGTCGCGCCGTGCTCATGGGTCACCTTGGAATTTGCCGGCGCTCCCATGCCGCCTCGAGACCTGGTCGTTCCGCCTCCCACCCGGAGGGAAGGTCGAGAACTGCTTTGATGCCGGGGTCGTCGTCGAGCAGGTGGTTGAGACCCACGACGCGCGGGACTTCTGGTTCGTCATGGTCGTCTCCGCAGAGCAGTTGCCAATCTCCATCTGCGCGCGACACGAACAGGACTGGTCTCGTCTTCTGGAAGACGTGCGAGCAGACGAACGCCACCGGCTCCCTGCTCATGGCTTCCACTCCTCCGGAGTCTGTGCGCCCTTCGATCGGTTGCAGGTGCGGCACGACGGGGCGAGGTTCTCGGGGGAGGTCGGGCCTCCCTTCGAGTAGGGGGTCTTGTGGTCGGCCTCGTAGGAATTGGGCTTCCCCGCCTTCGGGTCGAGCTCCTCCCCGCAGTACTCGCACCGCGGAATGCCTCGCGATCCAACGTGTGCGAGAGCGCCGCGACCACCCCGGCATCGAGCGCTCCAGAGGCAACCAATCTCCGGATGGCCTCAACGAGCTCGATGGAGGCGGACCCGCTGAATTCCGCGGCCGCAGCGCCGCCACCAATCCCGAACGCCGGCAATGGCGCTACTGGCGGTCCCCCAGAGGCCGCAATCTCCGCGGCTGCGCCAGCGGCTTCATAGATCGCTGCGATGAGAAAGGTGATGTCCCATACAAGCTTGGCGACTCGTACCTTCTCGGCCGCATCGGTAAGTCGAGATGGCCACTGTGTGAGGTACTCGCTCCATGCCCTGAAAACGTCGGGGTGGGCGCGGATGGCACCCGCGATCCGCCTTGGATCTTCGCTGAGGGCGGCCTCGAGGATCGGAGCCATCTGCGTTGCGAACACATCGAGGGTCTGCGTGATCTCTCCACCCGGTTGCCCGGCAATCTCGGCACCCTGCGCGACCGTGTGCATCGCAATGGCGAATTGCATCACCTGAGATGCGACCAGCAGGGCCTGGTACTTCCTCCCGGCCTCTGCAGTTCGTCCGGCGAGCGCCAGCTCTCTGGCGCGTTCCAGGCGATCGCAGACATCCGGCAGGAACTGCTCGGCGAATCCGACCCGAAACCACCAGACCTGGAAGCGATGGAGTCCGCGTGAGGCGTCCACCATGTCCATGGCCTGGCGCAGGAGCAGCGCATCGAGCACCGCCAGGTCATGCGGAAGCGCTGGTGGTGGCCTGGGTTCGGTGATGAGCGGACAGCGCTCCTTGATCTCTGGCAGGCAGGCCAGAAGCGCTACCAGAACGAAGGCGAACCGCCGCATCCGACGATTCTCACACCCGCTCCGAGCCACATCCACTCCAACTGGGAGCCGGCCACGTCCGTCATCCGGCCCTGGTCCCAGGGCGGATCGCACCACCACGTCCACCTGAAACGGGCTGGGGGCCACCCATGCTGGGGACGCCGCTCTTCGCGCTGCTCGCGCGCGGGCGCCGGCCGGCGTGAGACGGCCTTACTGGGGGCGCGCGCCCAGTTGGCTCCACAGGCGCTCCGCGCCGGCCGCCAGGGCGTCGGCCTCGCCGTCGCGGCCGAGCGCCCGGCGGGCCCGGGCCAGCCGGCCCAGGATCCACGCCTCGCGCCAGCGATTGTCCACCCGGCGGGCGGTATCGAGCGCGGCCGTGAGGTGCCGGTCCGCGGCCGGCCACGCGCCCCCGGCACAGGCCAGGTCCCCCAGCAGGCTCTCCACCACGCACTCGCCGACGAGCAGCCCCAGGCTCCGGTTGAGGTCGAGGCTGGTCTGGAGGCAGGCGCGCGCCTCCTCCGCGCGTCCGAGCTCGCCCAGGATCTGGCCGCGGTTGCCCCAGGCTTCGGCCACCACCTTGGACTGACCGAGCGCCGCGGCCCCGCCGCGCGCCTCGTCCAGGCGCGACAACGCCTCCTCTCGTTCCCCCAGCCGGCCGATCACGTAGCCGAGGCGGACGAGCAGGTCGGGATCGCGCTCCCGCGGCCGATCCGGAGCGGCGAGCGCCGCCTCGTAGAGCCTGCGCGCCTCGCCGAGGTCGGCCCCGATGGCCTCCGCGATGCGCCCGCGGAACTCCAGGGTGGAGGGGTCGTCTCCCGCGGAGGCGGCGCCCGCCTGGGCCATCTCGCGTTGGAGCGTGTGGTACTCGTCGAATTCCCACAGCGCCTGCCAGCGCCGGGCGCGGACCCGGCGAAGCAGCGGCGCGTCGCCGGCGCAGGCGTCGATCAACGCCTCCGCGGCGCGCGCGCTCAGGCGAGGCTGCCCGTCGCGGTACATGAGCGGCTCCAGCAGCGCCTCGGCCGTTCCAGCGGCCCGCGAGGCCAGCCGCGCGAAGGCGCTCAGGAAGCAAGCCGGCTCGACGGCGGCCAGGGCCCGCATCAGCGGCGCCTGCGCCGCGCCCATCGCCGCGAGGGCGCGGTGGGCGTTCTCCGCCCGGGAGGCGCCGCCGCTCTTGCTCGGACGCAGGCACCGGGCCAGCAGGTGCGCGGCCACCGGCAGGCTGACGGGGAACGCGTCCGCCGAAGCGCACAGGCCCGCCAGCGCCGCCTCCAGCGCGCCCGCCGGTTCGACCGGATGGGTGCGCGCGGCGAGGTAGGCGAAGAAGCGCGGATTGGCGAACGACACGAAGGTGTCGCCTTCGTCCTCGTCCAGCACCTCGCGCAGGATTCCACGCGCGAGCAGCCCTTCGTAGCCAGGCGAGACGCGCGCCCCCCCGGCCAGGATCCCCACGATCCCGCCCGACACCAGGTCGGGATCGTCGAGCCGGAGTCGGTCCGTCTTCCGGGCCATCATCGTGCGGGCCAGGTGGCGCGCCACGCGGTCCTGTTCGGAGTGGTGGGAGCCCGGCGCCACGTCGCTCTGGACCTCCCGCCGGAACAGCTGCTCGTAGACCGCGTGCGCCGACAGCTCGGGCGGCGGCCCGGCGCCCACCTGCAGCGACTCCAGCAGGTCGACCACCAGGCCCGGGCGGCGGACGGCCTCGTCGCCGTCCTGCTCGATCCTCCGCAGGGCTTCGCGCCGCGCCTCCCGCAGCGCCTCGCCGGCCGGTCCGGCCGCCACCGGGAGCCGATCCGCGAGCACCGCGATCTCCACCGGGCTCATCCGGCTCAAGGTGACCTGCGCCAGCAGGTGGGCCGGCAGGGCGGTGGGCCGCCTGGCGCGCAGCGCGTCGAGCACCGACGAGGGGAGGGAGATCACGACCCGCAGCGGGCTCTCCGGCCCGAGCTGCTCCACCCACGCGAAGAGCGTCAGCAGGGCGGCCTCGTGCTCGCCGGCCGCTCGGATGTCGTCGATGGCGACCACCACCCGTTCGTCGCTGGAGGCGGCGGACATCCGCTCGAGCGCGGGGGCGAAGCCGCCCGTCACGTTGAGGTGGGCCCCCAGCGCCCCGGGGAACGGCTGCGCGTCGAACCGGTCGCCGGTCTCGAAGAGCACCGTCTCGTCGCGGCCGGCGCGCGCCGCCGCCAGGGAGCACAGCCAGCTCGTCTTCCCCCCGCCCTTGGGCCCGTCGACCAGCAGCAGCCGCTGCGGGCCGTGGAGGAACGCGCGGAGCGCCGCGTCCGCCTCCGCGCGCGGCACCAGGATGTCCGGCCGGTAGGACTCCAGCTTCCGCAGGCGCGCCAGCGCCTGCCGGGTCCGCTCGATCATCCGGTCGTGGAGGACGTGGGCCGCCTCGCCGGTGTCGATCGACTCGCCGTCGATGGGCTCGAGGATCGACACCCCGGCCCGCGACAGGAACCCGGCCAACTCGGCGAACGACTCCGGATGCTCGACCCGGCCTCCGGACGGCCGCACGTAGGTGACCCGGCGGCGGCGATCGTTCCGCCTGAAGTAGGCGAGGACGGTATTCGGGTCTCCGGCCAGGGCGCCGGGGAGCAGGAGCGGCGCGCAGCAGACGCGGAGCGCACCGGCGTGGACCCACACCTGCCCGGCGTCGTCCAGGACGAGCTCGCCGGGTGAAGGATGGTCCGCGAGGCATGCGGCCGCGCGCGGCTCGAACGCCGCCATCGTGGCCGGGATCGCCGAGAGCTCCAGCGCGGTGTGGGAAAAGTCGTTCCGGATCTCGATCAACTTCGGGAGCGTCCCGTCCGCCTGCCACCTCCGCACCCACGCACGCAGCGGCTTCGACCACTCGGCGGGGACGGTGCCGGCCAGCGCCTCCAGCAGACCCAGCCAGTGGCCCATGGACGGACGCGGCTCGCCCAGGCCGGCCCGGACCTTGTCGTCGCGGCAGGAGGGGGTCCGGAGGAAGACGGAGGCGAGCACCAGGGCGTCGAACCGGAAGAGGGCCTCGAAGACGCGGTTGAGGAGGAGCAGGCGCGCCAGCGGATCCGTGGCTGCCCGGTACTCGGCCAGCGG
>DASRBA010000443.1:0-10966 GCA_035637895.1 Myxococcaceae bacterium
GACGGTCACCATGGTGTCCGGGTCCACCTGCTGCCCGTAGAAGCGCTCGGCGTGATCGGCGATCGACTTGCGCAGCGCGGGCGCGCCCATCGCCACCGCGTACTGGTTCACGCCGTCGCGGATGGCCTGGACGGCGGCGTCCTTGATCGCGTCCGGGCCGTCGAAGTCCGGGAAGCCCTGCCCCAGGTTCACCGCCTGGTGCTTGAGCGCCAGCGCGCTGAACTCGGAGAAGACGGTGGTGCCGAAGGCGGCCACGCGCCGCGCGACGGGTGGGCGGGCCGGGCTCACTTCTTCGCCGGCTGCGGGGTGTCGTCGCCCACCGTGACCTGGACGTCCCAGAGGCAGTCCTTGTCCGTGGAGGGCGCCGGCGTGAGCTTGCCGATGGCCGCCAGCTCCGCCAGGTCCCTGGCCACCTGCTCCGCGCCTTGCTTCGCGCGGTCGCCCTCGCGGGCGCAGTACGTGATGGTGGTGGCCGGCACCTTGTCCGCCAGGCGCTTGCTGCTCCACCACACCACCGTCTTGCTCCCGCCGGCGGCGACGTTCCGGTCGATGAGGTAGTCCAGCACGTACTTCATCACGGGCGCCCTGGCGCCGTGGCTGACCAATAGGACGCCCACCCGCTTCTCGCAGGCGCCGTAGTGGCAGTAGTACGAGCCGGTCGTCAGCGGGCCGTCGGGTGGGTTGGCGCGGACGGTCATCGCGCGCTCGGCGACCAGCACCACGTCCGCCTTGAAGCCCTTGCCCACGGTGGCGCACTGCGGGCCCTTGCAGCCGGCGACCTTCACCTCCACCGAGTCGCCGGTGACGGCCCAGGTCCCCTTGGCGACGGTCTTGTCCTTCGCCTCGGTCTCCGCCGCGTACTTGCCGCCGGTCTCGAACTTGAGGCTCATGCTCGCGTCGCCGATCTCGGTGCCGTCGAGGTGGTCCTGGACGCTGATCCCGAGCGCCGTGACGAGGAGGAGGTGGGCGAGCATGCGCCCGGCATCCTAGGTGATCCAGCGCCAGGCAGGAACCGGGCGGCGCTCGGGCTCGGGGGCGCGAGCGCCGCGGACGATGGCCGCCCCCACCGCCGCGCAGAACGCCGCCAGCGGGATCGCGCAGAGGCAATCCACGCCGTAGTGGAACCGCCCCGCCACGGTGGCGACGATCAGCCCCACCCCCACCGGGAGCATGGGCCAGAACACGCGGCGCGCGTACCGCCAGGCGAAGCCCAGCCCGAGCACCGTCGCCGCGGTGTGGCCGGAGGGGAAGCAGTCGCGCAGGAACGCCGGCGTCCGCATCAGCGACTCCAGGTACGGCGCCACGTACGTCCCGCCCAGCGGCCGGTCGAACAGCGACGCCAGGTAGAAGCGCGGCCCCACCGCCGGCACCAGCGCGTAGAGGATGAAGTTGGTGGTGAGGCAGATGGACATCGCCAGGGCGTAGCGGTCGAACGCCGTGCGGTCGGGCCGGCGGTAGAGCGCGATCGCCAGCACCGCCGGCCAGACGAAGTACGTGTAGTAGCAGAGCAGCAACACGTCCATCGCCCAGCCCGGCAGCGCGTGGCCCGCCCACACCGACGGATGGCCGCCGAAGACGCGCAGGTCCCAGAGCGCCAGGTCGCGGTCGTGCAGGTGGGTCGAGACCGCGTCCACCACCGGCCCCAGCTGCGTGTGCCCCAGCGGCGCCGCCAGCCCCATCCACATCGACGCCGCGGCGTCGAACGCGCGCACCCGCGGGAACCGCATCGCCAGCCAGCGCAGCAGCGGCACCGCCGCCGCCAGCAAACCGAAGGTCAGCGCGGACCGCTCCCACCCGGGCACCCACCGCCCGGAGAGCACCACCACCGCGCAGGCCAGGGTGGCCCCAGAAGTCGCCACCACGTCGGCGGGCCGGAGCCCTGGCCGGTCGTCCGGAGAGACGCCCATCCCAGAAGGAAGGTAGGTCGCGTGCCTCGCCGCATCCGCCGGGGGCTCGGCCGCTCGGAGGTGAGGTATGAGGGGGGCCGTCCGTGCGAGTCCTCGTCACCGGCGCCAGCGGCTTCATCGGCCGCCACCTCTGCCGCCTGCTGGTTCGCCGCGGCCACACCGTGCTCGCGCTGGTGCGGAAGACGTCCCGCCGCGGCGACCTCGCCGAGGCCGGCGTGCGCTTCGTCACCGGGGACGTGGCCACCGGGCAGGGGTTGGACGGCGCGGCGATCGAGGCGGACTGGGTCTTCCACCTGGCGGGGCTCACCAGGGCGCGCGGCGAGGCCGAGCTCCACGAGGTGAACGCTCGCGGCACCCAGCGGCTGGTGGAGGCGCTGCTCCGGCGCCCGCCCCCGCCCAAGGTGATCCTCTGCTCGTCGCTGGCGGCGGCGGGGCCCTCGCGGCCGGGACGGCCTCGACACGAGGAGGATCCGCCCGCCCCCATCTCCGCCTACGGCCGCAGCAAGCTGGCGGGGGAAGAGATCCTGCGGAAGCACTGCGACGTCATCCCTTCGGTCATCGTCCGGCCGCCGATCGTCTACGGGCCCGAGGAGCGCGAGCTGATCCCCGGCTTCCTGCCGATGCTGAAGGCCGGAGTGCTGTTGAAGTCCGGCTTCGGGCGCAAGGAGTACTCGGTGGTGCACGTCTTTGACCTGTGCGACGCGCTGGTGGCGGCGGCCGAGCGCGGGCGCACCCTCCTCCCGGACGGCGCCGAGCCCGCCCGCGGCGTGTACCACGTCTCCGACGGCGGGCTGCACGCGTGGGAGGACATCTGCCGCGCGCTGGCGGCGGGATGGGGCAAGCCGCGCGCCCCGGTGCTCCCGCTCCCCCAGTGGGCCGGCTACCCGGCGCTGGCGATGGCGACGCTCAAGGCGAAGCTCACCGGGGGCTCGCCCAGCCTCACCCGCGACAAGCTCCGCGAGATGTCCGCGGACGCCTGGACGTGCGACATCCACCGCGCCGCCGAGGAGCTGGGGTTCCAGCCGGCGTTTTCGCTGGAGCGCGGAATGCGTGAGACGCTGGAGTGGTTCCGGCGCCCCAAGACCCCTTCGTGACGATCGACATCCAGCCGGTGGGCTTCGGGCCCCGGGACCTCCGGGAGTTCGTCGACGTCCAGGTCCGCCTCTACGCGGGCGACCCGAGCTTCGTCCCGCCCATCGTCTCCGAACGGGTGAAGTTCCTCAGCCCAGACCTCAACCCGTTCTTCGCCCACGCCCGCGTCCAGCTCTTCGTCGCCCGCCGCGGCGGCGCGGCGGTGGGGCGCATCGCCGCGGTGGAGGACCGCGCGTACAACGCCTTCCACGCCGCTCGCACCGGCTTCTTCGGGATGTTCGACGCCCCGGACGATCTCGAAGTGGCGCGCGCGCTGGTGGAGGCGGCCGCCGCCTGGCTGAAGGGCCGGGGGATGACGGAGCTGGTGGGCCCGGCCAACCTCTCCACCAACCACGACTGCGGCCTGCTGGTGGAGGGGTTCGACGACCCGCCGGCGATGATGATGCCGTACAACTTCCCCTACTACTCCCGCCTCTGCGAGGGCGCCGGGCTGGTGAAGGCGAAGGACCTGTGGTCGTACCACCTGCCGGTCATCGTCTCCCCGCCGGAGAAGGTGATCAGGGTGGCGGAGCGGCTGCGCGACGCGGACGACGTCCGCATCCGCCCGCTGCGGCTCCACGAGCAGGGCAAGGAGCTGCAGCGGATCAAGGCCATCTACGACGCCAGCCAGGACCCGGCGATGGAGTTCGCGCCGATGAGCCAGGCGGAGTTCGACTTCATCGCCCGGCGGCTGCGGCCGCTGGCGTTCCTCCGCCCGGAGCTGTGCTACTTCGCCGAGGTGGACGAGGAGCCGGTGGCGTGCTCGCTCACGTTCCCGGACTTCAACGTCGCCCTGCGCGCGGCGCGCGGCCGGCTCAACCCGGCGGGGCTGGCGCGGATGCTGTGGGCGGCCCAGCGGATCGACCGGCTGCGCGTGCTCTGGATGGGCGTCCGGCCCGGGTACCGCCGCCGCGGGCTGGACGCCGCCCTGTGCCTGCACACCATGCGCGCCGCCCGGCGCCTGGGGTACCGGGAGTGGGAGATCGGTTGGACCCCCGAGGACAACAACAGCATCAACCATTGGCTGGAAGACTTCGGGGCCCGGCGACACAAGGTGTATCGCCTGTACCGGCGCTCCCTCGCGCCCGGGGAGGCGTAGACTCCGGGCCATGCGCCCTGCCCTGCTCTGCCTGTGTCTCTCCGCGGTGGCCCTGGCCGCCGATCCCGCTCCCTCGACGACCGCGGTGAAGAAGAAGAAGTCGGACGTGAAGGTCCCCTCCTTCACGCTCCCCAACATGGGCGAGGTGCCCAAGGCGGACGGGCTGCGGAAGCCCAAGGCGGACGAGGCGGCGCAGACGGGGTCCTCCACGGCGCGGCCGGCGGAGGCGACCTACACCGTGACCAAGGTGCAGTTCGCCAAGCAGTTCGTCCACGGCCCCGGCGGACAGCAGCCGGTCCAGTCGTTCACCAGCGTGGCCCTGCGCGGCAGCCCGCTCACCATGGAGAAGTTCAGCTCGCTGGTGAAGGTGAAGTGCCCGCAGAAGGCCAACGCCCCCATCGAGCTGGCGGTGCTGGATCCGCGCGGCGACACCTCGATGAGCGCCAGCGGGGAGCTGGTGTTCAAGGGCGCCACCACCGACGAGGTGGAGTACCTGGTGGACTGGGATCCGACGCCCGCCCGCGCCGGGGGGAAGTTCCAGCTCATCGTGAGGGTGGCTGGTCAACCGATGGGTTCGTGGCCGCTGGTCGTCGAAGAGAAGCCCTGATAGGAGGCGCCCCATGCCCTACAGCGATCGCGTGAGACAGATCCTCGGCTGGTACTCGTCGGACAACCCGGGCGTGGTGACCAACATCGCCCGCCTGCTGAACCACGGCACCCTCGCCGGCACCGGCAAGCTGGTGATCCTCCCGGTGGACCAGGGGTTCGAGCACGGGCCGCACCGCTCCTTCGCGCCCAACCCGGCCGGCTACGACCCGGACTACCACTTCCAGCTCGCCATCGACGCCGGGTGCAACGCCTACGCGGCGCCGCTGGGCTTCCTCGAGGCGGGCGCGGCCAAGTTCGCCGGCCAGGTCCCGCTGATCCTCAAGCTCAACAACTCCGACACGCTGGCCAAGATGGACCAGCCGTGCTCGGCGGTGACCGGCTCGGTGAAGGACGCGGTGCGGCTGGGGTGCTCGGCCATCGGCTACACCATCTACCCGGGCTCGGGCGCGCGGAACGAGATGTACGAGGACCTCCGCGAGCTGATCCTGGAGGCCAAGGACCACGGCCTGCCCACCGTCGTCTGGTCCTACCCGCGCGGCGCCGGCATCTCCAAGGACGGCGAGACCGCGGTCGACGTGTGCGCCTACGCGGCGCAGATCGCCGCCCAACTCGGCGCGCACGTGATCAAGGTGAAGCCGCCCAAGGACTTCATCGAGCAGCCGGAGGCGAAGAAGGTCTACGAGAAGTTCAAGATCCCCACCGGCACGCTGGCGGAGCGGGTGCGGCACGTCGTCCAGTCGTCCTTCAACGGGAAGCGGATCGTCATCTTCTCCGGCGGCGAGGCGAAGGACACCGGCGCCATCATGGAGGAGATCAAGGGCATCGCGGACGGCGGCGGCTTCGGTTCCATCATGGGCCGCAACGCCTTCCAGCGCCCGAAGGACGAGGCGCTCAAGCTCCTCAAGGACGTGATGGCCGTCTACCAGGCGACCAAGTAGCTCGCGCCGTGCCGGTGGGAGGTGATGAAACCTCCCACGTTCACCTCAGGGCGCGCGTGACGTTGCCGGTGTACAAAGGCACGGTCCCATGAGTGGTCCCCCTCGCCGCAAGTCGGTGCCGCCGCCGGCGCCGCCTCCGAGCTTTGACGACGAGCGACCCACGCCGATCGCCACCGCGGCTTCGGCGGCGACGACGACCACCACCACGACCCAGACCCAGACGGAGATGGAGCTGGCGCCGGAGCCGCCCACCATCCTGGCGATCTCGATCACCGCGCCGACCTTCAAGTCGTCGGACCAGGTGCCCGCGGCGCGGATCCCGATGGCTGGCCCTGACGTGGCGGTGACCGGCCCCTACGCCAAGACGCACATTCGCGAGGGCGAGGGCCGGACGGTGCTGGACATGCCGAAGGTGACGCCGCCCGTGCCCGCGCCCGGGAAGGTCACCGCGCCCAGCTTCACCGAGGCGGCTCGGTCCGGCCCGTTCTCCCGGACCACTTCCGGGCGCGTGGGCGATTCAGAGACGGTCTCCGAGCGCATCCAGATCCCACCCGGAGACACCACGCTGCCGCCTGGCCCAGCTCCGGTGCCGTTGCCGTTGCCCGCGCCGAAGGCCGCCCCGGTGCCGCTGCCGCCGCCCCGGGCCACCCCGCGGCCACCGGTGCCGTCGGTCCCGGACCGCAAGGCGCTGGACCGCAAGCCGACCGAGGTGACCGACCCGTGGGAGTACTCGGGCGAGGTGCCCGCGCAGGCGGCGTCGCTCTCCAACGACTACGAGAGCGGCGGCGTGGAACTGGACACGTCCGGCCGGCTGGTGGCGCCCGGGATGAAGCGCCGCAAGGGCGGCACCTCTGAGGTATCCGAGATCTCGGCCCCGGCGGATCTGCTCAGCGCGGCGCTCGACGTGTGGCCGGACGAGCCCCCCCCGCCGCCCGCCGCCCCGCCGCGCGTGGAGCCGGTGGGCGCCGTCGCGCCGGAGCCTCCGCCGCCGGAGCCGGACACCGCGCCCCGCGCCCCGCCGCCGCCGCGCCGCGCGCCACCACCCGCCCGGGCGCCGTCGCGGAAGAGGCCGTCGGTGGCGCACGCGGACACGGTGCTGCGCGCCCCCGGCAGCCGGTCGCAGCTGGACGCGGAGCCGGAGGTGGATCCGGAGGAGCAGTTCTTCCGGGAGGAGCCGTCGGAGTCGGGCGTGGTGACCGAAGACCCCAGCGCCGGGGACCCGGTGCCCACGCCCACGCCGGTGCGGGAGCCGCCTCCCCGGTCCAACCCGCGGCGACTCACGTCGGACGAGGAGCGGTACGGGTTGGAGGATGACTACGCGCCCGACGAGAGCGCCGCCGGGCCGACGAACGTCAACGAGCCCATGGACGAGGAGGAGCCCGTCTACGACGAGCGGTTCGACGACGAGCAGGGCGAGCGGTACGAGGAGGAGGAGCCGTACGACGACCGGTTCGACGACGACCCGAACGCCACCGGCCGGCGCGGTTTTGCGCCTCCGCCGACGCGCCGGAGAGGGTCGCCGTGGCCCATGCGCCTCTTTCTGGTGATGCTCCTGGGAGTGGGGTTCGGCGGGGCCTGGCTCTGGGCGACCGGACAGTGGGAGTCGGTGCTGCGCTGGTTCGGCCTGCGCTGAGGGCGGTGGTGACGTAACCTCCGGGGCGGATGCGGACTCCAGGACACGCCGTGCTCAACGTCGCCCTCTTCGCTCGGCATGGATCGCCGGCGCTGGTGGCGGCGACGGTGGCGGGGGCGGTGTTGCCGGACCTGCCCATCGTCTGGCTGTACTTCCAGGAGAAGCTGCGCGGCACGCCCACCGAGGAGATCTGGCGCGTGCACTACCAGAAGCGGTCCTGGTCCAACCTCATCCACGGGATGCACTCGTTGCCCATCGCCGCGGCGGGGCTGGCGGTGGGCGCGCTGATCCGGGAGCCGGTGGTGGCCGCGTTCTTCGCCAGCGCCCTGCTCCACGCGCTGTGCGACATCCCGGTCCATGGGGTGGACGCGCACCGCCACTTCCTGCCGTTCTCGCAGCGCCGGTTCGTCAGCCCGTTCTCCTACTGGGAGGTGCGGCGCCACGCTCGGCCGGTCACGCTGGTGGAGTGGGCGCTGGCCGCGGCGGCCGGCGTGGCGCTCGCGGCGTCGTGGGGGTGGACGCCCGCGACGGTGTCGGGCCTGCTGCTGCTCAACGTGGGGTACGCGGCGGGCTTCACCCGCCTCTTCGTGGCACCGGAGCCGGTGCCGTGAGGTGGAGCTCCTCTCGCGCGAACGGGCGCGAGCGCCGACGAGGTCCGCGCGCGGCGATGGGGCTCGCGCCGTGATCGAGCGCGCGCTCGCGCTGGGCGCGGCCTTCGCCGCCGCCGCGTTCGGCGTCGCGCTGGTGGAGGCGATCAAGTTCGAGCGGCGCGTGCGCGTGGGGCTCTCTCCCGCCGACGCGGCCTCGATCGCGCTGGCCGCGGTGGCGATCGGCGCGGTCGCCGCGCTCAGCCCGTGGGCCGGCGCCGGTGCCGCCGTGCTGGGCGCCCTCTTCTTCGTCGGGTTGTGGCTGGACGCCGTCCTCTTCCGCGTCTACTCCATCGAGTTGGGCGCCGCCGGGGTGCGCTCCATCGTCGTCCCCGTCCTCTACCGCGAGTTGGCCGAGGTCTCGTTCGCCCGCTCCTTCCTCCGCGCGCACGCCCCGTTCCTCGCCGCCCCGCCGCTGGTGGCCCTGGCCCTCCTCACGCCCTCCCTCCCCCGCCCCGCCGCCGCGGTCTCCGCGCTGCTCTGCGCCGCCGCCATGGTCCCGCTCCTCGCGCTGGCGCCACCGCCGGCGCGCCCCTCCCTCGCCGGCTGGCCGATCGCCGCCGCGCTGGTCGGCGCGGGCCAGTGGGTGGAGCAGCCCTGGCTGCGCGCCGCCGCCGCCGCCGCGGTCGCCGTCGCCCTGGGGCTGAACCTGCGCGGCCCCGCCGGCCCCAGCGTCTCCGTGGGCTTCGTGCGGCCGCGCCGGCTCCCGCGCGCTCGCGGCTTCACGCCCCGCCCCGAGCACGCCGCCCAGCTCGTCCTCGCCCCGCGCCCGCCGCGGCCCAGCGCGCTCAGGGGTGTGGCGGCGGGCAGCGACGTCCTGCTCATCACCGTCGAGTCGCTGGGTCGGGCGCACGTCTCGCTGTACGGCGGGCCGGCGCGGACGCCGTTCCTGGAGTCGGTGGCGGCGGCCGGCGTGCGCGTGCGCCACCACTTCTCCCCGTGCCCGTTGACCAACGACGCCCACCAGGTCCTCTACGGCGGCGAGTACGCCGCGCTCCGCCGCTCCGGCCTTCCCCTGCTTCGCGGCGCCGGCTACCGCTCCGTCTACCTGACGCCCTACCGCACCGCGTACTACGGCATGGACGAGCTCCTGGCGAACGCCGGCTTTGACGCGGTGCTGGACCGCCAGGCGCTGGAGAGCGGTCGCGACTCGGCGCTGCTGGGGCGCGGGCTGGACCTGGCGCTCGAGCAGGGCGGCGGCGGCCCCCTCTTCCTCCACGTCCACACCGCCAACGCGCACCTCCCCTACGTGGTGGAGGACCCGTCCCGCTTCGGACGGTTCGACGCGCGCGAGGACCAGGGCCGCTACCTCGACGCGCTGGAGGAAGCAGACGCGCTGGCGGCCCAGCTGGCCGCGGAGTTCGAGCGCCGTCGCGGGAGGCCGCCGCTGCTGATCCTCTCCGGGGACCACGGCCAGTCGTTCGGCGGGCTCGGGTACCGCTCGCACGGCAGCGGCATCGTGAAGGAGCAGATCAACGTCCCGTTCGCGATGCGCCACCCGTCGCTGCCGCCCAGGGAGGTGCCCTGGGCCTCGCACTTCGACGTCCTTCCGGGGGTGCTGGACCTGCTGGGGATCGACGACTCCCGGCCAGGCTTCGGCGACGCGCTGCTGGCGGAGCGCGGCGTGCCCGCGCTGGTGCTGTGGGCGGGCCGTGCGGCGCGCAGCAGCACGTCGAATCTTGGCCTGCTCCTGGGCGATCGGAAGTACATGCTGGACCTGGTGCGCGGCGAGTGCATGGAGCTGTCGTGGGAGGACGAGGCGCGGGCCCTGCCCGCCGCCGAGCGCGCCTACGTCGAGTCGCTGATCGCCGCCGCGTTCCAGGAGGTGGGGCTGAGGTGAGCCGCGTGCTGGTGCTGTGCCCGAATTCCTGGGACCGCGAGGCGCTGGCCCGCCCCGCCGTCCGCGCGCACCGCGAGGTGCTCTACGCCGGCGAGGAGCTGATCAACGGCGTGACGCCCTGGAGCATCCTCACCTTCGACGTGGACCGGTGGATGAACCGGACCGCCGAGCGCTTCAAGGGCCGGGGGCTGAACGCGGTGGTGGGGACGGGTGACTACCCGGGCTCGATGCTGGCGGCGGGCGTGGCGGAGCGGCTGGGGCTGCCCAGCGCCGGCATCCGCCCGGTGGTGAAGCTCTCCCACAAGCTGATCAGCCGGGAGATCCAGCGCGACGCGGCGCCGGAGGCCACCCCGGACTTCGAGGCGGTGGATCCGTTCTCGGAGGACATGCCGAAACGGCTGCAGTACCCGTACTTCCTCAAGCCGGTGAAGGGCACCATGTCCATCCGCGCCCAGCTGGTGCGGACCCCGGCGGAGCGGCGCGCGCTGCTCACCTTCACGCTCAAGGAGCGGATCCAGAAGCTCCTGCTGCTGCGCCCCTTCCAGCAGCTGCTGGACCGCTACACCGACGGCACGGTGGCGGCGCACTACTTCGTGGCGGAGTCGCCGCTCAAGGGCGACCAGGTGACGGTGGACGGCTTCGTGCAGCGCGGCCAGGTCACCATCCAGGGCGTGGTGCACTCGTTCTTCTACCCGGGCACGATGAGCTTCTCCCGGTTCCAGTACCCCAGCCCGCTGCCCGCGGACGTCCAGGCGCGGATGGGCGAGGTGGTGGTGAAGGTGATCCAGAAGTCCGGCCTGGACAACACCTGCTTCAACGTGGAGCTCTTCCACGACCCGGGCACCGGGGGGATCCACCTCATCGAGATCAACCCGCGGATGTCGTACCAGTTCTGCGACCTCTACGAGCGCGTGGACGGCACCTCCACCTTCGACGTGCAGATCCGCCTCGCGCTGGGAGAGCCGGCGCGGTGGACGCGCGGCGAGGGCAAGGACAGGGTGGCGGCCAGCCTGGTGCTCCGCCGGTTCACCGACGCGAAGGTGCGGTCGGTCCCGTCCGACGCGCAGGTCCAGCAGGTGAAGGAGCGGTGGCCGGGGACGATCGTGAACCTGCTCTGCCACGCGGGCGACAAGCTCTCCGACCACGATCAGGACGTGGGGAG
>DASRBA010000444.1:0-33673 GCA_035637895.1 Myxococcaceae bacterium
GTCCCCACCAATTCCGACCACCGGCCGGCGCGTTTGAGGGCCTCCACGTCCTCTGGCTTGAGCACGGTCGTCGTCTTGGTCGCCGGGTCGTAGCGGTAGCGCTGTTCGAGGCTGTATCGCCCGGGGAGCACTTTCCCCAGCTTCTCTTCGACGCATTTGAAGGCAACGCGGTGCATCTCCTCACCCAGCGCCATGGCACGGGTGACGTCGGCAGACACCTTTTCTCCGCAATCATCGGCAGTCGGGCTCTTTCCGCCGAAGCGCTTGATGAGCACCTCGGACCGCGCAGTGTCGGCGCACTCCTTGAGCACGTCCTTGACCTTCTCTTCAGTGACGAGGTCCAGTGCCTCTGCGGCGACCACCGTCGCGAGGCTCACCCCCACCCCGATCGCCTGGGCGGCGCTGCCGCTCTCCGGCGCGCCCGCCACCACGGCGCAGAGGACCGGACTCTTCACGCAACCGCCGGTGACGGTGTCCAGATCTGCGTACATCCGGGGAGCCGCCCCGAAGCGAGCGCCCGCGCATGAGGCGAGGAACCCGCACAGCATCGCCTGCCTGATCCGCGACCGGGCATCCATGCCCCAACCCTAACCTGCCCCCCGACCGACACCACCGAGCGCCCGCTGCCGCCTCATCGCCCCATCCCCACCTCCCTCCGCAGGAGGGCCCACATGCGGACCATACTGTGTGCCGCCGTCCTGGCCGGCCTCGCCGGCTGCGCGACGTCGCGAGCACCGTTGAACAAGATGGCCGACGCGCGCGGGGAGATCCGCGCCGCCGAGCAGCTCGACGCAGACCACGTCTCCACCGCCGCCAGCTACCTCTCCCTCGCCCGCGAAGAAGAGGACCGCGGCCGGCGGCTGATCAACTCCGGCCAGCACCGCCGCGCCTCCTTCGTCCTGGAGCGCGCCCAGGCGGACGCCGAATTGGCGCTCGCGCTGGCCACCGAGATCCCCGCCCGCGCCGAGGCGGAGCGCGCCATCGACCGGGTGAAGCAGCTCCAGTCCCAGGTCCCCGCCACCGGCGGCTCGGGGACCACCACCACCCCGGCCCCGGAGGTGAAGCCATGAAACGCTTCTACGCCTTGATCCCGCTCACCGCGGCCCTGGGGCTCCTCCTGGGCTGCCTGGCGGCCGTCCCGCCCGAGCTGATCGACGCCCGCCTCGCCTACGACCGCGCCGGCAACTCCCAGACGCGCGCCCTGGCGCCGGAAGAGCTGGAGGTCGCCCACCGCGCCCTCAACCGCGCCGAGTCCGAGTACCAGCGCAACCCCTGGTCCCTCAACGGCCGCGACATGGCCTACGTCGCCAATCGCCGCGTGCAGATCGCCGAGAGCCGCGCCCGCCTGGCGCTGGCCCGGCGCGACAAGGCGAACGCCGATCAGCAGCTCACCGCCAGCCAGGCGCAGGCCACCAGCGAGCTCTCGCAGGCGCGCGCCAGGCTCCAGGCCCAGGAGGACGCCAAGCGCCAGGCAGACGCCGCGCGCCTGAGGCAGGAACAGGATCAGGCGGAGCGCGCCCGCCAGGCGGAGGCGGACCGGGTGGCGCGCCAGGCCCAGGCGCAGCGCGACGAGCTGGCCCGCGCCCAGTCCCAACTGGACGAGCAGCGCGCCCAGCTCCAGGCCCGGCAGCAGGAGCTGGAGGAGGCCCGCAAGCAGCAGGCGCAGGCCGAGGCCGATCGCCGCGCGGCGATGCAGGAATTGCAGCGCTTCGCCAAGGTGCAGGAGGACCAGCGAGGGACCGTGATCACCCTGCCTGGCGGGTTGCTCTTCGCCCCGGGCCGGTCCGACCTGTCCATCGGCGCGCAGCGCGCCCTGGAGCAGGTCGCCCAGGCGCTCGAGACCGTCCCCGACCAGCACGTGGTGGTCGAAGGTCACACCGACGCCCGCGGGGCGGAGGACACCAACTACGAGCTGTCCGTCCTCCGCGCCAACGCGGTCAAGGACTTCCTCGCGGCCCGCGGCGTGGCCCGCGACCGCATCGAGGCCATCGGCTTCGGCGAGACCCGGCCCCTGGCCTCCAACGAGTCCGCCGAGGGCCGCGCCACCAACCGGCGCGTGGAGATCGTGGTGCAGCGCGGCGTGGGTGGCTCCGGGACCCCTCAGCACCGGTAAACCCGACCTGGTGGGTGCCGCAGCACCCTTCCGGTCAACCGTGACCCAGCGACCCGGCCGACCCTCCGAGAGAGGGCGGCCTGGCATCGCAGTTGCTCGGTCACCGGCCATGCCCCGCCCCCCCTTGCCGAATCACCCTGCCGCCATGCTGGCGGACATCGCTCGCTACCTGGCCGACATCCGACGGCGCCCGCTGCTGTCGCGCGAACAGGAGCAGGCGCTGGCCTGGCGGGCCAAGGCCGGGGACCAGGAGGCCGTCGGGGAGCTGGTGTCGGCCAACCTGCGCTTCGTGGTGAAGATCGCCTGCGGTTACCGCCGCTACGGCCTGCCCATCGAGGACCTGGTGCAGGAGGGCAACATCGGCCTCATCCACGCGGTGGCCAAGTTCGAGCCGGAGCGCGGCCTGCGCCTGGTGACCTACGCGGTGTGGTGGATCCGCGCCACGCTCCACCGGTACATCCTGGAGAACTGGTCGCTGGTGAAGGTCGGCACCACGCAGGCCCACCGGAAGCTCTTCTTCGCCCTGGCGCGGGCGCGCGCGGAGATCGCCAGGCTCCACCCGGAGATCGAGCACGACGCCGAGGTCGAGGCGGTGGCGGCCAAGCTGCAGGTGCTGCCGCGGCAGGTCCGGGAGTTCGAGCAGCGCCTCCTGGGGGACGCCTCGCTGGACGCGCCGGTGGGCGAGGGCGACGCCACGATGGGCGAGCAGCTGCAGTCGCCCGGGCCGGACCCCGAGGTCCAGCTGGGCGAGCACGAGGAGCGGCGGATGGTCTCCCAGCGCGTGCGCGCGGCGGTGGCCAGCCTCGACGCGCGCCAGCGCTACATCGTCGAGCAGCGCCTGATGCAGGACGAACCGCTCACCCTGATCCAGGTGGGCCAGCACCTGGGCTTCTCGCGCGAACGCGCCCGCCAGCTCGAGGGCCGCGCCCGCCGTGCGCTCGCTCCCGCGCTCGCCGACCTCCAGGCGGTCCTGGACCAGCCGCGGGCCGCGTAGCCAGGCGCTAGATTCCACGGCGTGCGCGCGCGCCGCCTCCTCATCCTCGCCGCCCTCGGCCTGGCCGGCTGTCCGCGCCCGCCCGGCCCGCCCAGGGGAGGCGGGGAGATCGCCAGGGGCACGGCCTCGTATTACAGCAACTCGCTGCACGGCCGGCCCACCGCCAGCGGCGAGCGCTACGATCGCGGCGACCTCACCGCCGCCCACCGCTCGCTGGCCTTCGGCACTTGCGTGGTGGTGGTGAACGCAGACAACGGGCGCTCGGTGCGGGTGCGCGTGAACGACCGCGGCCCGTACGCGAAGGAGCGGCTGATCGACGTCTCCGAGGCCGCCGCCCGCGAGCTGGGAATGCTGCGCGAGGGCGTGGCGCGCGTCCGGCTCTACCGCTGCTGACTCACCACACCGAGCACGCCTTGCCCGGGTTCATCGGCGTCCCGGCCTTGCACGAGAAGGCGGGCCCGAAGCCGGGCTGGTCCACGATCACCCCGTTCACCCGGAGCTTCGGCGGCGAGTGCGGGTTGGTGTGGGCCATCATCTCCAGGTACTCGGGCCGGAGCTTGGCGCACCACGACTGCCCGTAGGCGAGGAAGTACAGCTGGTCGTCGGTGAGGCCCTCCACCTTCGCGGCCGGCGCCGGCTTCTGCTTGGCGCGGTACGCCTGGTACGCCTCGAAGCCCAGCTTCACGCCGCCGATGTCGGCGATGTTCTCGCCCGCGGTGAGCTTGCCGTTGAGGTGCACGCCCGGCACCGCCTCGTACTTCGAGTACTGGTCCACCACGCACTGGGTGGCGGCGTCGAACGCCTTGCCGGTCTGCTCGCTCCACCAGTTCTTGAGGTTGCCGTCGGCGTCGAACTGGCGGCCCTCGTCGTCGAAGCCGTGCGTCATCTCGTGGCCGATGGTGCCGCCGCCGGTGGAGCCGAAGTTCACCGCCGGGTGGAAGGTGGCGCCGAAGAAGGGCGGCTGGAGCTGGCCGGCCGGCAGCGCCAGCTGGTTGAGCGAGGCGTCGTAGTAGGCGTTCACCGTGGGCGGCGTCATCAGCCAGTCGGTGCGGTCCACCGGCTTGCCGATCTTGGCGAACTGGCGGCGGTGCTCGAAGCGCGCGGCGGCGAGCACGTTGGCCGCGTAGCTCTGCCGGCCGACCTCGAAGTCGTAGGCGCGCCACCTTTCGGGGTAGCCCACCAGGTAGCCCATCTTGCCCAGCTTGGTCTTCGCCGCCGCCCGCGTGGGCGCGTCCATCCAGGGCAGCGAGTCCAGGCTCACGTTCATCGCCGACAGCACGGACTTCGTCAGCTCCGTCGCCCGCTGCTTGGAGTCGCCCGCGAAGCGGGCCGCCACGTAGGGCTGCGCCAGCAACAGGCCCAGGTCGGTGTCGGTCCGGGCCACGCACCGGCGCCAGCGCGGCGAGAGCGCCTTGATGCCGGTGAGGGCCTGCTTGAGCTTGAAGTCCTCGTCCACGAAGGCCTTGGAGAGGATGGAGGCGGCGCCGTGGAGGACGGTCCAGGTGAGGTAGCTCCGGATCGCCGGCGGCTTCTCCTGCGCCATCAGCCTGGTCACGCCCGGGTAGTACGCCGGGTCGTGGACGGTGATCGCCGTCACGTCGGCGATGCCCATCTCCTTCAGGTACTCCCCCCACGGGAAGTCCGGCGCCTGCTGCTCCAGGCCCTTGCGGTCGATGCGGTGGTAGACGTTGTGCGGCTCGCGGCGGACGACCTCGTCCTGCTGGAGCTTCGCCAGCGCGTTCTCGATCCGGAGCACGTCCGCCACCGCCACCTTGACGTCGGCGGGCGACTTCCCGAGCAGCGCGAACATCCGGCCGACGTGCTCCTGGTAGGCGGCCCGGACCGCTTTGATGTTGCCCGCGTCCTCCAGGTAGTACTTGCGGTCCGGCAAGCCGAGGCCTGCCTGGTCCAGCGCGGCGATCACCTGCGTGGCGTCCGCGTAGTCCTGCAGCTGGCCGGAGTCGAAGAACGGGTAGATGCCGTCCGCGTGCAGCGCCATCACCGCCCGCCGCGCGCTCTGGAGGTCCTTCACCTGGCGGATCAGGTCGAGGTACGGCTTGAGCGGGGCGGTGCCGGCCTTCTCGATGGCCGGTTCGTCCATGCAGGCCGCCCAGTAGTCGCCCAGCTTCTTCTTCACCGGGTCGTTCCCCGGGTCCTGGGCGGCCTTCTCCAGCATGTCCTTGAGGAACAGCTCCGCCTCCTGCTGAACCATCGTGGTCGCTCCCCAGGCGGGCCGGTCGGCGGGGATCTCCTGCTTGGCGGTGAAGCCGCCGCAGGAGTACTCGAAGAAGTCCACGCAGGGGTCGGCCTGGCGGTTCATCCATTCGGGGACGATGCCGCTCTGGGCGAGGGTCATGGACGCCGGGGTCGCGGGCGAACCCAGCAGGGCGAGGAAGGGGACGAGCGAGAGCAGGTGCATGCGGCGCGCGTCCTTAGCAGAGCCCGGCGCCTCGCGCGCGGGAGAGCAGCCAACCGCCGCGGATCAGCCGCCGACGGGCGCCGCCATCAGCACGGTGGTCGGCTTGCCGTTGAGCGAGCCGCCCTTCGGCTCCAGCGACATCGCGATCGCCATCACCTCGCCGCCGCCCAGCACGCCCGGATCCACCTCGCCCGCGGCGTCGTTGCCGGGGAGCCGGCGCATCAGGCCGGCGGGGAGCGGGCCCTTGGCGCCCTTGCGGATGACCCAGAGCTGGAAGTCGTTCTTCGCGGTGGCGCCGGTGTCCAGGCCCTTGGCCACCACGTACGCCCGGCGCTCGGTCGGGTTGTAGAACACGGTCGCGCGGAAGCCCTTGCCTTCCATGTCCAGCTTCTTGGTGCCCGGCCTTCCGGACAGCGCCACGGCCTCGGCGCGGCGGTCGCCGCCCCGGGCATCCTCCAGCTCTTTGCGGACGGCGGCCACCTCGTCCTGGCAGGCGCGGACCTGCTGCTGCGCGGTGTTGGCCAGCTCGGTCTTCGCCTCCACCTGCCCGCGGGCCATCAACAGCTCGGACTGGCCCTTCTGCCGGTCCAGCCAGACGTAGACCAGGGCGATCGCCGCCGCGGCCGCCACCGCCCATCCCACCGCCGCGCCCCATCTCCGGGACGGGCGCGCGTTCCGGGCCTCCGCGTCCAGCGCGGCCTCGATGCCGGCCCAGACCTGCGCTCCGGGCTTCACCGGGGTGAGCGAGGTGGCCAGCTTCCCGGCCGTCACCAGCGCCCGCGCGTAGGCCTCGTGGCAGCCCTGGTGGAAAGGCTCCGCCTCCAGGTGCTCCGAGCACGCCGACTCCTCGTCCGGCTCCAGCGCCCCGAGGGCGAGCGCGCTGACGTGCTCCTTGAACTCGGCGCAGTTCACGTCGCGCCCCCGTCACCCTGGGGACCGACCAGCACCACCGCCAGCTTCTCCATCGCCAGGCGGACCCGCGTCTTCACGGTGCCCAGCGGCTGACCCAGCTTCTCGGAGATCTCGCGCTGGGTGAGCCCGTCGAAGTACGCCATCTCGATGGCGGTGCGCTGCTCGGCGGGGAGGGTCTGCAGGGCGGCGTTGACGCGCTCGCGCTGCTGCCGCTCCACCGCCAGCTCCAGCGGGGCCACGGAGGGCGCCTCCGGTTCGGCGGAGGCCCGCTCCTTGGCGGCGGAGAGGCGCCCCTCGGCGCGCAGGCGATCCAGCGCCCGGGTGCGGGCGATGGTGGCGACCCAGGCGGCGACGGTGCCGCGGGAGGCGTCGTACTCGCGGGCGCGGCGCCAGACCTCCACGAAGGTGTCCTGGACGATCTCCTCCGCCACCGGGCGGCTCTTCATCATCCGCAGGGCGATGGCCATGGCCGACGGGGAGTACAGGTCGTACAGCCTGCGCAGGGCGGCGCGGTCTCCCCGGGCGGCCCGGCTGACCAGCTCCCGCCCTCGGTCCTGCATCTCCGGGTTCGGCGAGGCGACCGCGGCCGCGATCGCCATGGCCAGCGCGGCGATGACGAGGAGGGTAACCATCACCTGGCGCGCACCATAGTGTCGCCCCGAGGGCATATCCAGGACTCTGAGCAGGGCGAGGCGCGTCATCGGAAGCGTGTCCGAAAGCGCTACGCCGAGGGCCCGGCGCTGGATTCACGTGTGCGATTGCATGGTCAGTTTGCAGAGCGCGACCACCGCCTCGGCGCACCCCCAGGAGACCGTCACGCCGGCGCCTCCATGTCCGTAGTTGTGGATGATGGTGCGTGACGCGCGACGCTCGGCCTCCAGGCGGATGGACGGGCGGCCCGGCCGGAGCCCCACCTTCACTTCCAGGACGCGGGCGGAGGCGACGGCCGGTTCGAGGTCCGCGCACCGCCGGAGGATGGCGGCGGTGGTGGCGGGGTCCGGGTCGAGGGAGGTCGCGCCTTCGTCGGCCGTCCCGCCAAGGACGAGGTCGTCGAGCCGGGGGATGACGTAGGCCATCCCGGTAGGGTGGTCGTCCTGGATGAGGAAGCGGGTGAGGCCGGGGTTGGTGGCGCGGACGACCTGGCCGCGGATGGGGAGGAGGGTCGGGTCGGGGGCCAACTCGCGGGCGCCGAGGCCGGCGCAGTTCACCAAGAGGTCGGAGGCGGGGGCGCCGTCGAGGGTGCGGAGGGCGGGGACGATCTCCGGGGCGACGCCGAGCCGGCCGAGGCGAGCGAGGAGGAAGGGGAGGTAGCGGCCCATGTCGATGACGGGGGCTTCGAAGGCCCAGCCGCCGTCGGGCGTGCGCCGGAAGGCGCGGACGGCGTCCTTCCACCAGGGGTCGGGGGGCGGGGTCCGGAAGCGCTCCAAGCCTTCGCGGAGGATGACGCCGGAGGTGGGGTCGGTGGAGAGGCCGTCGAAGACCTCGCGAGAGCGGCGGGACCAGCCCAGGACGAGCGCTTCGGGGTAGGCGCGGTAGGGGTACCAGACGGCGGCGGCGACGGCGGAGACGGTGCGGGCCGGGGGCGCCGCGGCCAGGACGCGCACGCGGGCGCCGGCCTCGGCGAGGAGGAGGGCGGAGGTCAGCCCGCTCACGCCCGCGCCGATGACGGTGGCGGTGGCTCCGGAGAGATCGCGACCCACGGGGCGGGTTCTGCCACGCCACCGTCCAGGGAAGCGACGCCGATCTCCGGGGGTGGACGGGAGTCGGTGTGGTGCTCTCTCTGGCGCACAGTGGCAGGGGGCGTGCATTGGCGCCCGGCGGGGAGGGGCGATGCGCAAGCGATTGAGGATTCCACCGGCGTGGCTGGTGCTGGTCGGTGTCGCGGCCTGCACGCCGGCGATCATCCAGGGACCGGAGGGGCCGCAAGGGCCGCCGGGCAACGAGGGCCCCATCGGCGTCCCTGGAGGGCTCGGTCCGAAGGGGCCCAAGGGCGACGCGGGCGTTCCCGGACCACAAGGTGATGCGGGCACGCCTGGGCTCGCTGGTGACGTTGGTCCACAAGGCGATACCGGACCCGCCGGGCCGCCGGGCGTGGTGGGCATCACCGGGGTTCGGTGGGTCTGGACCGATCAGTTCGGGACCACCAGGACCCGGACGCAGATCGCGGACTGCGCGACGGCGGACGCCGGGGTGGCGGTCGGGGGAGGGGCCATCGTCTACGGACCGGGCTCCGACGCCACGGGGAACCTCTGCCACGTCACCTGGTCGGGTCCGGTGAACGGGAACCCGAGGCAGTGGGCGGCCGTGGGGCAATGCGACGCCGGGACCCCGGGGAGTTGGGAAATGATCGTCGAGGTGTTGTGCGGGCAGGTGGCGCCGTGAAACGCCTGATCGCCCTGGCCCTGGTCGGGATGTCCTTCTCGTGTACCTATGACGTCGTCGGTCCGCCTGGCTCCGTGGGCCCGCCAGGCGAGGACGGCGACCAGGGACTTCAGGGACCGGATGGGCCGGTGGGGCGGCGAGGGCCGCAGGGAGAGGAGGGGCCAGGTGGCCTGGATGGGAGGCCCGGACTCCAGGGCCTGCAAGGGCCGAAAGGGCCCCCGGGCATCACGGGGCCTCGGGGATTGCCGAGCATCTCCGGGCTCACCTTCGGGCAAGGCGATTGGAGCTTCCCTTCCTCCGCGGCTGGAGGCTCGGTGACCGCCCTCTGTCCGAACGGGACGAGGCCATTGAGCGGCGGAGGCGTCGTGAGCACGTCCTCCGTCGCCCTGCCATCGATCGTTCGGTCGTTGCCGCTGGCCAACGGATGGTCCGTCACCGCCCAGTGGCCTTCCAGCCCGGCGCCCGCGAACTGGGATCTGCATGCGTACACCATCTGCGCCAACATCAATTCCTGAGGGTCGAACGATGATCCGCTTCGTCGCGATTGGCCTGTTCGTCTGCGCCCTCACCGCGTGCCACCCCCTCCCCGAAGCGCCGGCGGGTCCCCCCGGGCGGCCGGGCCCTCGAGGTTCGCGCGGACCGGACGGCATTCAGGGGGGGCAAGGGCCGGACGGTGATCCCGGCGACCGGGGGCCGCCGGGGATCGCTGGGCCGGACGGGTCCACGGGCGAGACCGGCCCCGCCGGACCGCAAGGGATGATCGGGCCCATGGGACCCGTCCCGCCTTCCGGGTACGTGACGGTCGAGGCGGCCCCGCTCGTCAATGTCACGAGCGGCCTCGCGATCGCGACCGCGCGGTGCCCGGCCGGCCGGATCGCGCTCGGCGGCGGGTACACGGTCAAGGACGGGTTCGGTCAGGAGGTCATCCTGTCGGATCTCAAGGTCCAGCGGGCCACCGTCCTGGATGACATGAGCGGCTACGAGGCGGACGCGTCCAGCGCCCAGTGGGGGACCACCCTGAAGCTCAAGGCCATCGCGATCTGCGTGATCGCGCAGACCGGTTAGACGGCGAGCCGGAGCCAGGCGAACACGGCGGCGGGCACGAACAGGTTGTCCGTCGCCCTCGGCGCGAGCGCCTCCGCCAGCCCGGCGACCACCCCGGCGCCGGCGACGATCAACGGAGTGGTTGGCGCGCCGTACCACCGGAGCGCGATCCATACGCCCAGTGCGGCGAACGCGGTGACCGCCGCGGCGCCCTCCCAACTCTTCGGCTTCCCGAACGGCACCCGCAGCGCGCGGCGGCCGAACCTCCGCCCCACCGCGCCGCCGATTCCATCCCCCAGCGCCAGCGCCAGCAGCGCCCCGGCCGCGGCGGGAGCGGCGGCGCGCCAGAGCATCGCGATCATGGTGAACGCCGCCGCCGACACCGCGTAGAGCGCCACGCCGCCGAACCGCTCATCCTCTCCGGAGATCGCGTCCCGCACCCCGCGCGCCGCGCTCGACCGCTTCGCCAACGCCGGAACGGCCACCAGCGCCAGCGCGCCGGACGCGGCGATCGCGGAGGGCACCACACCCCCGCTCCAACTCCCCCAGCCCAGCGGCCACACCCCGGCGCCCACGTGCAGCACGTCGCGGACGTACGTCATCGGCACGCCGACCCGCCGCAGCCCGACGCAGGCGGCCATGCCCACCACCAGCACGCCGAGCCAGGTGATGGCCAGCCAGCCGTCGCCCGCCATCACGCGGCGACGAACTGCCGCTCCACCAGCCGCTTGTACAACCCCTCCTGCGCCATCAGCCCGTGGTGGCTCCCCACCTGCACCACGTGCCCGTGGTCCAGCACCGCCACCCGGTCCGCGCCGACCACCGTCGACAGCCGGTGGGCGATGATCAGCGTCGTCCGCCCTTGCATCAGCCGCTCGAGCGCCTCCTGCACCAGGTGCTCGCTCTCCGCGTCCAGCGCGGAGGTCGCCTCGTCCAGGATGAGGATCCTCGGGTCCTTGAGCACCGCCCGCGCGATGGCCACCCGCTGCTTCTGCCCGCCGGACAACTGCACGCCGCGCTCGCCGACCTGCGTCTGGTACCCGTCCGGAAACGCGGTGATGAAGTCGTGCGCGTTCGCCGCCTTCGCCGCCTGCTCCACCTCGGCGTCCGAGGCCCCCGGCCGGCCGTACCGGATGTTCTCCGCGATGCTGGTGGAGAACAGCAGCGGCTCCTGCGCCACCACGCCCACCTGCCGCCGCAGCCACGACGGGTCCAGCGTCTTCAGGTCCCGCCCGTCCAGCGACACCCGGCCCTCGTCCGGGTCGTACAGCCGCCCCAGCAGGGACGCGATGGTCGACTTCCCCGCGCCCGACGGCCCCACGATGGCCACCGACTCCCCGGGCTTGATCTCCAGGTTCACCCCCGACAGCACGCCCACGTCCTGCCGCGTGGGGTACCGGAAGCTCACGCCCTCCAGCGCCACCTTCCCCGCCATGGCCGGCAGCGTGTCGCCGCCGCTGGCCTCGATGGTGGGCTTGCGGTCCAGGAGCTCGAACACCCGCTGCGCGGCGCCGCTGGCGCGCATGAAGTCCGCCCACAGGTCGCTCAGCGCGCCCAACGAGAACGCCAGGGTCATGGTGTACATGACGAAGGAGACGAGATCGCCCTTGCTGAGCGCGTGCCTGGTGATCACCAGGTGCCCGCCGTACCAGAGCACCAGCGCCATGGCGCCGTACCCCGCGGTCGTCGCCGCGGACATGAAGGTCGCCGCCACCCGCGCGCGCCGCCGCGCCAGGTCGAACGACCGGTAGATGGCGCCGTGGTACCGCTGCGCCTCCACCTCCTCCGCGGCGAAGGACCGCACGGTGCGGATGCCCGCCAGTGACTCCTCCGCCACCTCGTTCGCCTGCGCCAGCGCGTCCTGCGCCTCGCGCGCCAGCTTCCGCACCCGCCGCCCGTACGCCACCGCCCCCAGCGCCACCGGCGGGACCACCGCCAGCATCAGCACGGTCAACTGCGGCGACGTGTAGAGCATCATCGCCAGCGCGCCCAGCACCTGGATGCCGTTGCGCAGCACCATGGACACGTTGGCGGAGACCGTGTTCTGCAGGACCGAGGTGTCCGAGGACAGGCGCGACGTCAGCTCGCCCGTCTTGCGCTCGTCGAAGAACGCCACCTCCTGCCGCATCAGGCTCCGGTACACCGCGTCCCGCAGCCGGGTGACGACCCGCTCGCCGGACGTCGAGAACAGGTAGAACCGCATCGCCATCGCAACGCCCTGGACGGCGAACACCCCGATCAGCGCCAGCGCCGCCCGGTCCAGCAGGTCCGCCCGCCCCTTGTCCAGCACCTCGTCCACCAGGTACTTCAGCCCCTGCGGGTAGAGCAGCATCGTCGTGCTGCCCAGGGCCAGGAACACCATCCCCAGCGCCAGTCGCGCCCCCTCCGGCCTCGCCAGCGACAACAGCCGCCGGATGGCGACGCCGTCCAGCGGCTTCGCGTTGGGTTCGTCCTTCGGGATCGTTCGTTCGGACCGTGGCGCCATTGGGGGGCTACGCTAACGCGTGCCGCCCCCGACTTCAGCCGCCCCAACACTTCTCCACACGCCGCCGGGAATACCCGCAAACGCGAGGACCCGCCAGGGCTCATCGCCCCAACGGGTCAGTACAACAGGACTTTTGTTCGCGTTTCGCGCCGCGGAAAATCGACTACCGGCCGGAAGGATTGATGCCCGCGCCGCCGCCGCCGCCGCCCGAGGTCTTGCCCCAGTCCGGCAGGCACTGCGCGCCGCTGGTGCTGGTGCCGCCGCAGACCACCGGCTTGGAAGGAGCGCTCTCGAACGCGTCGCCGATCTTCGGGGCGACCGGGGCCGCGGGGGCCGCCGCAGGAGCGGGGGCCGGAGCCGGCTGGGCCTGCTGGGTCACCACGTCCGCCGCCTTGCCGGCCGCCGCGCCAACCGCGTTGCCGATGCTGGAGGCCATGCTGCTCAGAGAAGGGATGCCGAAAGCCATGGTAGGAGTCCTGAGGATTTCTAAGAGAGTGTGCGTACCGCGAACACTCCCATTGTCGGTGTATGGATTCTCAAGTTTCTGGGGAAGGTGAAAACCCTGTTGACACGGGTAGTTAGAAGTAGGTCTAGAGGCGACCTCGGGGTGGGTCTGGGTGCTTGTTTCTGCCCTGATTCTGCTGGATTGTAGGCGTTCATGGCGTCGGACCGCCCGACCATCGCTGAGCCGGGTCGGACCCCTCCCGAAGGGGATCGGCCGGCCGTGACGCCGAATCCACCGGCCGCGACGCCGGAGCCGGTCACCGGGTGGCAGCCCCTGGTGGACCAGGAGCTGACCGCCCCATCGGAGGCGGCGTCCGCGCCCACCCTCCCTCCGGACGACCTCGCCGCCCGGGAGCCCAGCGCCGCCCCGCCGGACGCCGCCCCCGGCCAGTCCCAGACCACGGACGAGGTGATGTCCCTGGAGCGCGGCACCAAGCTGGGCCGCTACATGCTCCTCTCCAAGCTGGGCGAGGGCGGCATGGGCGTGGTGTACGGCGCGTACGACCCGGAGCTGGACCGCAAGGTGGCGCTGAAGATCCTCTCCACCCGGATCAGCGGCGGCGGCACCCAGGCGTCGAAGGCGGCCCAGACGCGGCTGCTCCGCGAGGCCCAGGCCATGGCCCGGGTGAAGCACCCCAACGTCATCACCGTCTACGACGTGGGCACCTTCGGCCGGCAGGTCTTCGTGGCCATGGAGCTGGTGGATGGCGGCACGCTGGGGCGGTGGTTCCGCAACACGCCCCGCACCTGGAAGGAGATCCTCCGCACCTTCATGGAGGCGGGGAAGGGGCTGGCCGCCGCCCACGCCGCCGGCCTGGTGCACCGGGACTTCAAGCCGGACAACGTCCTCATCGCCAAGGACGGGCGCGTGCAGGTGACCGACTTCGGCTTGGCGCGCCTGGTGGACACCCAGGACGAGGACGAGCCCAGCTACATCCCGCCCCGCAAGGTGGACACCGACGAGCGCCGGCTGATCGAGACCCAGCTCACCCAGGTGGGCGCGGTGGTGGGCACGCCCGCGTACATGCCCCCGGAGCAGCACCTGGGGAAGGTGCCGGACGCGCGCTCGGACCAGTTCTCCTTCTGCGCCGCGCTCTACTTCGCGCTCTTCACCGTCCGCCCGTTCGACCCGCAGACGCTGGCGTCCCACGCCGGGCGGCTGCTCGACGACACCGCGCCGTCGAAGACCAAGGTGGAGCGCGCCACCCTGCGCCGCTCCACCGGCATCTTCACCCGCGGGATCATCCGCGAACCTCCCCGCGAGCCCAAGGTTCCCGCCTGGGTGCGCAACGCGCTGATGCACGGCCTGGCCATCGACCCGGCGGACCGCTTCGCGTCGATGGAGGAGCTGCTCCGGGAGCTGGAGATCGCGCCGCTCAAGCGGCAGCGGCGGCTCTACGTCGCGGGCGCGGCCGGCGCGCTGGGCCTGGTGGCGGCGGCGGCGGTGGGCATCTCGACGCAGCGGCACTCGCTCTGCCGGGGCGCGGACCGCAAGCTGGAGGGCGTCTGGGACGGGGCCACCAAGAGCCAGGTGGTCGGCCGGATCCGGTCTTTGGACAAGCCGTGGGCGGCGGAGACGGCCACCGCGGTGGAGAACCGCCTGGGCAAGTACACCGCCGACTGGGCGGCCATGTTCCAGGAGGCCTGCGAGGCCACCCGCATCCGCGGCGAGCAGTCCGAGTCGGTGATGTCGCTGCGGATGATCTGCCTGGACAAGCGCCTCCAGGAGGTGCGCGCGCTGTCGCGCCTGCTCGAGCAGGGCGACGACTCGGTGCTGGCCAAGTCGGTGGACGCGGTGCACGCCCTCTCCAGCCTCAACGGGTGCGCGGACATCGCCCTGCTCACCGCGCCGGTCAGCCTCCCCGAGGACAAGCAGGTCCGCGAGCGCATCGACCAGGTCTCCACCCGGCTGGCGGAGGCCAAGGCGCTCCACGACGCCGGCAAGTACAAGCCGGCGCTGGAGATCGCCGACGGGGCCGCCGTCGAGGCCCGCGCCATCGGCTACTCGCCGCTGATCGCCGAGGCGCTCAGCTGGCGCGGGTGGCTCCTGGACCGCGACGGCAAGTACAAGGACGGCGAGGCGTCGCTCCGGGAGGCGGTCAACGCCGCGGACGCGGGCCGCGCGGACGAGGAGCGCCTGCGCGACATCTTCCGGCTGGTCTGGGCGGTGGGCTACAGCCAGGGCCGCTTCGACGAGGGCCTGCAGTGGGTGCGCGCCGGCGAGTCGCTGCTCAAGCGCATCGGCGGCAACGAAGAGCTGGAGATGGACCTCCACAACATGACCGCGGCCATCCACATGGCCCAGGGCAAGTACGCCGACGCGCTCGTCCAGTACCAGCTGGCGGTCCAGCTGTCGGAGCGGGTGATGGGCGTGGACGACCCGCGGCGCGCGCGCTACTTGGGCAACCTGGGCGCCGCCTACATGCTGCTGGGGAACAAGGACGAGGCGCTCAAGCTCAACCAGCAGGCGCTGTCCATCGTGGAGACGTCGCTGGGGCGGGACCACCCCACCGCCGCGCCCATGCACCAGAACGTGGCCCGGCTGCTGCGCGACAAGAAGGACTACGAGAACGCGCTCGCCCACGCCAAGGCCGCGGTCCGCATCTACGAGCAGGCCAACGGCGCCGAGCACCGCACCGTCGCCGACGCGATGGACATCCTGGTGATGGTGCTGCAGTCGCAGGGGCGCTACCAGGACGCGCTCGACCGCGCCCAGCGCACGCTGGAGATCCGCAAGAAGGCGCTGGGCGAGGGCCACGTCACCCTCGGCTACTCCTACGAGAACATCGGCGAGGCGTACCTGGGGCTCAAGCAGTACGACAAGGCCATCGACGCGCTGGAGCGCTCCCTGGACGTGCGCGAGCCCTCCGGCGTGGCCGCCACCGAGCTGGCCGAGGCGCGCTTCGCCCTGGCGCAGTCGCTGTGGCTGGGCGGGCGGGACAAGCGCCACGCCCGCACCCTGGCCGCGCAGGCCCGCGACGGGTACCAGACCTCCGGCGACAAGGAGCACCTGGCGGAGGTGACGAGGTGGCTCCAGGAGCGGCCCGAAGAGAAGTAAGGCGAGAAGTGACGTGAGCCGCTCCAGCACGCCGGAGGACTTCCAGGGCCGCTGCCCCACCTGCTTCTTCCGGCTGGAGGTCTGCCTCTGCCCGCGCATCCCCCGGCTGCGCCCGCGGACCAAGGTGCTCATCCTCCGCCACCACAAGGAGGCCTTCCGCAGCACCAACACCGCGCGGCTGGCGGCGCTGGCGCTGGAGGGAGCGGAGGTCCACCCCTACGGCGCGCCCGGCCAGCCCTTCGACGAGGCGCTGGTGCGAGGGGAAGGCACCTGGCTGCTCTTCCCCGGCGAGGACGGCCTGGCGCCCGCGGGCGGGGTTCCCTCGCGGCTGGTGGTGCTGGACGGCTCCTGGGGCCAGGCGCGGCGGATGCTCCAGCGGGTCCCCGCCCTGCGCGCGCTGCCCCGGCTCTCGCTGCCGCCGCTGTGGCCGGACAAGATGCGGATGCGGCGCCCGCCGTCCCCGGAGGGGCTCTCCACGCTGGAGGCCATCGCGCTGGCGCTCGGAAAATACGAAGGCGAGCCCGTCCAGGCGCCATTGCTGGCGCTGTACGAGCTCGCCGTCCAGGGGGTCTTGCTGACGCGGGGTCGGCTTACAGCTGGGAGAACTGGGCGGAGGTGAAGGCGCAGTCGCGGGCCTCCACGCCGTAGGTGTTGGCCGGCTCGTCGGTCCGGACGTAGTACTGGGAGAGGAAGGACGCGTCCCAGCACTCGCTGCCGGTGATGGGGGCGACCAGGTCGCCGTCGTGGGCGGTCACGTCCGCGCGGCCGGCGCCGGTGGACAGCCAGCGGCTCTCGATGCTCATCCGCTCCGGGGCCTGCTTGGTGGAGTCGAACGGCTGGAGGTTGATGTCGAGGGCGAACTGGAAGGAGCCGGCGTTGTCGTTGTCCAGGGTGAAGCGGTACTCGGCGTTGAAGGGCTTGCCGTCCGCGCCGATGTTGTTCAGGGACACGTCCACGAACGCCTGGGACTTCGGGTCCACCTTGCCGTAGTGCACCTCGCAGGTGCCGGTGTCGGCGCCGCGGCCGGGCAGCTGCTTGGCCTTGTCCCACTCGATCATGAACACGCCCTCGCCGAAGCCCTTGATGGCGTTGTCGTTGGCGTCCACGGTCACCGTGTGCGAGCCGGAGATGACCGACACCCACGGGCTGCTCGGCTTGGTCTTGTCCTGGCCCTCCAGGAGGTAGCTGAAGGAGTTGAAGGCGGTGCGGGTCACGGTCAGCTTCCAGGTGATCGCCGACAGGTAGGGCGTGTACGGGCCGTAGATCGCGGTGTCGCCGCTCACCGACGACGGCTTCTGGGCGACGCCGGCGGCGAGCGCGACGAGGAGCCACTCGGTGGCGCCGTTCACCAGGTAGGTGGCGCCCACGGTGAGCCGGTAGGTGTCCGCGGTCTCGCCCTGCACCGCCTGCTTCATCGCCTGCGCCATCGCCTGCAGCTGGTCCGCGGCGGGCAGGTCCTGAGACCCCGCCTCGCGCAGCCCGGAGGACGAGGACGTGGGCATCTTCACCGTCGCCTGCTGCTTGGTGGGGACGCCCTGGGAGAAGTCCACCGGCTTGTGGGGACCGCAGGCGACCAGCGCCAGCGAGGTGAGGGCGACGGGGATGGATGCGAGCTTGCGAAGCATGGTGTCTCCTGTGGAGTGTGGCCTGAAGCGTCTCGACCGCGACGGGGGCATGAGCAACGGGCGGGCCACCGCCCGGCGCCGCGCAACCGCCCGTCACGCCGGGCGGGGCCGGCGGCCGGGTGCAGGAAAAAAGCGACAGGGGCTCGAAGGCTGCGGGGCCGGGCCTTCAGGCCGGCGGGCTCAGCCCCCGGCCCCTGGGGGCGCTGATGTGGCCGCCCGCGGCCGCGTCGATCGGGCTCAGCGGGCGCGAGGCTCGCGCAGGGGCAGCTCGACGGTGAAGGTGGTCTCCACCCCCGGCTCGGACTCCACCCGGATGGCGCCGCCCATGGCCTCCAGCGCCTGGCGGGTGATCCACAAGCCCAGGCCCAGGCCGCCGTAGTTGCGCTCGGAGACGGCGCGCTCGAACTTGCCGAAGATGCGCTGCTGGTCTTCCGCCTTGATGCCGATGCCGCGGTCGCGCACGGTCAGGACGGCGTGGTCCCCGCGGGTGGAGACCTCCACCTTCACCGGCTTGCCGGCGCCGTACTTGATGGCGTTGCCGATCAGGTTGGTGGCCACCTGGTCCAGCCGGAACGGGTCCCAGTAGCCGACCACCGGCTGCTGCGGCACCAGCGCCTCCAGCGAGCAGGAGGCGCGCGCGGCCTCCTCGTTGAAGCGCTCGGTGACGTCCTTGACCAGCTTGCCCAGGTCCACCATCTCCCGCGCCAGGTCCAGCTGGTTGCCCTCGCGCAGCCGGGAGACGTCCAGGAGCTGGCGGATCAGCCCGCCCAAGCGCTCGGAGTGGAACATGGCCCGGTCGAGGCTCTGCTGGAAGCGCGACAGCCCGGGCTCCTTCTTGGAGAGGACCTTGGCCTCCATCATCAGCGCGTCCAGGTGGAGGCCCAGCGAGGTGAGCGGGGTGCGCAGCTCGTGGCTGGCGGTGGCCAGGAAGTTGTCGCGCAGCTCCACCGCGCGGGTCTTCTGGGTGAACAGCTCGGTGTTGTCGGTGGCCAGCGCGGCGCGGCGCGCCAGCTCCACCGCCTGGGTGAGGTCCGACTCGTCGTAGCGGCGGCGGGTGGGGCCGGCCGCGAGCACGATGGCGCCGATGGTCCCGGTGCGGGTGGTCACCGGCACCACGATGGCCGACCGCAGGCCGACCTCGCGGATGCTCATCAAGAGCTCCGGGTCCTTCACCTCCGCCTCGATCTGCTCGTCGGTGATCTCCCCGTAGAGCCGGGCGCGCTCACCGGCCAGGACGTCCGGGAGGTGGAGCACGGCCTCGTCCTTGATCAGCCAGTCGTGCAGGCCGCGCAGCAGCGTCGTCTTCTCCAGGTCCACGTGGGCCGCCGCCAGCTGCTCCAGCTTGCCCTCCTGGTTCCGCATCACCACCACGCACCAGTCCGCCAGCTTGAGCACGGAGAGCGCGGCGATGGTCTTCAGCGGCGCGCCGGTCTCCGCCACGTCGTCCAGGCGCGAGTGCAGCAGGCCGCCCACGTCCCCCAGGAAGCGCAGCCGTTCCTCGGCCAGCTTCTGGTCCGTCATGTCCGTGATCAGGACCACGACGCCGACCGGCACGTAGTTGAAGTCGCGCTGGATGGCGAGCGTCATCCGCACGTCGCGGATCACCCCGTCCGCGGCCGCCAGCCGCAGGTCCAGCTTGCTCCCGCCGGTGACCTTCGCCTCCTTGAGGTGGGGTTCGAGCAGCGCGTAGTTGTCCGCCCCGAAGATCTCCAGCAGCGACTTGTTGATGATCTGGTGGCGGCTCAGGCCGAACCAGCGCTCGTAGGCGCGGTTGACGAAGCGGAAGCGCTCGTCGATGTCGATGTACGCCATCAGCTCCGGCAGCGCGTCGGTGATGAAGTTGAGCTGCTCCTCGCCGCGGGAGAGCGCGTCGCTGGCGGTCTTCTCGTCCGGGATGGGGGTGACGTGCCCGCCCACGCCGATCACCTTCCCCGCCGGGTCGAAGATGGGGAACTTGCACGCCAGGAAGACGCGCCACCGGTCGCCCATGAAGAACTTGTCGGTGGTGACCGCCGGCTTGCCGGTGGCGAAGATCTGCCGGTCGATGGCGCGGAAGAAGGCCGCTTGCTCCGGCGGCCACAGCGCTTCGTCGACCTTCCCGATGATGTCCGGCGGGGTGCGATGGCTGAAACCGGCCATTCCCTGGTTGGCGACCACGTAGGTCCCGTGCTCGTCCTTGATGAAGTACATGGACGGGCAGTCGCGGGCGAAGGCCAGCGCCCACGCCCCGCGGTCGCGGATCGGATCCGTCTCCGAGAGCAACTCGCCGTGCTCCAGGGACCTCGCCAGCGCCGGCGCCGCCGCCTCCGCCACCTGCCGGAGCAGCGCCACCTCCTCCGGGGAGAAGGGGCCGGCCTCCTTCGCGCGCGCCACCGCCAGCGCGCCCGCCACGCCTCCGCCCAGGGGGATGGGCGCCACCGCGGGTGTCCCCAACTCTCCGGCCGGGCGGGGGCCCAGCTGGAGCCAGGGCGCCGCCGCGCCGTCAGCACCGCCGTCCGGCGCGGGTGCCTCCCCCCAGTAGGTCGGCGAGCCCTCCGACCCGTGGATCACTCCCCACCACAGCCCGTTCGCTCCACGGTAGTACACCCCGGCCCGGACGCCGCCGAACGCGGAGGCTGCAGCCCGCGCCAGCGCGTCCGCGATGCCGCCGGGGTGGAGGCCCGCGGCGGCCACTGACTTCCAGATCTGGAGCAGCGTCTCTGGTCTTGGGGGGCTCTGTGTCAAATCAGAGGATTCGCAGGAAAGCGAGCAACGCGCTGCGCTGCTCCGTGGAGAGGTGGATGGGGTGATCGCGGCCGTCGAGGGAGGAATTGTAGAGGGGGCCGTTGAAATAGTCGACGACCTCCTCCAGCGTGGCGGCGGAGTTGTCGTGGAAGTACGGGCCCAGCTGCGAGATCCGTCGGAGCTGGGGGACCTTGAACTTGTGGAGGTCCTCGTACCGGTTGGTGACCGCGGCCAGCCCGATGTCGTCCACCACCGTGTACGACACGAGCTGCCCGTCTTGCCGTGCGAGCGGAATGACGATCGGCACCCGGGTCCCGGTGGGCACGTCGAAGCGGCGGAACTCGAGGTGCTGGAGGTTCCGCTGCGACACGCCGATGTCGAAGCTGTGGCCGAAGGGCGGCGGCGTGTTGTCCGGCGGGTTGTCCCGATGGTCGCGGTTGCCGAACACGTTGGGCATGTTGTGACAATCCATGCAGAACGTCTTGAACACCTGCGACCCCTTGCTCTGCTCGTGGGTCGCGATGGGAACGGTGGCGAACGGGTCGGCGACCAGGCGCGCGTAGTCGGGGTCGTTGGGGTCCAGCAGCGCCGCCAACTCCGGCGGGTCGATGGTGTCCTCCATGAACGCGGAGATGTCGAGCAGCCGCTGGCTGGAGTGATCCAGACCGTTGGTGAGGTCGTCGAACCGCAGGTCGCCGTTCTGGGTGTGCGTGAACACCGCGCCGCGCGCCGTCTCCACCAGCTCGCGCCCCCGGCCCTCGTGGAGGAACCCGAAGCCGAACACGGTGTTGATCAGCCGGTTGGTCTTCCGCCAGAGGAACACCTGCCGCCGCGGGTCGTCGTGCGGCAGCGTGGGGTCCAGCCTGGTGGGGCGGTGGAGCAGCAGCCCCAGGTTGTCGAAGTTGGGCAGGCCGTCCGGGTCGTCCCCGACGTCCGCGCGCAACCCGGTGAAGAGCACGTCGGTGAAGGGAACGGTGGAGTGGAGCGGCAGCGGCGGCAGGCCCAGGAACAGCCCGTCCTCGCCCCGGTGGCAGGTGGCGCAGGTGCGCCCGTTGGGCTCGATGTGACCGGCGAGCACCGAGTCGCCGCCGAACAGCGCCTCGGTGGGATCCTGGGTGACCCCGTCGTCGGCGAAGCCGAAGTTGCGGCGGCCGCGGTCCACGTCGCCCCGGGAGCCGATCCGCTGGGGGAACTCGACCTTGTCGGTGTATCGGATGGACTGGTTGAACGTGTCGCGGAGCGACGGCTGGCTCCCGACGGTGATGGCGGTGAGGGCGAGGACGGCGAGCCCGATGGCGAACGGTCGGATCGTATTCATGGTTTTTCCTCCGTTCACGGGGCGCAGCGGTTGGGGCCGTGGATGTGCGGGTCGAGCACGAAGGGCGTGCACCCGGGCCCGGCGCCGCCTCCCTCGAGCTGGCGGATGCCCGGCGCCACCTGCTGGATCACCGACGCCAGGTTGTTTCGCCACCCTTTGGGGATGCCTCCCTGGAACGCCGGCTGGTTCCCCATGAAGGCGACCGCGCTGTAGATGTAGGGCTCGTATCCGAAGAAGTCCGGGAACGCCTGGTTCTCGTCCACGGTGGTGTCGAACACCGGCGCGCGCTTGAGCATGTCTCCCCAGGACATGTTCAGCTGGTCGTGGGTGAGCCACGGCCCCGCCCAGGGCCTGAGCTGGCCGGAGATGGGCTGGAACTCGTTGCCCTCGCAGAGGGTGAGCGGGATGTACGTGGCGATCCCCAGCGACCACGGCCCGCCCTCCACCTCGACCTTGTCGTACGGCATCGTCCATTCACGAAACAGCGATCCGTCTTCCTCGGGGAACATCAGGTGGTTGGTGAGCAACCCGAAGACGGGGATCTGGACCTTGATCGTCCCCGGCGGCTGGCCGGCGGGGAAGTCGTATTGGCTGCCGACGAAGTCGAGGGTGGTGGCGCTGTAATAGAAATCGTTGAGGAAGGACTGCGCGGCCAGGATGGTCCAGAAGCGGTATCCGCCGTTGTCGAAGTCCTTGGGCGCCAGGTGCGCGGGGTTCGGGAAGAAGTCAACCCCCTCGGTGCGGTGGATGGACGGGTGGGGCGGGATCTTCTTGTACTTGAGCTGGTACTTGACAACGTTTTGCTTGCTATTCCAGTCGATGCGGAACACACCGCGCGCGTTTTCGCAATCACCGTCCGGCGGCGCGTAGATGTAGTCCTCGATGCCGTCGGAGGCGCCCCGGTACATTGGCGCGACAAGCGCACCCCGGTTGTCGTCTCCCAGCCAGATCGGCGCCACCAGCTTGTCGTCGTCCGGCGTCCAGGCGTGGTCCAGCGTTCCCTCGAGCGCGAATTCCGAGGAGTTTTGGATGCCCGCTCCGTCTTCCGGAGCGTGACAGCCGAAGACAAACAACAGCAATGCCGCTGACGCGGAATGGAAGGGCAGTCTCATGTGTGCAGCTCCCCGGCCTGGGATTTTTGAATTATACCAAAAAAGCGATACAGACTGTTTCATTGGACATCGTGTGTTGCTCACTGCGTTTCGTGGGTCGTTTCTGACCCTGGCCCCGGCGCCGGGAGACCGCGACCGCGCCGGGAGCGCACCCGGAGGGACAGGTGGGGGGCACGTTGCTCCTGGGCGCTGTGGATCCCCCCGGTACCCCTTGCTTTCCAAGACGCCCGCGGTAAGGATCTATGGGTTGTCCCTCGAAGATCCCCGGCTTGCCGTCTTGGAAAAGTCCATCCTCGTCGTCGATGACGAACCCGACATCCGCTTCACCCTCGCGGACATCCTGAAGGCCTTGGGCTATTCGGTGCGCGTGGCCTCGAACGGCCGGGAAGCGCTGGAGAACATCCGCGCTTACGGAGCGCCCTCGATCATCGTGCTGGACCTGATGATGCCGGTGATGGACGGCTACCAGTTCTGGTCCGAGCAGCACCAGGACCCCAAGCTGGCCCAGGTGCCGGTGGTGGTGATCACCGCGGGGACCAGCGTCCGCCGGGACGAGCTGGACCCCTTCGGCGTGGTGCCCAAGCCGATCAAGCTGCCGCTGCTCTGCTCGTTGATCGAGAAGGCGGTGGGGTCCGCCGTCACCTGAAAGCGCTTACTTCGCCTTCCCGGCGCCTTCAGCGGCGGCGGCCGAAGCCGAAGAAGTCGGCCACCTTCCACAGCGCGTAGCGGATGGGGCGGGCCGGCCTGGGGACGATGCGCGTGTAGGACATCCCGCGCGGGGCGTCGTGCACGGTGTGCTCCGGGTCGGTTCCGGCGGCCCTGGCCCCCCTGCGGACCGGACGCGCGGGCGCGTCGGGCACGTCGCGGGTGTCCGCGGGGAGCACCGGGGTGGCGACCGCTTCACCTTCAGGGAGCTTCTGGGACTTGGTGACCATCGCCCCATAGCGCGCGGGCGCGACCGGCATCGACCCTACCTCGGTAGGTTGGTCCGCCATCCAGGTGGTGAATGACGTCCGCGTCACCTGGCCCTTGCCGTTGCCCTCCGGCTGCTCGCGGGCGGGCTCCTCCTCGGAGACGGCGCGGCCGCCCTGGGTGCGCGGGATGGCTCCCAGCTGCGAGATCATCCGGGAGAGGTGGACGGGGGTGACCGCGGTGCCGGAGTGGAGGACGAATTCCTCCAGGTCCGACTGGAGCGCCTGGCAGGTCTCGTACCGGTAGGAGGGGTCCTTCTCCAGACACCGCTCGACGATCCGCTCCAGCGCCGCCGGGGCGTCCGGGCGCCGCTTCCGGAGCGGGATGATGGGCTCCTTGAGGATGGCGTGCATGGTGGCCACCTCGCCCACCGCGTCGAACGGCTTCTTTCCCGTGACCAGCTCGTAGAGGACGACCCCCAGCCCGTAGATGTCCACCCGGCGGTCGAAGCCCTTCCCGCGCAGCTGCTCGGGGGCCATGTACGCGTACTTGCCGCGGATGGAGGAGGTGCGCTCGTTGGCCTTCATCGCCTTGGCGATCCCGAAGTCCACGACCTTCACCGCGCCGAACCGCGAGACGAGGATGTTCTCGGGGCTCACGTCGCGGTGGACCACCCCCAGCCAGGCGGAGGTCTCCGGGTCGCGGAACTCGTGCGCGTGGTGGAGCCCCTCGCAGGTCTGGCTGACCAGCTTGGCGGCGGTGGTGAAGGGGACCCTGTAGTCCGTCTCCACCGCCCGGCCGATGAGCAGCCGCAGGGTGGGCCCGTCGATGTACTCCATCGCCAGGTAGTAGCTGTCCTGGTCCTGGCCGAAGTCGTAGATCTGCACGATGGTCGGGTGGTTCAGCCGCGCCGCCACCTTGGCCTCGGCGAGGAACATCTCCACGAACTTGGGGTCCTCGGCCAGGATGGGGTGGATCCGCTTGATGACGAGGAGCTTCTCGAACCCCATGGGCCCCTCGGACTTGGCGAGGAAGACCTCCGCCATCCCGCCGGTGGCGAGCTTGCGGATCAGCCGGTACTTGCCGAGCAACGCCAACCAGGCCTCGCAGGTGGACGAGGGGGAGAAGGGCGTCGGAGTGTAGCCGGGGCGCCGAATCCGGGCATCCGACACCCGGCGGATGCGGTAGGACGTCGGCATGCGCGTGCACTTCCTGCGTCTGTGCGTCCTGGGCCTCGCCGCGGCCGCTCTCGCGTGCGGGGGGAGCGGATCTTCCAAGCCGAAGAAGGGAGGAGGAGGCAAGCCGGACGCCTCCACCGCGCCGCCCAAGGAGGAGGCGGTGAAGCTGGACCTCTACTGGGACGACCCGTCCTACATCGTCCTCGGCGACCAGTCGCCGTGCCCGGAGGGGTTCTGGGCGCTGTTCGGCGGGGACCCGCCGGGCGCCACGAAGGAGGAGCAGAAGGCCAACCTGGCGAAGAAGCCGGAGCTGAAGAAGGCCCTGGAGGCGAAGACCTTCCTGGTGCACATGCAGAGCGGGGACGAGGTCTCCCTGGGCGACTACAGCAACGCCAAGGGCGAGCTGGACATCAACGTGAAGGCGACGGTGCTGTGCAAGTCGCCGTCGCTGGAGAACGTGACCATCGCCTTCGGGCCGGTGAAGCCGCAGCTGCCGCCCGGGCGCGACTTCGGGCAGTACTTCTGGCTGGGGGATCCGGTGAAGTTCCCGGTGAAGGTGCCGTTCTCCCAGGTGCCCGAGTTCAAGAGCAAGCACCGGCTGGACCTGGACGCGCGGATCGTCTTCACCATGGGGAAGCCGGAGCAGCACAAGAAGTTGATCAAGTCCACCGAGACGGCGGAGGAGAAGGCGGAGCGGAAGAAGTTCGACATCCCCGGCCGCGCGGGCGGGATGGACGACTGGGGGGCGGGGTGGGTGATGCACGCGGAGGTGAAGGGGGTGCGCGTGGCGGCGGACCGCGGAAAGACGGAGCTGGCGGCGATCAAGCACTAGGGTTCCCCTCGAATGGCGGTCAACAAGCGAAAGCATCCCCGCGTGCGCGCGCGGGGCGTGGCGGCGAACCTCAGGGCCCAGGAGGTGCTGAAGACCGGCTGCGTGGTGGAGAACATCTCCGCCGGCGGGTTGCTGGTCCGCACCGACCAGACGCTGGAGCCGGGCACCCCGGTGGTGATGGACCTGGTGCGGCCCGGGATGAAGAAGCTGCTCAAGCTCTCCGGGCGGGTGGTGGGGCGGGTGGAGAAGGTGCCCAACTCGCCGTCCACCGTGCCGGGGTTGCGGGTGCAGTTCGACCCGATGCCGGACGAGACGACGGACCGGCTGGTGCAGCTGCTGAAGGACCTGGGGCTGGCCCTGGCGGGGGCGCCGGGGGCGCCGTGGTCTCTTCCGGGGGAGCTCCCCACCGTCCCCGGGGTCCCGCCGCCCGAGCCCAAGACGATGCCCGCGGCGGCCGCCGAGCCCGCCGCTCCCGCCCCGGCGCCGGAGGCGGCGCCGCTGATCTCGGACACGCAGATCACCGCGCCGCACGCCGTCTGGAGCACGCCGCCGCCCAGGCCGGCGGTGGAGGAGGTGCCGCCCGTCACCACGCCCAGCGCGCCCTTCGGCCCGCCGTTCCTGCCGGCGGACATGCAGCAGATCACCTGGGCGCCCGCGGACGACTCGATGGTCGAGACGCGGACCATGTCGATGGAGGCGGTGCAGTCGGCGCTGGACGCGGCGGAGCTGACGCCGCCCGGGGGGAAGGTGCCGGTCCCGGTCAGCGAGACCACCCAGGCGGCGCGGACGCCCCCGCCGATCATGCCCGTGTCCTCGACGCCCCCGCCCACGCCCAGGGGTGAGGGTGAGACGGCGGGGGATCCGCGCCTGATGGTGCAGATCCGTGGGTTGCTGATGGAGCTGGGAGACGTCCAGACCAAGCTCGACGTGAAGGAGCGCGAGTGGGACGATCTGGAGGGGGAGATCGAACGGCTGCGCCGGGAGAACCGCGAGCTTCGCGGGAAGCTGGACCGCGTCGAAGAGCTCCTCCGGCAGAATGGGATCAAGGATCCCTACGAGCGCTTCTGAGCGCTTCTGAGCGCTTCTGAGCGCTTCTGAGCGCGCTGGCGCGCGCGTGATGGTGCTGGAGCGCGAGCGCGCGTGATGGTGCTGGAGCGCTGGCGCGCGCGTGATGGTGCCGGAGCGCTGACGCGCGTGATGGTGGAGCGCTGACGCGTGTGATGGTGCTGAGCGCTGGCGCGCGCGCGGGGCGTCAGAGCGCACCGCACCGCAGGTGCTTACTCCCCCTTCACCCGCACCGTCCGCCGCGACCCGTTCACCTCCACGGTGAGCCGCAGCTCCTTCTCCGGCCCCGCCGCGTGCGCGGCCGCCGCCACGGCCTCCGGCGACGCGGGCGGCGCCCCGTCCACCTCGACCAGCACGTCGCCGGCCCGGACGCCCGCCCGGTGGGCCGCGCCACCCGGCGCCGCCACCGTCACCACCACCGCCTCGCCGCACCGGCCCACGATCAGCCCCAGCGTGCTTGCCCGCGCCCCGAGCGCGGCGCTCGCCGAGTCCGCCGTCTCCTTGCCCAGCCCGAAGCGCGCGTAGGTCGCCCCGCCGGTGATCACCACCTCTTCCTGCGCCAGCGAACCGGCCACCGCCCCGCCGATGATCCGCGCGGTCGCGCCCAGGTCCGGGAGCGGCCGCCGCGCCAGCTGGCACGCCTCCTCCTGCGCCTCGCCGGGGTTCAACGACTTCGCCAGCCACGTGCCCAGGAGCGCCACCGCGTCCGCCCTCGCCGCCTCCAGCTGCGAGGCCCCGCGGCCCGTCCCCGGCACGAAGATCCGCTCCCCGTTCCCCACCACGCCGCCGGACGCCCACGCCGGGACGGCGGGCTCCGGATCGCGCCGGGCGCCCGAGCGCGGCAGCAGCGCCGCCGCCCCCAGCGCGCCCACCGCCAGCGCGAGCGTGGCCACCACCGCCGCCGCCCGCGCCCTCCGCTTCCCGCCGGCGGCGCGCGCGGCCACCTCCGCGGGCGGCGCGATCAGCTGGCGCGCCGCGACCGACACCTTCGTCCCCAGCTCGCCACCGCAGGTCCCGCACCGGGGGAGATTGGCCCCCACCTGGATCTCCAGCTCCCGCTGCGCGCCGCAGCTGGCGCACCAGGTGGGCACCTTCACCGAGGTGAGCTTCACCCGCCCGTCCGCCGACCCCCGCGCCACCTCCTCCAGGAGCAGCGCGGGCGCGGCGATCATCGCCACCTCCTTCACCTCCGGCCCCAGCGCCTTCAGCGCGCGGCACAGCCCCAGCGCGCCCGTCGGCGTGGCCTTCGTCGCCTTCGCCAGGTCCACCTCGATGCTGCCCTCGGCGCCCTCCAGCAGCCGCCCCCACCGGAGCGTCTCGTCCAGCGCCGCGCGCAGCCGGTACCGGGTGACGCCGCCGTGCACCGCCTTGTCCACCGCGGCCGGGGCCGGCTGGATCGAGGTCAGCGCCGCGCGCACGTCGGACGGCGCGCTGCCCACCATCCCGGAGGCGAACGAGAAGTACGCCCGCGGGTCGTCGTCCAGCGTCGCCTCCCCGCCGCAGCTGGGGCAGCTCTCCTTCGGCGCCACGCTCCTTCGCACCTGCTCCCCGTGGCGGTCGCCCTCCAGCAGCGCCTCGAACGGCGTCCCGCACTTGCCGCACTTGTAGGGCGCGTAGAACGAGACCACCTGCCCCTTGCCGGACAGCCGCCGGATCATCCGCAGCTGGTTCACCACCGCCTCCGTGCAGCGGGCCAGGTAGAGCTCCGACAGCTTCCCGGCGCTGTCGTCGATCATCCGCAGCCACTCGCGCACGCCGAAGGAGGTGATCCGCTCCACCTCCCCCAGGTCCAGCACCACCTTCCCCTCCAGCCGCTGGGCCACCTCCGCGCCGCGGAACAGCTCCGTCAGCCGGCCGCCCAGGGAGACCACCTTCACCCCGCCCACCTTCCGCTCCTCCACCCACCACGGCTGCCCGGCCTGGCGGCTCCCGGCCGGCTTCTCCACCTCGTCCTCGTCGTCGTTGTCCGACTCCTTCGCCCAGCCGACGAGCACGGTGGGGAGGTCCACGCCCTCCTCGCGCGCCTTGCGCAGCTCCGCCAGCTGGATGGAGAACAGGTCCTGCATGTACCGGCCCAGCGCGCCCGAGGAGGCGTCCGCCTTGGCCGCCTTGGCGAAGGCCAGCAGCTCCACCCGCAGCTCTTCGGCGCGCGCGTAGCGCTGGGTGGGGTCGCGCGAGAGCGCCTTGAGGATGATCCGCTCCAGCTCCGCGGGGTATTCGGCCACCAGCGCGGACGGCCGGGGGATGGGCGTGTAGAGGATGGCGTTGAGGAGCGCGAGGTCGTTCTTGCCCCGGTACGGCCGCTTCCCGGTGGTCAGCTCGTAGAGCACCGCGCCCATCGCGTACACGTCCGCGCGCCGGTCGATGGCGCCGCCGCCGGCCTGCTCCGGCGACATGTACGGCAGCTTGCCCTTGAGCGTGGTCTGCCGCGTCTCGTTCAGGCGGCCCTGGGCCTTGGCGATGCCGAAGTCCACCACCTTCACCAGGCCGTCGTAGGTGACCAGCAGGTTATGCGGGGAGATGTCGCGGTGGATGATCTCCAGGGGCCGCCCGGACGGGTCCCTGCGCTCGTGGGCGTAGTCCAGCCCGGCGGCGGCCCCGGCGACGATGGCCAGCACGTGCCCCAGCGGGATGCGGCGTCCGCGGCGGTGCTCGGCGACGATCGCCGCGCGCACGTCGTGGCCCTCGATGTACTCCATGGCGATGTACGGGAGCCCGTCCAGCGTCCCGCTCTCGTACATCCGGACCACGTTGGGGTGGTCCAGCATGGAGAGGATGCGCGCCTCGTCCTGGAACATCTGCAGGTACGAGGTGTCCCGCGCCAGGTGCGGGAGCATCCGCTTCAGCACCAGCACGCGCCCCTGCAGCGGGCCCTCGCGCACGCGCGCGGCCAGGATCTCCGCCATGCCGCCCGCGGCGAGGCGGTCCAGCACCTCGTATCGCGTCCCTGCGCTCGCCAACCTGCTACCCGCCCCCCTTCCCCGGCGCCGGCGCCTTGACCGCCTTGCCCAGCGTCACCGTCTTCGGCTCGCCGCCGCGCTCGATCTGCAGCTGCAGCCCACCCGGCGGCGGCTTGGCGCCGGCCTCCAGCGCCACCTTCGCCACCGACTCGATCGCCGCCAGCGGCTTGCCGCCCACGGAGAGCACCACGTCGCCGGGCTTCACGTCCGGCAGCTTGGAGGCCACCACCACCAGCTCGCCCTCGGTGCGCACGGTGCGCTCCAGCGCGGGGAAGAACGGGGCCACGGTGACGCCGCGGAAGACCGCCACCTTGGCGTAGCGGTCGACCACCGCCTTGAAGGCGTCCTGGCCAAGCCGGAAGCGCGCCACCATCTCCTGGTGGCCGGGCGTGCCGCGCACCGCGGTGTCCGTGCGCTCCAGCGAGGCGATGGCGCCCAGCTGGTGCTGGAACCGCTCCGCCACCGCGGTCGCGTTCTCGCCCGTGGCCTCCGCCCCGGCGGCGCGCACCACGTCCGCGATGGGCTTGCCCTGCAGGGACGCCAGGACCTGGCCCACCAGCCGGTCCGTGGCCGCGGCGCGCGAGGCCGCCAGCGCCTCCTCCTCGGTGGCGCCGGACCCGCGGCCCACCACGTACACGCCGCCGCCCTGGACGGCGACCGGGTTGTCCGCCCATCCCGGCAGCAGCCCGGTCTCGCTCCGCCACTGGTTCGGCGCCGGCGCGGCCACCGCGGGCGCGCTCGCCACCGGGACCGCGGCCACGGTGGTGCCCTGCTGGCCGCCGGGAGCCGGGGCCGGCCGGGCGCGCATGGTCACCACCGCGGCGGCGCCGACCAGCACCACCAGCGCGCCGATCGCCACGCCGGCGATCAACAACCCCCGCTGCGACGGCGGGCCGGCCCGCGGCGAGGTGCGGGTGATGGTGTTCTGCGGCACCGGGCGCTTGCGCTTGAGCAGCGCCTTGGCCGCCGCCTTCACCGCCGTAGCAGAGGACTCGATGGTCAGCGGGTTGTGGCACCGCTTGCAGGCGACCTCGGGCAGCTGGCCCTTGGCGATCGACTCCAGGTTCCCGTCCAGCCGCAGCTCGGCGGTGCGGGTGGCGTTGCAGGACGCGCAGAAGCCCTCCACGCGGGCGGAGATCACGTCCAGCTTGGGCCGGCTCACCGCCGCCTCGGCGAGCGAGGCGAGCAGCGCGGAGGGCACGCCCTCCAGCTTGAGGTGGCGGATCTCGGTGTCCACCGTGCTCAGGCCCTCCAGCAGCGTCTGCATGCCCTCCTCGGTGGAGGAGGGGACGCCGGAGAGGTCGATGGCCACGTCGCCCTCCACGCCCTCCAGCACGCGCTTCCAGCGGAGCTGGTGGTCGAGCGCGCTCGCCACCCGCACCCGGGTGGTGTCGCCGTCGATCCGCTTCTCCATCGCCTCGAAGGTCACCTCCGGGTCCAGCAGCGCCAGCACGCGCCGCACCTCGTCCGGGACGCGGGTCGCCTGGCCGGCGAAGGTCAGGTAGGTGCGCGGGTCGTCGTCGAACTGGCCTTGCTTGCCGCACCGCGGGCAGGTGGCGTCCGGCGCGCGTTCGGACTGGATGGCCTCCGCGTCGCGCACGCAGTCCAGCAGCGCCGAGAACGCGGTGCTGCAACCCGAGCACAGGTAGGGCGCGTAGAACGACACCACCTGTCCCTTGCCGGCGAAGCGCCGGATCATCGTGAGCTGATTGGAGACCGCCTCCGAGCAGCGCGCCAGGAAGAGCGCCTCCACCCGGTTCTCCGCCTCCGTCAGCATCTGCAGCCACTCGCGGACGCCGAAGGAGGTGATGCGGGTGACGCCGGAGAGGTCGAGGATCACCGTCCCGGACAGCTCGCTCCCCACGCGCGCGCCCTGGAAGGCCTCGCTGAGGCGGCCGGCGAAGCCCACCACCTGGATGCCGTTGAGCAGCTTCTTGGTGACGGACAGGCCGGCGGTGTTGGGGTCGGTGTTGGCGGTGAGGCGCACCTGGCGGGCGTCGGCCTGGGTCTCCGCCATCGGCTCCGTCGGCGACACCATGGGCAGCTCGGGCGCCGCCGCCGAAGGGGCCGGGGCCTGGGCGTGCTGCGCGGGCGGCGGCATCGGGGTCCCGCCGGGGGGCGGGCGCCGCGAGTACGACGACCCGGAGGACGCCTGAGGCGCCGCCGCGAGCGGAGGGGCCTGGCGCGCCACCGCCGCCGGCGACTCGGAGAAGGTGGTGAGCGTCATCGTCTGGTTGTGCAGGTCGCACTGGCCGGACGCGTAGGGCGAGATCTCCCCGTACGAGTAGAAGCCGACGATCTGGCTCCCCTGCGGGAGCACTCCGAGGACGGCCTCCACCTCCTCCTCGGTGCGCTCGCCCAGCACCAGCCGGCGGCCGACGCAGGAGACCGCCACCGCGAGCGTCCCGCCCTGCCCGGAGGACGCCAGCTGCTTGGCGCTCTGGGCGGCCCCGGACGCGCCGGCGATGAGGCGGTCGTAGTCCGCCTTCATCAGCTGCACCAGGTGGCCCTGGGGCAGGTCGCCGGCGAAGGTCATGGACTGCTTCGCCTCGTCCACCGCGAGCAGGGTGCGGACGAGCACCTTGTCGTCCTTGGGGCCGGAGCGGAGCGCGAGCGGGAACAGCAGCCCGGTGGCGGGCAGGCCGCTCGCCTTCTCGCCCAGGTACTCCTTGTAGAGGGCGAGGGCCGGCTTGCCGTCCAGCTCGAAGAGGACGTTGGCCTGGGACTTGGTGACCACGCGCTCCGGGCCGAACTTGTCCCAGCCGCCCTTGGAGCCGTGGCCGACCACGAGGTGGTCGCCGTACAGGCCCACCGCGACGATCAGCCCGCTCTGCAGCTTGTCGCCCAGGGCGACCCAGGTGCGCTTGAAGGCGGTGCCGTCGCCGGAGAGGCCGCCGGTCACCACCACGCCCGGGTCGAGCGCGGCGTTCAGCCCGCGCACCAGCTCGCTGCCGTTGACGTTCAGGCCCTCGGAGAGGACGAACACCGAGCGCAGCCCCGGCTTCTGGAGCTGGCGGGCCAGCGACTGGCCGGCGGAGAAGGACTCGGTGGCGGCGGTGACCTGGAGGCAGGCGGTGGCCAGGTCCGTGTGCTCGAAGCGGGCGATGGCCACCGAGAGCGAGTGGTCGCGCACGCTGGTGCCGGCGATCTCACCGGCGCTGGAGCAGCCCACCAGCTTGGAGCGGGGGAACGACTTGCGCAGCTCCTGGAACGGCTTGGGCTGGTCGATCACCTCCGGCGCGCCGAAGGCGACGATCAGCGTCCGCTCCGAGTCCAGCGCCAGCGGCATCCCCGGCACCGACCACTTGCCGCGGGCGGCGTCGTAGGAGAACGACTCCACCCGGAAGCCGCGCATCGGCATCTTCACCGTGCCGCCGCGCGGGGTGTTCGGCTCGTCCACGGAGATGTCCAGGTCCAGCGCGCCCATGGTGGGGGAGGCGCCGGGCACCTTGCCGTTGCCGTGGTGCGCGGCGCCGTTGCCGGCGCGGGCAGCCGCGGGCATCGGCGTGGCGGTCGGCGGGGGAGCGGCGCGCGGGGCGACCGGCCTGGCTCCGGCCGGAGGCACCGGGATGGAGGGGAGCGCGGCGAGCTTCTCCGCCGGCGGGGCGACGCGCGGGACCGGCGTGGGCGACTCGGAGAGGGTGGTGAGCGTCATCGTCTGGTTGTGCAGGTCGCACTGGCCGGACGCGTAGGGGGAGATCTCCCCGTAGGAGTAGAAGCCGACGATCTGGCTCCCCTTGGGCAGCACGTCGAGGACGGCCTCCACCTCCTCCTCGGTGCGCTCGCCCAGCACCAGGCGGCGGCCGACGCAGGAGATGGCCAGCGCCAGGGTGGCCCCGGTGCTCGCGGCGGGCAGGGTCTGCTTGACGCTCTGGGCGGCGCCGGACGCGCCGCCGATCAGCCGGTCGTAGTCCGCCTTCATCAGCTGCACCAGGTGGCCCTGGGGCAGGTCGCCGGCGAAGGTCATGGACTGCTTCGCCTCGTCCACCGCGAGCAGGGTGCGGACGAGCACCTTGTCGTCCTTGGGGCCGGAGCG
>DASRBA010000445.1:0-2250 GCA_035637895.1 Myxococcaceae bacterium
CCGCAGCCCCTTTCCGCCCGACCCCTTGCGCGAGTCCGGCGGCAGGAACTCCTTGCACAGCCCGGCCGCGGGCCCCGAACCGCCCGTGTCCTGCGCCAGCTGCCGCTGCCCCATGGCCCCGTGGCAGTGCAGGCACAGCGACTCCACGCACACCAGCTTGTCCCCCAGCCCCTGGGCGGTGGCGGCGTTGTCCTCGCTCTCCAGCTGCGACAGGAAGATCGGATCCCGCCCCGCCAGGCCCATGGGCGACGCGCTCCACTCCCCGTAGGGCGACAGGTTCAACTGCGTGCCGTCCTTGCGCGTGAGGACCATGTTCGGCGTCGAGGCGTTGGACTGCGTCGCGTCGTGGCAGGGCGCGCACTGGTCGGAGGTGACGAACTCCGCCGGCCCCTTCGGCTTCACCGTCGCCGTGACGTGGTCATAGGTCTGCGCGGGGAAGCGCATCGTCCACTCCTGGGAGAACGACGGGTCCTGCAGCTGCTTGAAGGTGTCCAGGAACTGGGGCGACGCCTGTGCGCGGGCGGGCGCGAACGGCCCCTGCTGCTGCGCCTTCAGCATCCGCTTCTTGACGAAGAAGCGCAGGCCGCCCTCCAGCGCGACGGGGCGGGGCTTCGAGGGCGGGATGGGCCCCAGCCACTGGTAGAGCAGGTCCTTCCCGATGACGTTGTCCAGCGAGGAGAAGGTGGACTCCTGCGCCGCCGAGGCGTGGCAGTTGAAGCAGTAGTTGCCGTACTCGTAGTTCGGATAGACGACGACGGGGTTGTTGAAGTTGCCGGTGGGGAGCCAGCTGGGGTCGATCTTCGCCGGGTCGGCCGGGAAGCCGGCGTCGACGGCGGCGGACCGGTTGACGATGGGCGGGTTGCCGGGCGAGGCGGAGAAGAAGCCCCAGTACCAGCCGTCCGCGGACCCCGCCTTGTTCTTCACCATCACCGTCCACGAGTCGGGCACGGTGTCCTGCGGGACGGACATCTGCTGCGTCTTCGGGTCGACGATGATCTGGGTGATGGAGGCCATCTCCTTCACCACCATCGACCCCTCCGGCAGCTCGCCCTTGCGGCCGGCGCACAGCCACTTCACCACCTCCGGCGAGTAGTAGATGTGGACCGAAGGATGGACGCCGTAGCTGTTCCCGTCCGGCGGGCAGCCCTGGTAGTCGCCGGTGAGCCGCCAGTGCGCGTCGGAGAGCCAGCCCAGCTTCTGGTACTGGCGGTCGAAGACCGTGAACTGCTGGAGCTTCTGCGCGTACCCCTCCAGCGGCTCCACGCCCACCGGCGGGTTCATCCCCTTCGCCTCCGTCCCGCGAGGGGCGCGCGCGCACAGGTCAGCGACCGAGGTGTACGGGCCGGTATAGGGCGGCGGCGGACCGTACTGCACGCACGGCGTCCCACCGTCCTGCCCCTGCGCCCGCGCCGACCATCCGACGACCGCGAGAACCGCGAACGCTCCGAGTCTCATGAAGCCCGGAGCTTAGTCCGTCAGGGATCCGACTCGAGGATCATCTCCAGCTCCTGGTCGAGCGGGAGCAGCTCCTTCTCCGGGTCGGTGTCGAACAGGAGCGGCTCCTCGTTCGAGTCCGGCAGGAGCGTGTTGGCGACGCGCAGGTGCTGGACCAGCTGGCGGGCCACCAGGTTGACGATCTCGTGGGAGAAGCGGTGGCCGGCGGCGAACAGCGCCTCGAACTCGGCGGCGCCCAGGCGGAGCAGGCGCGACGGACCGGCGGTGGAGCAGGTGGCGGCGCGCCCGCCGGCGTCGATCAGCGCCACCATCCCGAACATCCCCCCGGGCCCCAGCGCCGCCAGCGCCCGGTCGCGGCGCATCACGTTCACGTGACCGTCGATGATGAAGTAGGCCGCGTCCCCGCGCTCGCCCTCGCTGAAGATCAGCTCCGAGCCCTTGGACTCCACCAGCGTGAGCTTCTGCGCCAGCGCCAGCTTCACCACCTGCGGGAGGCCGCGGAAGGGCGCGTAGTCGTCCAGCACCTCGGGCGAGGGCAGCGGCCCCGGCTCGAGCGCGGTCTGGCGGCGCGGCCCCTCCCCCGGCGGCACGATGCGGTCGGACGTCGCCCGCAGCCTGTGGCAGAGGTCGATGCAGATCTTCCGCAGCACCCGGAACGCGGCCGGGTGGTGGCCCTCGCGCAGCGTCCGGAAGTCCGACGCGTCGATGCGGTACACGTCCCCGCCCGCGGCCACCGTGGCGGTGGCGGAGCGCGGGCCGTCGTCCACCAGGGCCATCTCGCCGATGGTCTCGCCC
>DASRBA010000446.1:0-11582 GCA_035637895.1 Myxococcaceae bacterium
CGCGGCACATCTCGGTGCGCATGTCCTGGAGCATGTCGGTGGGCGGGACGGGGAAGTAGCCCTCCTTGTTGCGCGTCTTGTAGCCGCGGTTGCCGCCCTGCTCCTCGCGGCCGGAGTTCCACAGGCCCTCGATGGAGTCGATCCGGTAGAAGGCGCCGTTCTGGGTGCTCTCGTAGCGGACCTCGTCGAAGATGAAGAACTCCGCCTCGGGGCCGAAGAAGGCGGTGTCCGCGATGCCGGAGGCCTTGAGGTACTTCTCCGCCTTGATCGCCACGCTGCGCGGATCGCGGCCGTAGGACTCCTTGGTGATGGGGTCCGCGATGGTGCAGATGATGGAGAGGGTGGGGTCCTTCATGAACGGATCCATCACCGCGGTGGCGGGATCCGGCATCACCAGCATGTCCGAGTTGTGGATCTCCGCCCACCCGCGGATGGACGACCCGTCGAAGCCCAGGCCCTCCTCGAAGATGCCCTCGGTCAGCTCGGCCACCGGGACGGTGAAGTGCTGCCACATCCCCAGGAAATCCATGAACTTCAGGTCCACCATGACCGCCCCGCGGTCCTTGGCGAGCCCGAGCACGTCCTTCGCCGTCTTCGTCATGTGCTGCTCCCTCGAATGGGGCGCCGGGGGTGAAGAGGTGGCGCCGGATGACGCGGCGCACAGTACGCAGCGTGAAGGCGGGAAGGAAGGGCCAAGTCGCACGCGAAAGGTGAGCCTGTCCGGTGCGTTGCACCCACTCGGTGGGGAGTGGGGTTACGGGGCGGAGGAGAGGCGCTGGAGGGCCTGGGAGGCGTGGCGGCGGAACTCGCCGGGGGTGAGGCGGACGACCTTCTCGGCGCTGCCGAGGTCGCTGGTGAGGGCGGCGCCGAGCTCCTCGCAGAGGAAGGCGCCCGAGCCGCGGGGGAGCAGCGGGTCGGAGGGGGCGGCGCCGAAGAAGCGGCCCACCTGGGACGGGGCGGCGGAGTCGAGGGAGGCGAGGAGCTCGCGGGCGAGGAGCGGGAGGCGCGCGCGGAGCTTCGGGTCGTCGTCGAGGTGGGTGCCCGGGGAGATGGAGAGGGCGGCGGCGGCGCTCACGGAGCGGAAGTAGACGACGCTCGCCAGGGGGCTGAGGGAGTCGGCGTCGGGGAGGAGCCAGGCGCTCATCTCTCGCGCGAGGAGCGCGCGCCGCGCCTGCGGATCCGCCGTCGCCGGGGAGCGCGCGTTGAGGAAGAGCACGCCGGGTTCTTCGTCCACGGCCGCGCCCCCGCGCCGCCAGTCGAGGGCGACCGGGGCCTGGCCGTCCGAGAGATGGATCTTCTTGAGCACCGGCACGTCCTCGCGAAGGGCCTCCAGCGAGACGCGGGCCTTGACCGACCGGCCGTGGAGCGCGCCCACCGCCGAGGCGACCTCGCGCACCTCGGAGGGGCCCGAGGCGGAGATGGATTCGAGCTGCGGGAGCGAGGCGCGGATGGCCTTGCCCAGGGCCTCGGGTTTCACGCCGTCGGCGGGCATCCCTCCTTCGGCAAGGTACTTGCTCCAGGCTTCGCCGGCGGTCCGGTCGTCGGGTGCGGCGCGGACGGCCTGCACGAGCGGTTCGAGGGTGTTGCGGACGTCGACGCCGTCGGTTCGTGGAGTGAATGAGCCCGGCGTCCGGCAGGCGGCGATCGACAGAATGACGGAACCCAGGAGGAGGCGGCGGCGCGCGAACACGCGCGGAGCGTAGTATGGGCGGTGCATGCGCGCCGCTGCCGCCGCCCGCACCACGTTCCTCGCCTGCTGCCCCGTATGCGAGTCGGACGGCTGCACCCCGGTGATCGACTTCCCGGAGCTCTCCTTCGTCCGCTGCACCGCGTGCGGCCTCATCTACAAGCGCGAACAGGTCCCTCAGCTGGGCCACGGCTACGAAGAGGAGTACTTCCGCACCAACCGCGCCAAGTACCTCGAGCGCTGGGACCACCGCGTCCGCAAGTGCCGCAACCAGCTCCTCGCCTGCCTCGAATACGCCCCGCACGCCCGCGCCGTCCTCGACATCGGCTGCTCCGCCGGCTACGTGCTCGAAGCCGCGCGCTCCCTGGGCCTCGACCCCACCGGCGTCGACTGCTCCACCTTCGCCGTGCAGCTCTGCCGCGAGCGCGGCTACCGCGCCGAGCTGGGCGACCTCACCCGGCTCCCACTCCCGGACGCCTCCCTCGACATCGTCACCCTCAAGCACACGCTGGAGCACGTCCAGCACCCGATGCGCGGCTTGAAGGAGATCGCCCGCGTCCTGCGCCCCGGCGGCGTCGCCTTCCTCATCGTCCCGGACGCCGCCTACTACAAGATCATCGTCATGCCGCGCCGCGGCCGCTCCTTCCGCCCCAACCGCCGCGGCTGGCAGCACCACGTCTACTTCTACGAGCGCAACCTGGCCGAAGCCGCCCGCCTCGCCGGCCTCGTCCCGCTCAAGCAAGGCAAGGACATCTTCCGCCGCCGCCTCGCCCGCGGCCCCCGCGCCCTCTGGGAGCGCCTCCGCCACCTCTGGCTGCTCCTCTGGGTAGCGACCTGCCGCGCCACGCACTTCCGCCGGGAAATCCAGCTCATCGCCGGAAAACCGGGGGCCCGAGGAGTTGAAAGCCCCCCGCCCGCTGCCTAGCATTTTCCTCCCTGGAGTCCGGGGCGGACCGTCCGATGGCAGAAGATCTGGGTGAGCGCGAAAAAGAGGTCCTCCGGGCGGTGGTCCGCGAGCACATCACCACCGGCGACCCGGTGGGCAGCACCCAGCTCACCCGCGACTTCGAGGTCTCCTCCGCCACCTTGCGCAACGTGCTCGCGGACCTGGAGGAGCTGGGCTTCCTGGAGAAGCCGCACACCTCCGCCGGCCGCGTCCCCACCGACCGTGGCTACCGCTTCTTCGTCGACTCCCTGATGAAGCTCCGCGACCCGGAGCCCCGCGACCGCGAGCTCATCGAGCACGGCATCCTCGCCCAGCACATCGGCGCCGCCGATGAGGCCGCCGCCGACGCGTCCAAGGTCCTCCACTTCCTCTCCCACCACGCCACCGTGGTGGTCACCCCGCGCCCGGCGCTCTCCGTCTTCCGGCAGATCGAGTTCGTCCGCCTGCGCGAGAACCGCATCCTCGCCGTCCTCGTCAGCCAGGGCGGGCAGGTGCAGAACAAGGTCTTCACCACCGACGTCCCCGTCTCCCTCGAAGACCTCACCCGCTGCGCCAACTACCTCAACGAGCTCCTCCGCGAGGTGCCGCTGGAGGACGCCCGCCGCCGCATCCAGACGGAGCTGGAGCAGGAGAAGGCGCTCTACGACACGCTCTCCGCCAAGGCGCTGCGCCTGGGCATCGCCGCCATCGACCTGCCGGACGCGGAGAAGATGGTCATCGAGGGTACCGGCTCCTTCCTGGAGGCCAAGGAGTTCTCGCTGGAGCGGATGCGCGCGCTGTTCAAGGCGCTGGAGGAGAAGCACAAGCTGCTGATGCTCCTCGACCGCGTCCAGCGCGCGCGAGAGCTGCAGATCTTCATCGGCACCGAGAGCGAGTTCTCCTCCGCGGGCGAGGTCTCCCTCATCGCAAGCCCCTACGGCTCGGCCGGGCAGGTGCTGGGCGCGGTGGGCGTCATCGGCCCCACCCGGATGGACTACCAGCGCGTCATCCCGCTGGTGAACTTCACCGCCCAGGTCCTCTCGCGGGTCCTCTCGGAATAGCAAGCCCATGCGGATCGCCCCCGCCGTCCTCGAGGAGCTGAAGGCGTTCCCGGGGAAGGTGGCGGCGCTGGCGAAGACCGTCGCCCCCACCTGGCACCGCACCCGCCTGCGCGGCGAGGGCTTCGCGCTGGTGGAGCACGCCTGGCACCTCGCGGACCTCGAGCGCGAGGGCTTCGGCGCGCGCATCACCCGGCTCGCCACCGAGGACCGCCCGTCCCTCCCCGACTTCGACGGCGAGCGCGCCGCCCGCGAGCGCCGCTACCTCGACGCCGAGCTGGAGCTGGGGCTGAAGCTCTTCGCCCATGCCCGCGCCTTCAACCTCCGCGCCCTGGAGGCCCTCTCCGACGCGGAGGCGTCCCGCGTCGGCGTGCAGGAGGGCGTAGGCACGGTCACCGCCGCGGACCTCCCCGCCAAGATGCTGGCCCACGACCGCGGCCACGCCGCCGAGCTGGCGGAGCTGCTGGACGCCCTGCGCTGACCCAGGGGCTACCCCTGGCCGGTCAGGAAGTCGACGCGCTCGAGCAGCGACTCCGCCGTCTCGAACGTGAGCACCACGTTCCCCAGCGCCAGCGTCTCCCGCGAGGTGAGCGTCACCCCGTCGCCGGGGAGCGCGCGCCCGCCGAGGTACGTCACCGAGGAGGGCGAGCCGGGCCGCACCACCCAGCCACCCCCGGGCGCGGGCTCCAGCCAGAGGTGGTCCCGCGAGACGGTCTCCTCGTTCAACCGCACGTCGCAGTCGGGGGCGCGGCCGACCTTGAAGGGCGCCTGCTCCCGCAGCTCGTAGCAGAGCGGGTCCCCGGCGCTGGCGGCCGGCGCCGAGAGCGACGCGCGCATCACGCCGCGGGTGACGGTGGACGCCGGGCTGCGCGGGGACGGCTTCCAGACGCCGATCTCCCAGACCAGCCAGGCGTGCGGGTACTTCGCCGGGAACTCCGCCGCCAGGGACCGCCGCTGGGCGACCAGGTTCGACAGGAGGTGGGCGTGGACCACGGCCATCGCCTGTCAGTGATAGGACGACCGGCCGGCAGTTTCCATCAGGACGATGCGGCCGTGTCCGTTCGACTGCGGCGCCCAATCCTGATACCGAATGAGCCCTCAGCGAATGACCACCACCGTCTTCCGCCCGGGCGACCGGCCGCTCTTCCACCTCGGGCTCTTCCTCCTCACCATCGGCACCACGTTCATCGCGTTCCGGCTGATGTTCGCGGGCGGCCTGTCCTTCCCGGACCCCCTCACCTTCGGCGCCGTCCTCCGGGTGATGCTCGCCGACATCCTGGCCTTCACCCGGCCCGCCGCCGAATCGCTCCGGTTCAGCCTGTGCCTGGTGGCCATCCTCGGTTCGCACGAGATGGGGCACTACCTGTTCGCGCGTTGGCACAAGGTGGACAGCTCACTGCCGTATTTCATCCCCTCGCCGCCGTTCATCAGCCTCGGGACGATGGGCGCGGTCATCCGGCTGCGCGGGAAGATCCCCCACCGGAACGCGCTGGTGGACATCGGCGCCGCGGGGCCGCTCGCCGGGCTGGCGGTGGCGCTCCCCATCCTCATCTACGGGGCCGCCACCCTGAAGACGATGGACATGCCGTCCCAGGTCCCGGGCATCCCCGGCCCGGCGTCGCTGATCTCCCTCGGGCAGCAGGCATGGGTGTGGCTCCAGGGATGGTTCCACCACGCCGCCACCCCCGAAGTCGCGTCGCCCGCCCCCACGGCCACCATGTTCGGTGACAGCCTCCTCACCATCGGCCTCAAGCGCCTCTTCCTGGGGCCACTGCCGCCCGGCAAGGACGTGCAAGAGAACGCGGTGTACCTCGCCGGCTGGTTCGGCCTGGTGGTGACCACGCTCAACCTCTTCCCCATCGGCCAGCTCGACGGCGGGCACCTCACCCACGCGCTGTTCGGCGAGCGCGCCATCCCGGTGGGCCGCGCGGCGGCGTACGCGCTGCTCACGCTGGCGGTGTTCTTCAGCGCCTCCTGGCTCCTGTGGTTCATCATCGCCACCCGCGTGGTCGGTTACCGCCACCCGCCCGTCGTGGACGAGGCGCAGCCGCTCTCGCGGGGGCGGAAGTGGATCTGCGCCCTCTCCTTCATCGGCCTGGCGCTGTGCGTGATGCCGGCGCCCCTCACCCCGGTGACCGGGTGAAGTACCTCTGCGAGACCTGCGACCGGCTGGCGGAGGCGTCTGGCTTCCGGCGCGAAGCCGGGAAGCTGGTGCTGACCTGCGCCAGGTGCGGGGCGGAGACGCGCGCCGCCTGGGCCGAGACGGCCGCCGAGGCCGAGCCCGCGGTGGCCGCCGCCCCCCGCATCTCCTCCCCGGCGGCGCCCCAGCCCGCGCGGGTGGTGCCGCTTCACGCGGTGCCGCCGCTCAGCGCGATGGGCGAGGACCCGTTCGTCGTCCCGGAGGACCGCTGCCCCAAGTGCGTGGCGCCGAAGCCACCCGGCGGTGGGTTGAGCTGCCCCCAGTGTGGCCTGGTGTTCGCCAACTTCGTGGCCGCGGAGTCCGAGCCGTCCGGCGAGCTGAAGGCCGCGTGGAAGGAGCTGGCCGCGCACTGGGACGACGTGGCGTTCCACGACCGGGTGCTGGCGGGGGCGGCGGTGCGCGGCGACCTGGCCGCCGCCGGCCGGCTCTACCGCATCCACCTGGCGCGCCGGCCCCGCGAGCCGATGGCGTCGCGCGGGCGGGACGAGGTCATCCGCCTCGCCGCCACCACCTCCCCGCTGAGGCCGGAGCCGCTGCCGGTGGACGCGGAGCAGGCGAAGAAGGTGCTGGTGGGGGTGGCCGCCCTCTTCCTCATCTTCAGCCTCGTCCTCGTGGCGTACTGGTTCCTCGCCGGCCGGTGATGGACGCGCTCACCGTCGACGGTCTGCTCGGCCCGGGCGGGGCGATCCAGGCGGCGCTGGAGCGCTACGAGCACCGCCCCGAGCAGCTGGCCCTGGCGCGCGAGGTGGAGCAGGTGCTGAACCGGCGCGGCTACCTCATCGCCGAGGCGGGCACCGGCACCGGCAAGACGCTGGCCTACCTGGTGCCGGCGGCGCTCTCGGGGCGGCGGGTGGTCATCTCCACCGCCACCAAGAACCTGCAGGAGCAGATCTTCTTCAAGGACATCCCGCTCCTGCGCAACAAGGTGGGGCTGGAGCTGGAGGCGGCGTACCTCAAGGGCCGCTCCAATTACCTCTGCATCCACCGCTTCGAGGCGTTCGACCGCGAGCCCCACTTCGCCCGCCACGAGGACCAGGCCGCCTGGCCGCTCTTGCGCGCGTGGGCCATGCGCACCGAGACGGGCGACCGCGCGGAGCTGGACCTCCCGGACGCGTTCGGCGCCTGGCCGCAGCTGTCCACCACGCCGGAGACCTGCCTGGGCCAGAAGTGCCCGCTCTTCGAGCCGTGCTTCGTCACCCGCGCCCGCCGCCGCGCCGAGCAGGCCAGCCTCGTGGTGGTCAACCACCACCTCTTCTTCGCCGACCTCGCCATCCGCAGCGCATCAGGGGGCGCCGCGCCCGCCGGCATCCTCCCCCGCTACGAGGCGGTGGTGTTCGACGAGGCGCACGGCCTGGAGGACGCCGCCACCGAGCACTTCGGCATCAAGGTCTCCAGCTTCCGCCTGGACGACCTGGTGCGGGACGCGTTGACCTCGGTGGCGGCGGCGGACGCGCGCCACGGGATGATCAGCGCCGCGGCCATCCGGGTGAAGTCGGCGTCCGAGGCGCTGTTCGGCGCCGCGCCGCGGGTGCTGGGGCTGGCCGGGGGAGAGGCCGCCGTCCGACTCACCGCGCGCGCCCTGGCGCCGCTGCGGCCGAAGGTGGAGCCGGTGCTGGAGGCGCTGGGCGGGCTGGCCGCGGCGTGCGCCTCGGACGAGGACGCGCAGGTGCAGGCGCTGGCGCGGCGGAGCGGGGAGATCGCCGCCGAGCTGGACTTCATCTCCCTGGGCGAGTCGCCCGACCACGTCTACTGGGGCGAGGCCCGCGGGCGCGGGGTGTTCCTCAAGGCGGCGCCGATCGACGTCGCGCGCGAGCTGCAGAGCCGGCTCTACGCGGCCGTGGATACCGTGGTGTTCACCTCCGCCACGCTGGGCGCGGAGTCCCCGGCCCCAGGGGACGCCGAGGCGGCGGCCTCCGGCCGCGACCTCCGAGCTCAGGGGCGCTTCGGGTACTTCGCGGCGCGGATGGGGCTGGCCGGGGAGGACGGCCCGGCGGTGGAGCCGCTGCGGGAGATCTCCGTCGAGTCCCCCTTCGACTACCGGCGGCAGGCGGCGCTCTACGCGCCCTCGCACCTGCCGGAGACCAGCGAGCCGGGCTTCGTGGAGGCGGTGGCGGAGGAGATCGTCGCCCTCTCCCGCATCACCGATGGGCGGGCGTTCGCGCTCTTCACCTCGCTGCGGAACATGGAGGCGGCGTACCGGCTGGCGGCCGGGCGCCTGGAGGTCCCCGCGCTGCTGCAAGGCGAGCGGCCGAAGACCGCCCTGCTCGAGTCGTTCCGGGCCCGGCCGTCCGTGCTGTTCGCCGCGCACTCGTTCTGGGAGGGCGTGGACGTGCCGGGCGAGGCGCTCTCGCTGGTCATCATCGACAAGCTGCCGTTCGCGTCGCCGGGGGACCCGCTGGTGGCCTCGCGCATCGAGCAGCTCCGCGCCCGAGGGGTGGACCCGTTCGCCGGCTACCAGCTCCCGGAGGCGGTCATCGCCCTGCGCCAGGGCTTCGGCCGGCTCATCCGCACGCGCGACGACCGCGGCATCGTGGCGGTGCTGGACCGGCGGCTCGTCACCCGCGCCTACGGGCAGACGTTCCTGCGCAGCCTCCCCAAGGTACGGCGCTTCGGCGAGCTGCCGGCGATCGAGGCCTGGTGGAAGGCGGGGCTCAGATCTCCCGCGACATGAGCAGGCGGAGCTTGCCCGACTTCTTCGACACCACCGTGGCCACCGTGGTGAAGCCGGCCTTGCGGTAGAAGCTGACCGCGGGCGCGTTGGCCGGGTCGACCCGGAGGGCGACCGTCTTGCGGTACATGTCGCGCGCCACCTGGAGGCAGTGGTCCAAAAGCGCCATCCCCACGCCCTTCCGCCGCAGCTCCGACCGGACGACGATGTTCCGCATGTAGGCGGCGCCGGGGACCGGGCCGTCGCGCTCGATGGTCACGTAGCCGACGATGTCGTTGTGCAGCCGGCCCACGTGGATGAAGGGGCGCAGCTTGGTGAGCGCCTGCAGGCTCTCGTCCAGGCTCTCGCCGCGCGACTTCCAGGGCTCCGAGGCCGCGCGGAGGGCGGAGACCAGGTTCAGCTCGGCGTCCGTGGCGGGGGAGAACTTGAGCTGCTTGTTGAGGTCGGCGGGGAGGTTCGCCACCTGCATGGGGGGAGGCGCGCTCGCCTCGGGCGCCTCGTCGACCCGCTTCTCCGTCATCGGCTGACCTCCATGGAGGGTGATCCTAACCGCAACGCTCCAATGCTTCCATGGCCTCCGAGGCCTCCCTTGGCCACCGCGCCCACGCCCGGATGCCGATCAGGCGAGTCCCTGCGACCCCACCCGCGGTAGTCGCAAGCGGGCCCTTCAAACGCGCTTCGGCGTCCCTTATAAATCTGGGAGAGTCTCCCACGCGGGCCTCACTCTCGTGCAGCTCAACCACGCCCAGCGCGAAGTCACGGTCAAGATCGTCTACTACGGGCCTGGTCTGTCCGGGAAGACGACCAACCTGCAGCAGCTGCACGCGCGGACGTCGCCGGAGGTGCGCGGGCGGCTCCTGACGGTGGAGACGCACGACGACCGGACGCTGTTCTTCGACCTCTTGCCGGTGTTCTTCCACACCGCCTCCGGCTTCAAGGTGAAGGTGAAGCTGTTCACCGTGCCCGGGCAGGTCATCCACAACGCCACCCGGCGCATCGTGCTGCAGAACGCGGACGCGGTGGCGTTCATCGCCGACAGCCGGCGGGCGATGGCGGCGGAGAACAACGCCTACTGGAAGAACCTACAGGAGAACATGCGGGAGAACGGGCTGGACTCCAGCCAGGTCCCGGTGGTCATCCAGTACAACAAGCGCGACCTCCCCGAGTCGAAGACGGACGCGGAGATCGAGGAGACGCGCAAGAAGGGGAAGGAGAAGGTCATCGGCGCGGTGGCCATCCGGGGCGAGGGCGTGCTGGAGACCCTCCACGCGGTGCTCCAGGAGGCGTACCGGGCCATCGACGGGCGGGCCAACCTGGGAAAGAACATCTCGCTCACCGAGGAGGAGTTCCTCTCCCAGATCTTCACCAACGTGGACACCCGCGGGAGCGCGCTGGAGGCGAAGTACCCGCCCCGGACGCCGGCGCCGCCGGGCCCGTCCGGCCCCACGCCCAGGTCCCCGGCATGAGCGCGGGCGCACCTTCGGGCGGCGGCATCCCGTCGACGAGCCGGCGCGACTCGGTGCTCCAGCGCCGGCTGACGCTCTCCGACATGGTGGACCTCGCCTCCTTCAACGAGGTGGTGAAGTCCTTCGTGGAGCTGTACCGGGTGGGGATCAAGGTCTTCGACGAGAACGGGGACAAGCTCTCCGACGTCAAGGTCGGCAACGGCGACTTCTGCGGGTACGTGTTCTCCTTCCCGGAGGGGCGGCTGCGCTGCACGCAGACGGTGGCGCGGATCAAGGACGGGCCGCTCTCGCCTCAGCAGGGCGCGCGCTACACCCCGCAGATGGAGCCCGGCCCGGGGCCGAAGCGGATGCTGACGGTGCAGTGCTTCACCGGGCTGCGGTACCTGATGACGCCGGTGCTATGGGAGGGCGACGACATCGGGCGGATCATCTTCGGCCCTTTCCAGCCGGATGATCTGGAGTCGCTGCCTGGGTCGCTGCTGGAGATCAGCCGGGGGCTGGACCTGGCGCTGCTGCAGACCCACCTGGGGCGGATCCGGCGGGCGCCGGAGAGCACGGTGGCGAAGGTGGTGCTCAACTTCGCGCAGATCCTCCAGTCGCTGGTGGCGGTGGGGCAGAAGACGTTCCTCACCACCCAGCTCCACGTGGAGGCCACGCTGGAGACCAACCGGGACCTGGAGGACAGGAACCGGAGGCTGGAGGACGCCTTCAACAAGCTGAAGGAGCTGGACCGGCTGAAGTCGTCCTTCCTGGCCACGGTGAGCCACGAGCTGCGGACGCCGCTCACGTCGATCATCGGGTACTCGGAGATGCTGTCCGAGGGGCTGGCCGGGCCGATGAACCCGGAGCAGGGCGACTACGTGAAGACCATCATGGACAAGGGTGAGACGCTGCTGAAGCTCATCACGTCCATCCTGGACATCAGCCAGATCGAGGCCGGGAAGGTGCGGCTGAACTTCGGGCCCACGGACGTGCCGGAGCTGGTGGCGTCCGCGATCTCGTCGGTGCGGCCGCAGGCGAACAAGAAGGGCGTGACGGTGGAGCCCAAGGCGCGCGGGGTGCCGGTGCTGGTGGCCAGCGCGGATCGGGAGAAGCTGCGGCAGGCGGTGGTGAACCTGCTGGCCAACGCGGTGAAGTTCACCGCGCGGGGCGGGAACGTGGCGGTGACGGTCAACGGCCCGGAGCGGCAGCCGGACCTGGGCGTGGAGGGGTACCAGGTCGTCGTCGAGGACACCGGCGTCGGCATCCCGCCCGACCAGTTCGAGAAGATCTTCGAGAGCTTCTACCAGGTGGACAACAGCTCCACCCGCGAGTACGGCGGCGCCGGCATCGGCCTGGCCATCGTCAAGAGCTTCGTGGAGGGCCACGGAGGCGCGATCAAGGTCTCCTCCGAGATCGGCCGTGGGTCGAAGTTCAGCGTGGTGATGCCGATGGTGCCGCCCTCGCCGAAGACGACGCAGATCTCGCCGCCGATGATGCCGGAGCCGGATCGGTTCTGAGGGGTCAGCGAGATGGGGCCCGAGGAGCTCAGCGGGGACCAGAAGCGGCTTATCGACTGGACGTTTCGGCAGTGGGAGC
>DASRBA010000447.1:0-2101 GCA_035637895.1 Myxococcaceae bacterium
CCCGAGGGGGGGAATGCTCGTGAGATTTTCAGCCCGCCGGGGTCCCTAGCTCGTGAGAACCGACAGCTCGAACTCGCCGACTCGGCAGCCCTTCGAAATCGTCGTCCACGGCATGAACACGAGTGTGCCCATCGTCTATCCAATCCCTCCCGCGTGGCGGAGCTGCTGAAGAACTCGTGCGCCCAGTCGAATCGGTCATAGCCCGGCGATCCGACGTTCTTTGGAGAGGCTCAAAAGACATCGGCCAGTACATCAGCGCTGGCTGATGTACTGGCCGGTCCATCTAAGCCCTTGAATTCTGAGCGGGAAAAGGGATTTGAACCCTCGACCCCCGCCTTGGCAAGGCGCAAGTAGGACGTAGGGCTGGCGCTTCATTCGGAAAATCATGCGGATGCCAACGCATTGCTGCTCCTCAGGCGTTCGGCCCCGAGGCGATGCGCCCCTCTCCCGCCCATCTGGCCACGCTCACTGAAAGTAGGACTTGGCGATATCCACCGAGTACCCCAGCGCCACGTCCGGCGAGGAGCTGGACACCAGGTACTGGCGGAAGCGGAGCACCTTGCCGGGGAGCACCTCGCCCTCGGCGAACGGCGTGCCGAAGGCGGCGTCCCAGGCCTCCGCGCCGTCCAGCACCTGCTCCAGGCTGCCGCCCTGGCGCCGGTAGTTGAAGACGGCCGGGAGGTACGCCTCGGCGGACACGTCGGCGATGGGCCAGGAGGCGCGCGGCAGCTTCAGGTTGACGTTGCCCGAAAGGTGGAAGACGCCCAGGTCCTCGGCCAGCGCCAGCTCCAGCTTCGCCTCGGTGTCACCCGGGTTGGGCGGCGCCACCTCCACGTCCAGCGCGTGCCCCGCTTCGGGCAGCGGCACCGCTCGGCCGTTCACCGCGGCGCGCTCCAGGCGGTAGCCGGGCGGCGGCTCCACCGAGATCTTCTCCGCCCGGTTGAGCCTCAGCGAGTACAGGACGCGCAGGCCCAGCTTCCCCTCCAGCGTGGAGACCCACACCGCCCGCGCTCGGGTGATCTTCGGCTCCAGCGCCGGCCGCTGCGCCACCTTGGCGGCGGCCTTCGGCGCGGCCACCGTCCACCCCACGCTCCACTCACCGGCGCGCGGGTAGACCGCGACGGACGGCTCGCCACCCGCGGCGGGCTCGACCACGGTGAAGGCCGGGTCCACCTCCAACTGGAGCGGGACCGGCGGACCGCCGGGGGCGACCTTCAGCGACACCGTCCTCCGTGAGCCGCTGGGCACTGCGCGGACCACAAGGGTGGCGTCCACCGGGTACGCGCCGGGCTCGTGGGCGAGCAGCAGCAACTCCCCGCCGTGGATGGCCACCACCACCCCGTCCCCCACCTTCGGGTCCGAGCTCAGCACCGCCTCCGGCGACACCCCCAGCAGCGGAACGCGCGTCCACCGCCCTGCGGCCAGCACCCTCACCTCGAAGTGGGCGTCGACGTGGATGGCGTCGGTGGTCAAGCGCCCCTTGAGCTCCGCGCGCGTCACCACCGCGTCCACCGGCGGCGGCGCGTCCGCCTTCGCGGGCGCCTTCTGCTGGAGGAGCGGCAGGAGTTGATCGAGGGGAATGGTCGCCTCTCCGGCCGGCGTCTCGGTCGAGGTTCCGGCGGCGAGGTACAGCGCGGTGGCGAGGACGTGAAGGGCGGCGGTCATGGCTACTCGGCTCCCTGGGCGATCTGGCCCGGCAGGTCGGAGAGGAAGGCGCGGACGCCCTGGCGCGTGGCGGCCACCATCAGGCCCAGCAGCACCGCGAGGATCTCCAGCGTGTAGATGAGGCCGGTGTACCCCTGGAGCACCACCGCGCCCGTGGGCACCAGCATGGTGGCGCCCCAGGTGGCGGCGAGGACCCAGCGGCGCTCGGTGGGGAAGATGCGCCGGAGGAACGCCGTCACCGCCGCGCCGATGCCCAGCATGCTGATGCCGTAGGCCACGTAGAAGTTCATGAAGGCCGCCAGGTACGCCAGCAGCACGAAGAAGAAGCCGTAGGAGGCGGCCACCAGGTACGCCTCGTAGAAGGCGAGCGGCCGGCGGTGGCGGAGGCCCAGCGCCGCCAGCCCCGCGATCAGGGCCAGGAAGGGGACCCAGGAGC